>CAXTPG010000011.1:0-64438 GCA_964246015.1 uncultured Acetobacteraceae bacterium
AGATCACGCCGAGCCGGGGGAAGCCCGATTCGATCTTAGGGCATCCCGCTCTAGACTCCGGGAGGGACCGGCTGCTCGTCGCCCGGTTCGGGCGGGCGATCCGGTGCTTGCCGGAGCAACGCTGTAAGGTCGTTCGGCCGGGCGTCGCCGGCCCGGCGACGGAAAAAGTCGGCCGCGGTTTCCACGGCGCCGACCTTCTGCGCCACTGCCGAGGCGATCCATTGATTGAGCGAGACCCCATCCTCCTTTGCCAGGCGGGCTGCCGCGGCCTTGATGGAGGTTGGTAGCTTGAGGGGGTAGGTTGCCTTGCTCATGTCCGGACTCTCCCGAGCAAGTCGGCTGGAGGGATGACCAGCAGTCCGAAGGACGGGGCGGCGGCAGCGAAGTCGGAGATATTATGGGTGACGAGTGCATCGGCTTGCCCGTTCACGGCTGCCTCCAGAACCATCTCATCGTTCGCGTCCGGCAGTTGCGGACGCCAGGTGAAGCGAACTTCGACAGGCTCGATAGCAGCCGCGAGTGCGGCAAGAATCCCATCCACCTCTGCCAGGCTGAGGCCGGTGACGCTTCGCTGTTCGGGTCGTTTCAGCACGTCCTCGAACTCCAGAAACAAGGCCGGGGTGGCCAGAGGAACGATCCTTCGCGAAGCGACCAATGCAAGGACCGCGTTCGACGCGCCATGCCGGCTTCGGAAGGCGGAGACGACGACCGAACTGTCCAGCACGACCCGCCGCATGGACGTAGCCTAAACACATCCCCTGGGATGTGTCGAACAGATCAGCGGCCGCCATCTACAGAAAGGATCTGGCCGTTGACGAAGGCGGCGAGGGGGCTGGCGAAGAAGAGGACGGCGTTGGCGATGTCCTGGGGAGTGCCAAGACGGCGCATGGCGATCTTCTGGACCATCGCGGCCTGGCCGGCCTCGCCGTAGCCGGCCCATTGCTTTTCGGTGTCGGGGTTGCTGACGATCAGGCCGGGGGCCACGCTGTTGACGGTGATGCCGTGGGGACCGAGCTCATGCGCCAGTTGGCGGGTGAGACCGATCACGGCGTGCTTGGCGCTGCAATAGGCCTGGATGCCGGTCAGGCTCGCCTGCAGCCCGGCGCCGGAGCTGATGGTGACGATGCGGCCGGCGCCCGCGCGCTTCATGCCGGGGACGGCGGCGCGGCACAGGGCAAAGGCGGCGCCGAGGTTGGCGGCCATGATGCCGTCCCAGGCTTCGTCGTCGACGGTCTCGATGGGCTGGTGGGAGTGGCCTTGGACGCCGCCGGCGTTGTTGACGAGGATTGCGATGGGGGCCTGGGCCTCAGCCTCGACCCGGGCGATCCAGGCCGCGGCGGCGGCGCGGTCGGAAAGGTCGAGGGTCGTCATGCGAAGGCCCGGGATGTCGGCTTGGTAGGGGGCGCAGCCCCAGACGCGGGCGCCGAGGCTTGCGAAGCTTTCGGCGATCGCTCGTCCCAGGCCGTGGCCTGCACCGCTGACCACCACCACCTGACCGTCGAAGCGAATATCCATGGGGCAGCATTGTCCGCAACGGGGCGTGGATCAAGCCGGGGGTCAGGTCTTGATCAGGCGAGCCGCGAAGAAGCCGTCGATGCTGCCCTGGGTGGGCCAGAGGCCGGGATGGGTGCGGAGGTGGCCGGCTTCGGTGCGGGCCTCGGGGATGGCGGCGAGTTCCTCGGGGGTGAAGGGATCGGGACGGAGGTTGTGGGCGGCGAGGGATTCGAGGCGGGTGGCGCCTTCCTCGGGCTGGAGGGAGCAGACGGCGTAGATGAGCCGGCCGCCGGGGCGGAGCATGGCGGCGGCGGCCGCGAGGAGGCGGTCCTGGCCGGCCGTGAGGTCGACGATGTCGCGGGGGCGCTTCAGGCGGAGGGCGTCGGGGTGGCGGCGGATGGTCCCGGTGGCGCTGCAGGGGGCGTCGAGCAGGACGGCGTCCATGGGCTGATCGGGGATCCAGGTGGCGGCGTCGGCCTGGATGACGGTCACTTCGAGCTGGAGGCGGGCGAGGTTGTCGTGGAGGCGGCGGAGACGTTCGGCGTCGCGCTCGACGGCGAAGACCTGGGCGCCGGCGGTGGCGAGCTGCGCGGTCTTGCCGCCGGGTGCGGCGCAGAGGTCGGCGATGCGTTCGCCGGGCCGGGGGGCGAGGAGGCGGGCCGGGAGGGCGGCGGCGGCGTCCTGGACCCAGAAGGCGCCGTCCTCGAACCCGGGAATGTCCGCGACGCGGGTGCCGGGGGGGAGCCGGGCGGAGCCGGTGGGCAACAGCGTGGCGCCGGGCGGGAGCGGCGTGCCGGGGCGGAGGGTGAGGTCGAGGGGGGCCTCGTGCGCGTGAGCCTCGGCGATGATGCGGGCGTCCTTGCCCCAGCTGGTCCAAAGCCAGGGTGGGGTGTCGAGCCGGGGCGCATCCAGCGCTTCGAGGGCGGCGGGCCCGGCTTCGGAAACCCGGCGGAGGACGGCGTTCACCAGCCCGGCAAAAGGGGCGAGCTTGCGGTTGCGGGCGAGATCGACGGCGGTGCCGACGGCGGCATGGGCGGGGGTTTCCAGCAGGAGAAGGCCGGCGGCGCCCATGCGGAGGATGTGGCGGACGGGATCGGGCGGGGCGCGCGTGAGGAAGGGTTCGAGGACGGCGTCGAGGGAGCCGAGGCGGCGCAGGACGGCGGCGGCAAGGCGGTGTGCGGCGGCGCGGTCGCGGGGTTCGTTCCCGGTGGTCGCGGCGACGAGGCCTTCGTCGAGCGGGCGGTGGCGGTCGAGCACGGCGCAGAGGAGGTCGAAGGCGATTTCCCGGGTGGGGTCCCGGGCAGGGGGCTTTTGGGCGGGGAGCTTTGGCAGGTGGGTCATGCGGGGCGCTTCATGGCGCGGATCGGGGGGGCGTGCTAGGGGCCGGGCGCATGACGACCCTGCTCGAAAAGGTGGACGGCGTGCGGCGGCCGCGGCTGCTGCTGGTGGCGCTGTGCCTGGCGCTGTGGTTGCCGGGGTTCTTCACGTTGCCGCCAGGGGACCGGGACGAGAGCCGGTTCGTGCAGGCGACGAAGCAGATGCTGGAGACCGGGGACTTCGTCCGCATCCAGAACGGGACGGAGGCGCGGAACCGCAAGCCGATCGGGATCCACTGGATGCAGGCGCCGTTCGCGGCGGCGGCGCAGGCCGTGGGACTGGCGCGGGAGAACATGGTCTGGCCCTACCGGGTGCCATCGCTGCTGGGCGGGATCGTGGCGGTGCTGGCGTGCTTTGCCGTGGGCGAGCGGCTGGCGGGGCGGCGGGTGGCGCTGCTGGGGGCGGGGATGCTGGCTGCGTCCGTCGTGCTGGTGGTGGAGGTTCATATCGCCAAGACCGATGCGGCGCTGCTGGGGGCGACGACGGTGGCCATGGCGGTGCTGGCGCGGGCGTATCTTGATCCCCGGGGGATGACCCGGGGCGCGGCGGCCGGGTTCTGGCTGGCGATGGGGGTGGGGGTGCTGCTGAAGGGGCCGATCACGCCGATGGTGGCGGGGTTGGCCGTCGTGTCGCTGGTGGTGGCGGACCGGCGGGCGACGTGGCTGCGGAGCCTGCGGGCGGGCTGGGGCGTGCCGCTGATGCTGCTGGTGGTGGTCCCGTGGTTCGTCGCGATCGGGGTGGCGACGGGGGGGCGGTTCTTCGCGGATGCGGTCGGAGGGGATCTGGGGCGGAAGCTGACGTCGGGGGACGATGCGCATTGGGGGCCGCCGGGCCTGCACCTGGTGCTGCTGCCGTTCCTGCTGTTTCCGCTGGCGGCGGCATTGCCGGGTGGCGTCGCGCTGGCATGGCGGGAGCGCCGGGCGGCGCCGGTGCGGTTCCTGCTGGCATGGATCATCCCGGCCTGGCTCGTGTTCGAGGCGACGCCGACCAAGCTGCCGCATTACACGATGCCACTGTATCCGGCGGTGTTCGTGCTGCTGGCCTGGGGGGTGCTTGCCGGGGCGGGGGTTCGTTGGCGGTGGGCCGGGTCGCTGGTCGCGCTTGTGGGCGCGGTGGGGTTGGCGGCGGCGGGGATCGCGGCGCCCGTGTTCCTGCGGTTGGACTGGTGGCTGGGCGTGCCGGTGGCGGCCGCGGCGATGGCCGTCGGGTGGTTCGCGGTCCGGGGCTGGGCCGTGCGTGGTGCGGTGGCGGCGGTCGTGCTGGCGCCGCTGGCCTACGGGGCGGCGCTGGGGTGGGAGGCGCCGCGCCTGTGGCCGGTGTGGATCGCGCCGCGGGTGGTGGCGGCGCTGCCGCCGGGGCGCGTGGCGGCGCTGCCGCCGGGGCGTGTGGCCTCGGTGGGGTTCTCGGAACCGAGCCTGATGGTCCTTGCCGGGACCGAAACGCAGTGGCTGCTGGCGGCGGAGGGGGTGGCGGCGCTGGCGGACGGGTCGATCGACGTTCTGGTCGTGGGGGACCGGGATCTGGCGGCGGTGCGGGCGGGGCTGGCGGCGCGGGGGGTGACGGCGCGCGAGCGGGCGGTGGTGCCAGGCTATAACGTCTCGCGCGGGCGGGCGGTGGTGCTTACGGTCCTCACCCGCTGAGGGCGGTCACACGGCGAAGGCAATGCGGCCTTGCTGGCTTCCGACGCTGGCGAAGTGGGCGAGGGGGTCGATGTTGGCGGCCCGGACGTCGCTATAGGCGGCGAAGTACTTGTTCGTGCTGAAATTGGCCGAGGGGTCGCGGCCCTCCCGCCAGCCAAGCGTCTCGTAGTGGGTGAGGGCGTCGAAGAAGTTGGCGGCGACGTCGGGGTTGCGGGCGTTGTAGTAGGCGGCGTCGAAGAGAGCGGCCTCGGGGGTCGAGTAGGCGTGGGCGGCGTGGACCGGGGTGGCGGCGTCCTCGGTTCCGCGAATGAACGAGAGGAGGGGGTCGGTCCCCGTGGTGTCGGGATGGGCGGCCTGGTAGCGCGAGAGGGAGAACCACGGGCTGGGATCGCGTCCGCGGGTCCAGCCGAGGTTCTCGAAGTGGAGCAGGGGGTCGATCTTGCGGGACGCGACCTCGGGATTTTCGAGTTGGTAGTAGGTGGTGTCGAACCAGGGGTTGGGGTCGTAGCGGAGAGTCCAGCCGATGGTGTGATAGTGGGTTGCGGCGTCAAGGCCGGAGGCGGCGGCGTCGGGGTGCTGGGCGAAGTACCAGGCGCTGTCGACGAGGGGATCGTCGAAGCCGGTTGCGGGCTCGATGGCGCGGCCCTGGTCGCGTCCGGTCTGGATGTAGTGCTGCAGCGGATTGATGCCGGAGTCGCGGACGTCGGCGTTGGCGGTGAGGTAGGCGGAGGTGGAGAAGAGGGGCGAGGGGTCGCGGCCCTCGATCCATCCGATGGTCGCGTAGTGCAGGAGCGGATCGACTCCGGACGCGGCGACGTCGGGGTAGCGGTTGAGATAATAGGCGGTGTCGAAGAAGGCGGAGGGGTTGCGGTCCTCACGCCAGCCGAGGGTTTCGTAGTGGGTGAGCGGGTCGAAGTGGTTGGCGGGGACGTCGGGGTTGCGGGCGACGTAGTAGGCAGCGTCGAAGAGGGCTGCCTCGGGGTTGGAGTAGAGGTTGAGGCGGGCGGTCGGCGGATCCTCGTTGCTGGCGAGGAAGGCCGATAGGGGGTTGGTCCCGAAGGCGGTGGGGTGGGCGGCCTGCCATGCCTTGACCGAGAACCAGGGGCTCGGGTCCTGCCCGGTGCGCCAGCCGACCGCCTCGAAATGCGTGAGGGGGTCCATGCCCGCGGCATAGAGGCCGGGATTCTGGAGCTGGTAGAAGGTTGTGTCGAACCAGGGGTTGGGGTCGTAGCGGAGGGTCCAGCCGGTGGTCTTGTAGTGGGCGGCGGCGGTCATTCCGCTGGCGGCGGCGTCGGGGTGGCGGGCGAAGTACCAGGCGCTGTCGACGAGCTCGTTTACGACGGACGCGTGGTCGATCGCCGGCTGGATGGCCCGTCCCTGGGCACGGCCGGTTTCCAGGTAGTGCTGGAGCGGGTCTATCCCGGCGGCGCGGACGTCGGGGTTCTGGGCGAGGTAGTCGGCAACGGAGAACCGGGGCGACGGGTCGCGCCCCTGGGCCCAACCGGTCTGCTCGAAATGCTGGAGCGGGTTGATGCCCGAGGCGGCGACGTCGGGATTTTGGCTGAGGTACCAGCGCGTATCGAACCATGCGTTTGGATTGCGGCCCTCGCGCAATCCCCACGTGGTCCAGTGCTGCAGCGGGTCGATTCCCGCGGCGCGCACGTCGGCGTTCTGGGCAAGGTAGAAGACCGGGTCGAAGTCGGGGAACTTGCTGGTGCTGAAAAGCGTGCCCGACCACGTGGTGCGACTGTAGTCGAGGGTCACGGACGGCGCGACAGGCACGTTGTCGAGCTGTGCCGAGCCGATGAACAGCGCGCCGGCCGTGGGCCCCTGCCTGTAGACGATGTTGGTGGTGGCGATGGTCACGGCGTGGGCGCCGTTGCCCCACCAGCCCGTGAAGGTGAAGGTCTGGGTTCCCGCGCCGACGAGGGTCGTGACGACGCCGCTGCCGGCGATGGCGCCGTCGATCGTGACGGTGAACGCGACGTCGAGATCACCCTTCTGCTGCGCGAGGCGGAGGGTGAGCGTGTTGGGTCCCGGCGACACGGGGCTGAACAGCGGCGGGGCAAGGGCGGCGGACCAGGGCGGCGTGGTGTCGAGGACCGGCGCCCCCGCGAGCGGCACGGTGGCCGCGGTGGCACCGACCCCGATATAGGCCTGGCTGCCCGGCACGCCGCCGTAGAAGCGGTTGGCCAAGGCGGTCACGGGTGGGACGGCGCCCGATCCGTCGTCACCCACGACGAAGTAGGTGTAGGGGTGCCCGGGATTGTAGAGCCGCGTGACGAATGCGTTGCCGATCAGCTCGACGTCGCTGTTGCCGTAGGCGGGGCCCTCGCCGCCGACGTGGACCAGCAGGCCGTTCTCGGCGTCCGGTCCTTTTTCCAGCAGGTTGTTGCGAAGGGTGACGTTGCCGCCCTGGCCGATGTTGACCAGGAAGCTGGCTTGGACGCCCGGGCCGTCCCAGATCGCGTTGTCCTCGATGAGGGCGTTGTAGGCGCGCAGCGAGATCTCGTGGCCGGAGGTGGCGCCGTGGATGGAGGAGCGGCGGATGACCAGGCTGCCGATGGCGCCGATGGTGAGATTATGGGTACCCTTGGCCTCGTTGCCGTTGGGCCCGATCTCGGAATCGACGATGAGGATGGCGGTGTTCGGGTTGTCGTCGGCCAGGATGCCGATGTCGTTGCCGTGGAACCACGAGTTGACGATCGTGACGCGGCCGCCCTTGACCAGAATGCCGCCCTCGTGGCCGCCGTAGTTCGTGGCGCCCGTGAACTCGAGGTTGCGGAGGGTGGCGTCGGTGGTGATGACGAGGATGCCGTTGCTGGCGTCGAGCATGTTGGACTGGACGAAGCGGGCGATACCGCCGACACCCTCGATGATCACCTTCTTGCTGACGGTGCCGAAGTCGTTGACGTAGGTGCCGGCCGCCACCTTGATGGTGTCCCCGTCGCGGGCGGACGCGAGGGCGGCGGAGAGCGTGGAGAACCGCCCCGTCGGCCCGACGGTCAGGACGCGGCCGGTGGGCGCGACCACCCCCTGATCGCCCCAATCCTGAAGGAAGGTGTCCTCGGGGACCGGCGTGAACACGGGGTCCGCCGAGCGGGGGGCCACGGCGGGCGCCTTCGACGTCAGGTCGAGGCTGGGCCGTTGGCTGAGGACGGTGTTCCCGGCCTGGACGACCGAGCCGAGCGAGATGTGGTTGGCCGCCCAGCCCCAGAGGCGGTTGCCGGTGAGGACGGCGGAGCCGTTGGTGGCGGCGTTGACGATCAGGTAGCCGTTCGGATTGTCGTTGATGATGGTGTTGTCGACGATGTTGAGGGCGGAGTTGGGATACGACGTCCCCTCCCCGCCATAATGGATGGCGATCCAGTTCTCGGTGTCGGGCCCCTTCTCGATGACGTTGCCCATGATGGTCGCGAGGCCGCCGTCGGGGATGTCGATGCTGTAGCTGCCGTTCCCGGTGTTGTCCTGGATGCGGTTGTTCAGAAGGGTGGTGTTGCGGGCGCGCGACTTGATCTCGTGCCCGACGACGGAGTCGTGGAAGTAGCTGTCGCGGACGGTGAGGGAGGCGATGGCGCCGATATAGAGGTTGTGGGTGAGGCCGTCGCCGGCGCCGTTGTGGCTGAACTCGGAGTTCTCGATGAGGATGGTGCCGTCGGCCCAGCCGTTGGCGAGGATGCCATCCTGGTTGTCCCAGAAGACACAGTCGCGCACGACGAGGTTGCCGAGGTCGTAGCGGATGCCGGCGCCGTTGCCGTCGCCCACCCGGCTACCGGTGAAACCGAAGCCCTCGATCGTCAGGTCCGCGTCGGCGACGATCAGGCCCTTGCCGTTCGACGGCTCCTTGGTCCCGGCGATGATCGCGCGTCCGCCGACGGACTTCAGGGTGATCTTGTGGGTGACCGTGAACGCGTCATCGACATAGGTGCCGGCCCGCACCAGCACCGTATCGCCGTCGCGCGTGTTGCGGACGGCATCGGCAATGGTCGTGTATTGCTGGCCTGCGCCGACAGTGAGCGTCGTCATAGGATTGCAAAGTCTCCATCAGAACTTCTACTGCCGGGTCTTATCCCATAGAAGCGTATGGAAGGCGACTAGCAGTTATGCGTTAATCCAAGTTAAATCGGTTAACCTTGTAATGAATCGTTACCAAAGATTTAGTGTTGTCCCGTTTGCTCCCGGCGGCCTTCAGGGCCGACCCGGTCGCTGCCGGACCAGTCACCGTGCGTCGTGGAAGATGACGCCCAGCGTGTGCCGCCGTCCCGTGTGCAGGCGGCTGACCCCGTGGCGCATCGCGACGCGGTAGGCGCCCCGGCTGCCCTGCACCGGGCGCTGGTTGACGGCGAAGATCACGCCCTCGCCCTGGCGCAGCGCGACCACCTCGGCGCGGGACTGCATCCGGGGGCGTTGTTCGGTCAGCACGAATTCGCCGCCGGTGAAGTCCTGGTTCGGACGGTCCAGCAGGATGGCGACCTGCAGGGGGAAGTGGAGGTCGCCGTAGAGGTCCTGGTGCAGGCAGTTGTAGTCGCCGGGGCCGTAGCGGAGCAGCAGCGGCGTGGGCCGCGGCTGCCCGGCGGCGTGGCACCGGGCAAGGTAGGCGTCGTGGTCCGCCGGGTAGTCGGCGGGGCGGCCGAGCGCCGCCATCCAGCGGTTCGCGACGGGCGCCAAATGAGCGTAGAGCGACGTGCGAAGGCTGCGGACCGGCAATGGCAGCGGATAGGCGAGGTATTTGTATTCCCCGGACCCGTACCCGTGCCGGGCCATCACGACGCGGGAGCGGAAGCCCTCGTCGTCGTCGTAGGAGGCAGCCAGCGCGGCGCATTCCGCCGGCGTCAGCAGCGGCCCCGTGACCGCGCAGCCGCGGGCGTCGAGGTCCGAGCCGATCCGCTCCCACTCCAGGGCGGCGACGCGGGCCTGCATCAGGCGCGCTCCCGCTCGAGCAGGGCGCGCTTGCGGGCGACGCCCCAGCGGTAGCCGGCCAGGGCGCCGGTGCTGGCGACGACGCGGTGGCACGGCACGGCCACGGCCAGCCTGTTCGCGGCGCACGCCCCGGCGACGGCACGGACCGCGGCAGGCTGCCCCAGCCGGGCCGCGACCTCGGCATAGCTCAGCGTGTGGCCCGGCGGGATCGCCCGCAGCACCTCCCACACGCGGCGCTGGAAGGCGGTGCCGCGGATGTCGAGCGGCAGCGACAACGCCGTGTGGCCGGGGTCGTCGACCAGGGCGACCACCTGCCCGACCCAGCCGGCAAAGCCCGCGTCGGCCTCGGTCAGCGCGGCCTGGGGAAAGCGGTCATGGAGATCGTCCCGCAGCGCGGCCGGGTCGTCGCCCAGCAGGATGGCGCAGATGCCACGCTCGGTCGCGGCGACCAGGACGTGGCCCAGCGCGCAGCGGCCGGTGGCGTGCCGGATCGTCTCGCCCGCGCCGCCCTGGCGGTAGCGCGTCGCGGTCATGCCGAGCATCGCATCCGCCGCCTCGTAGAACCGTCCGGAGGAGTTGAAGCCTGCCTCGTAGATCGCTTCGGTGACCGGGACGCCCGCGGCAAGCCCGGCCTGGACGCGGGCCTGGCGGTGGGCGGCGGCGTAGGCCTTGGGGGTCACGCCCGCGATGCGGTGGAACATGCGGTGGAAGTGATGCGGGCTGATGCCGGCCGCCTCCGCAAGGGTGGCGAGGGTGGGGGCCTCCTCCGCCGCTTCGATCGTGCGGCAGGCGGCGGCGACGAGGGCGGCCTCGCGCTCGGCGCGGGGGGGGAGGTCGGGGCGGCAGCGCTTGCAGGGGCGGAAGCCGGCTCGTTCGGCGTCGACGCGGGTGGCGTGGAAACCGATATTCTCCCGCAGCGCCGGGCGGGCGGCGCAGGAAGGGCGGCAATACACGCCGGTGGTGGCGACGGAATACAGGAAGGCGCCGTCGGCGGCCGGGTCGCGGCGGCGGACGGCGGCCAGGCGGCTTTCGTCATCCAGGAAGGCGATCGTCATTGAGTCCAACATGGTGGCTGCTCCGATGGGGTGCGTTGCCATGAAGCTGGGGGATGGCGCCCGTCGTCGCACTCCGCGGCTTGCGCGGCAATTCCGAATAATTGCGGCGCAAGGAGCGGAGCGCGGCGCTGGATGGCTGGGACGATGGTGCGGCGATGGATACAGGAGACGCCCCATGACGACCACATCGTTCCCGCCCGCCTTCGTCCGGCTGGCCTGGTCCAACCTGGCGGCGCAGTCGGCCGAACAGGTCGCGCTGGCGGCGGTGCCGCTGGTCGCCGTGCTGGCACTGGGGGCAGGGGTGGGGGAGACGGGGCTGATCGCCGCGGCGCAGACGCTGCCGTTCCTGCTGCTGTCGCTGCCGTTGGGGCTGCTCGCGGACCGCGTGCCGCGTGGGCTGCTGATGGCGGGGGCGGAGGCGGTGCGGGCGCTGGCGCTGGGGGCGATCCCGGTGCTGGCGGCGTTCGGGTGGGTGTCGGTGGGGGCGTTGGCCGTGCTGGGGTTCCTGGCCGCGACGGGGACGGCGGCGTACAGCGTGGCGGCGCCGTCGCTGGTGCCGGCGTTGGTGCCGCGGGCCGGGCTGGCGGCGGCGAACGGGCGGCTGGAGCTGGTTCGCAGCGTGGCATTCGCGGCCGGGCCGGCCGTGGCGGGGGCGCTGGTGGCCTGGGCGGGGGCGACGCCGGCCTTCGTGCTGGCGGCGGTGCTGTCGATGCTGGCGGCGGTGCTGCTGCGGGGGCTGGCCGAGCCTGTGCGGGCCATGCTGCCGCGGCGGCCGGTGATGGCGGAGCTGCGGGAGGGGGCGGGGTTCGCCTGGTCGCACCCGCTGCTGCGGCCGATCGTGCTGACGGCGGTGGCCTGGAACCTGTCCTGGTTCGTCCTGCAGGCGGCGTACGTGCCCTATGCGCTGGAGCGGCTGGGGCTGTCGGCATCGATGGTGGGCGTGACGCTCGGCGCGTATGGCGCGGGGATGGTGGCGGGGGCGGCGCTGGCGTCGCGGATCGCGCGGGTGATCCCGTTCGGGGCGATGGTGGCGGTGGGGCCGGTCGTCTCGGTCGCGGCGGCGGGGGCGATGCTGGGGTCGCTGGCCGTGCCGGGGGCGGTGCTGCCGGCGCTGTCGTTCTTCCTGTTCGGGGCGGGACCCATCCTGTGGACGATCGCGCAGACGACGTTGCGGCAGGCGGTGACGCCGGAGCGGCTGTTGGGGCGGGTGTCCGCGGTGGTGATGATGGCGACGTTCGGGGCGCGTCCGCTGGGGGCGGCGCTGGGCGGGTTCGCCGGGCTGCGTTGGGGCGTGGGGAGCTGCGTGGCGCTGGCGTTCCTGGGCTTCTGCGTGCAGGCGGCGGTGGTGCTGGCGTCACCGGTGCCGCGACTGGCCCGGTTGCCGGAGGCGGTGGCGGGCTAGGGTTCGTGGACGGTGTGGCCGCGGGCACGGGCCGCGGCGGCAGCCTGGCGATCGAAGGTGACGAAGGTGTTGCCGCCGAGTTGCGCCCCTTGGTAGGCGATGACGCCGTCCGCGAAATCGGCGCCGGCTTTCAGGAAGGCGAGGCCCGCTTCGACGGCGGCGCGGTCGGAGATCGTCGTTTCGGCGGAAAGAAGGCGCTCGATCGACGCGGCCACATCCGCCGCGGAGCGCTTCAATGTGCGGGTCAGAACCCAGACGAACTCGCAAAGAACGGTGGTGGTGAGGACAATCGTGGTCGCCGATGCAAGGATATGCTCGGCCCGTTCCGTCTGATCGGGGTCGTCGCCAATTGAAGCCCGGAGGAGGATATTCGTATCCGGCGTGATGTTCACCGTTCGCCAGCCCAGCCCGCTTCGATTGCGTCCTTGATCTCATCCAGCGAAAGCGGAGGGCCGTCGTAGTGAATCGAGCCGAAGAATGCCTGGATCGACCCCCGTGGCGCCGCACGGACCTCGATCCGCCCGTTCGGGAGCAGATCGACCATCACCTTGTCTCCAGGACCTACCCCGATATGATCGAGCACCTGCCGGCGCAGGGTGACCTGGCCCTTGCTCGTGATCTTCAGTGCAGTGGATCGCTTCGGCATGCTCTGAAAGTAAGGCAACACGCCCTTACCTTCAAGCAAACTCATTCCGTCAGGATCGGGATCAGCGACAGGACCAGCAGCCCCGCCATGACCAGGTTGAACGCGCGCATGCCCCGGTCCGTGCGGAGCAGGCGCGCGGCGCCGACGCCGGTCAGGGTCCAGAAGGCGGAGGAGGCGGCGCCGACCGCGACGAACAGCAGGGTCAGCAGGACGGCCTTTGCGGGCGCTGCCGGGGCGGCGGCGTAGGTGCCGACGGCGCCGAGGGCGATCACCCAGGCCTTCGGGTTCATCCACTGGAACAGCGAGGCCTGGAGGAAGGTGAGGGGCTTGCCCGCGGCGGGCATGCCGTCCGGCGTGGGCCGCGCCGTGGCGATGCGCCAGGCGAGCCAGAGCAGGTAGCCCACCCCGCCCCATTTCAGGGCGTGCTGCAGAAACGGGGCGGCGCGCAGCAGGTCCCCGAGGCCCAGGGTCACGCCCAGCAGCATGACCGGGAAGCCCAGCGCCACGCCGGCCATGTGGGGCACGCTGCGGGGAAACCCGAAGCTGTTGCCCGAGGCGGCGAGCATGGCGTTGTTGGGACCGGGGCTTGCGGACATGACGGTCGCGAAGGCCGTGGCGGCCAGCAGCCAGGTCGGGAGGTCGGGGATCATGGCGCCGACATTACGGTACGGCGACGGCCATCCCGTCGCGTTGCGGGTCGGCACCCCCCTGCAAGCCCGCCTCGGTCACCTGGATCGCGTGCAGCGCCGCGAAGGGGTTGCTCATCGGGCTGCGCTTGATGTCGTAGCCCTCCGCCGCAAGCTGGTCGGTGACCCGGCGCAGCACCCGGTTCGACACGTCGATGCTGTCCGACACCGCGACGATGCGGGGGGCGGCGACGGCGTCCTGCATCGACATGCCGAAATCCAGCACGTTGCTGATGCCCTGGGCCACGGCCGGGGCGATGAAGCTGCCGCCCGGCGCGCCGATCACGATCCGCGGCTGGTCGCCCCGGAACACGATCGTGGGCGCGGCGGAGCTGGCGCGGCGCTTGCCGGGGGCGATGGAGGCGGGATGGCCCGGCCGCGGGTCGAAGCGGCTCATGCTGCCATTGTAGATGAAGCCCAGGCCGTCGGTGATGGCGCCGGATGGGCTGCCGAGCGTGTGCGTGAGCGCAACGGCGTTGCCCTGGCGATCGACGACGGAGATGTGCGTGGTCTCGCGGTCGGAGCGGTCGAGCCTCGTCACCCGCGCGCGCTCGCCGGCGCGGATGGCCGTGGCCAGCTCGGCCGCGTACTCGCGGGAGGTGAGGCGTTCGACGGGGACGTCGACATAGGCCGGGTCGCCCATGTGGCGGTCCTTGTCGATGGTCATGCGCTTCATCGCCTCGGTCAGCAGGCGGATGTGATCGACGCCGTTATGCGGCATGGCGCCCACGTCGAAGTGCTCCAGCGTGTGCAGAAGCTGCAGCATCAGCATGCCGCTGGCGGGCGGCGGGCTGGTGGCGATGCGGTGGCCGCGGTACTCGCCCCAGATGGGGGCTGCGACGGAGAGTGTGTAGGCGGCCAGGTCGTCGGCCGCGATCAGGCCGCCATGGGCCTGGAAGTCGGCGGCGATGCGCTGGGCGATCTCCCCGGTATAGAACAGGTCGGGGCCGCCCTGCGCGAGCTGGTCCAGCGTGCGGGCCATGTCGGGGTTGTGCAGCATGTCGCCGGGGCGCTTGGGCGTGCCGTCGGGGCGGAAATACAGGTCGCGGCCGGTGGCGCTGTATTTCAGCTTGTCGGGCGTGTTGACCTGGCCGGTGCCGTCCTGCTGCTGCGACCAGAACCAGGCCATGTGCGGGCGGACCATGACGCCGCGACGCGCGAGGGTGATCGCGGGGGCCATCGCGTCGGCCCAGTCGAAGGTGCCGTAGCGGGACAGCGCCTCGGCATAGCCCTTCACGCTGCCCGGCGTGCAGACGGCCAGGTGGCCGAACTCGCTGGCGCCGCCCTGGAGCAGGAACGCGAAGCCGTCGCGGGACTGGCCGACCAGCTTGTCCGCCCACATGTCGGGGCGCGCGGCGAGGGGCGCGCGGGCGTAGAACTCCAGGATCTCGTGCACGCCGCGGCCCGGCATGTAGACGTGCATGGATCCGAAGCCGCCGATGCCGCACATCAGCGGATCGGCGACGCCCTGCACGAAGGCGGCGGCGATGGCGGCATCGACGGCGTTGCCCCCGGCCGCGAGCACGTCCGCACCGGCCTCCGCCGCCTCCGGCTGCGGCGCGACGACCATGCCCTGAGGCGCGCGGGTCATCGGCGCATCCCCGCCAGGACGCCCGCCAGGAAGTCCTGGGCGACCGGCACGGCCTTCATGCGGTCGTGCGAGACGCCTTCCAACAGGTCGATCCGGACGTCGACGCCGGCGGCGCGAAACGACGCGGCAAGCGCATGGAGGCGCTCCGGGCGCGTGCGGCCCGCGTCGTTGGCGCCCTCCATCCAGTAGCCGCCGCCGGGCGCGTGGGTGATCTCCCAGGTTTCCAGATCCGCGTCGCCGACCAGCATCTGCACCGGCAGGCGGGCAAGGGCGGCGGCGTCGAAAGCCAGGCCGAAGCGGGCGTGCAGGTCGCGGATACCGACCCACCAGTCGCGGGTGGGATCGAGCAGCGTGACGGAGCCGGGTGCGCCGATGCAGGCCGCCCAGAGGCGGGCGGGGTGCATGATGGCGAAGCGGTGGGTGAAGTGGCCGCCGCCGGAAAAGCCGAACATCGCGAACCGGGACCAGTCCTGCCGGTACTTGGCCGCGACCTCGTCGATCATGGCCAGCAGCACCTGATCGTAGCGGATATCGCCTTCTTCCATATACTTGTATCCGCTGCGGGCGCCGTCCCCCAGCACGCCGATGGGGAAGACGGGGCAAAGGACGGCCACGCGGTTCCAGCGGCCGAACTCGGCGAAGCCGTCGCGGAAGTCCAGGAACGAGGTGCGGCTGGTGCCGTGGATGGCGACCAGCAGCTCGACCTTGTCGCCGTCGGCCACCGCGGGCGGGACGTACATCGCGAAGTGGAAGCGCGGATCGGCCGCCGACGCATGGATCGCGGTGGCGCCCAGGTCGTAGATCGCGGTGCCGCGATCGGTCACGCGCCGACCCCGGCCGCCAGCGTGTACTGGTCGGCCCGGGTCGTGTAGGTCAGCGGCTTGCGGGCCGCCCAGACCGAGACCTCGTGGTGCAGCGGGATCAGCGCGCAGTCGCGGAAGGCGAGGCCGCTCGCCTCGCTCAGCAGCGCGTTGCGCGCCGTGTCGTCCATGGTGCGGAGCGCCTGCTTCAGGCGGCGGTCGATCTCGGGGTTGGAGTAGCCGCCGTCGTTGGAGACGCCGAGGCCGGCCGGGCCGTCGACGGTGGCGACGAGGGCGGAGAGCGGGTTCGACGTCTCGCCGGTGTTCACGCCCCAGGCGACCAGGAACATGCTGAAGTCGCGGTTGTGGGCGCGGCCGGTATAGACGGCCCAGGGCATCGTCTCGACGCGGGTGTCGAGGCCGATGCGGGTGAACATCTGCGCGACCGACTGCACGATCTTGCTGTCGTTGACATAGCGGTTGTTGGGGCCGTGCAGGGTGATGCGGAAGCCCTGGGGATACCCGGCCTCGGCCAGCAGGGCGCGGGCGCGGTCGGCGTCGAAGCGCGGCGGGTCGATGTCCGGCGCCGTGCCGGTGCCGCCCTTCGGCAGGAATTGCCCGGCCGGCACCGCGTTGCCCTCCATCACCCGGTCCACCAGCGCCTGACGGTTCACGGCCATTGTCAGCGCCTGCCGGACGCGCAGATCCTTGAGCGGATTGCGGTCGAGCGGTTTGCCGTCCTTCGCGGTGACGAAGGGCGACTGGTCGCGGGCCTGGTCCATCGAGAAATACACGAAGCGGCTGGACAGGCCGCGCAGCAGGTGCAGCGCAGGGCTCGCGGCAATGCGCCCGGCGCCCTCGGACGGCACCTCCTCGATCAGGTCGAGGTCGCCGGCCAGCAGGGAGGCGAGGCGGGAGCCGGGGTCGCTGACGACGCGAAGCGTGACCTCGGACCAGGGCAGGCGGGGTCCCCACCAGGACTCGTTGCGGGCGAGGGTGACGTGGCTGCCCGGGATGTATTCGCGGAATTGGAACGGGCCGGTGCCGACCGCGGCGCGGCCGGCGTTGAACTCGCCGGGTGGCGCGTCCTTGTGCGCGGCGCGGATGATGCGGATGCGGCTGAGCGAGTTGGGCAGCAGCGGGTCGGGGCCGTAGGTCTCGATCAACAGGGTCCCGGGGTCGGGCGAGCTCATCGCCTTGATGCTGCGCGTATAGGTCCGGAACGAGGCGCTGCTGGGAATGTCGTGGGCGCGGCGGATGGAGGCGATCGCATCCTCGGGCGTGAAGGGCGCGCCGTCGGTGAAGCGAACGCCGGGGCGCAGGACGAGCGACCAGTGGGTGTCGTCCAGGATGCGCCAGGATGTGGCGAGGCCGGGCTGCGAGCCGGAGCGTTCGTCGTTGGTGACGAGGGCGTCGAAGATGTGGCTGGCGACGGCGTTGTTGGGGGCGTTGCTGAGCAGATGCGGGTCGAGCGTGGTGTTGGGGGCGGAGAGGCCGATGCGGAGGCGGCCGGGGGCGGATTGCGCGCGGGCGACAAGGGGAAGGCCGCCGCAGAGGGCGAGGAGGGTCCGGCGTGCGAGGGGCGTCATGGGGGACTCCGGTCCAGAGGGGTCAGGCGCTGGTCGGCGGTTCGTCCGTGGGCCGGCCCGTGACCCTGTTCACGCCCGCGCGGCCACCTTCTGCGCCGGCATCTCGATGTCGATTTCCAGGGTGTTCACCTCCGCGCCGCGGTCGAGCTTGACCTGGACCTTGTCGCGGTCGATCTGCATGTGCTTGGCGATGACGGCGAGGATCTCCTCCTGCAGCACGGCGACGAGCTGGCTGTGGGTGCCGGCGACGCGTTCGTGGGCCAGGAGGATCTGCAGGCGCTCGCGCGCCACCGGGGCGGTGTTGCGGCGCTGGAAGAAGCGGAAGATGCTCATGCCACGCGCCTCCCGAACAGCTTTCCGAACAGGCCGCGCTTTTCGCCGGGGATGGACATCTCGATGGTTTCGCCCTGCAGGCGGCGGGCGGCGTCCATGTAGGCGCGGGCGGGGGCGCTGGTGGGGTCGGCGAGGGTGACGGGGCTGCCGACGTTGCTGGCCTTCAGGACGTCCTGGCTTTCGGGGATGATGCCCAGGAGCGGGATGCTGAGGATCTCCAGCACGTCCTCGGTCTTCAGCATGTCGCCGCGGGCGGCGCGGAGCGGGTCGTAGCGGGTCAGCAGGAGGTGCTTGTCGATGCGCTCGCCGGCCTTGGCGCGGGCGGTGGTGCTGTCGAGCATGCCGATGATGCGGTCGCTGTCGCGGACGCTGCTGACCTCGGGGTTCGTGACCACGACGGCCATGTCGGCGTGGTGCATGGCGAGCTGCGCGCCGCGCTCGATCCCGGCGGGGCTGTCGCAGATGACCCAGTCGAACATGGCGCGGAGCTCGTCCATGACGCGGGCCACGCCCTCGCTGGTAAGGGCGTCCTTGTCGCGGGTCTGGCTGGCGGGGAGGAGGTGGAGGGTTTCGAGGCGCTTGTCGCGGATCAGCGCCTGCGTGAGCTTCGCGTCGCCTTGCGTCACGTTGATGAGGTCGTACACGACCCGGCGCTCGGCGCCCATGATGAGGTCGAGGTTGCGGAGGCCCACGTCGAAGTCGACGACGACGACCTTCTGGCCGCTTTGCGCGAGGGCTGCGCCGAGGGCCGCGGTGGAGGTGGTCTTGCCGACTCCGCCCTTGCCCGAGGTTACGACCAGGACCTTTGCTGCCATTCCCGTTTCCTTCAGTCCAATGCCGCGACCATCAGCTCCTCGCCCTGCAACCAGGCCTGGACGGCGCGGCCTTGCAGGGTGGGGCCGAGCTCGTCGGCGGTCTTGTAGACGCCGTCGATGGCCAGCAGCTCGGCCTCGAGCCGCCGGCAGAAGATGCGGGGGCGTGCGCCGCCCGGGCCTGGCCCCAGCAGGCCGGCGATGGCCCGGCCGCGGAGCGTGCCATAGACATGGATGGACCCCCCGGCGATCACCTCGGACCCCGAGGCGACGCTGCCGATGATGGTGACGTCGCCGGCGGTGTGGGTGACGCTCTGGCCGGAGCGGACGGGCTGGTCGAGGATGAGGGCGGAGGGTTCGGGGGGGCGCGGCGCCTCTGCGGGTTGGGCGGGGCGGGAAGGCTGGCCCGTGGGTTCGTTCTCGCCGACCAGGGCCGCGTTGCGGCCACCGGCCATGACGGGAGGAAGCTGGGCAGCCAGCGCGCCGAGGGCGTGGGGCATGGTGCCGTCGATGCCGATCACGCGGATGCCGCGGGCGCCGAGGGCGGTGATCAGCGCCGGAAGATCGGCCTCGTGGCCGGTCAGGAGGGAAACGTCGAGCAGGACGGGGCGGCCCTCGAACACCTTGGGGGAGCGGGCGACCTGGTCGTCGAGCTGGGCGACCCAGGCGTCGAGCGGCAGGTCCGGCGTCAGGACGACGGACATGAAGGACTTGCCGCGCAGGCGCAGGAACTGGCCGCGGGTGGCGGCGGGGCGTGTCTTGGTGCTCACCATCGACAGGGGGTACTCCGCGACTCGCCGGGGCGTCAACAAGATGCGCTTCGGGGCTTCTATCGTGGGGAACATTCCGGCTATCGTCGCGCGCGCATGGCCCGGTAGAGGCCCCAAGGGAGAACATCCATGATCGATCGCCGCTCGTTGCTGGCTGCGTCCGCAGCCCTGCCCCTGTTCAATATCGTCGAGCGCGCGAACGCGCAGAGCCAGTTCGACTGGAAGCAGGCGAAGGGCGCCAAGATCGAGGTGAACCTCGCGAAGTCGCCGCGGGGCGACGTTGTGCAGGCGCACCAGAAGGAGTTCGAGGAGCTGACGGGGATCAAGGTCGGCAGCGAACAGATCCCGGAGCAGCAGCAGCGCCCGAAGGTGGCGATCGAGATGGCGTCGGGGCGGCCGAGCTTCGATGTCGTGAACGTCGCGATGCACGTGCAGAAGCGGCTGATCGAGAAGGGCCGCTGGATGGAGGATCTGCGGCCGATGATCCAGAACGCGGCGATCACGGCGCCGGGTCTGGACATGGCGGATTTCAGCCCGGCGACGATGAAGGCGGCGACGGGGGCGGACGGAAAGCTGAACGTGCTGCCGTTCAACCAGGATCTGTTCATCCTATTCTACAACAAGGAATTGTTCGACCAGGCCGGGCTTTCGGTGCCGAAGACGTATGACGAGATGATGGCCGCGGCGATCAAGCTGACGGACAAGAGCAAGGGTGTGTTCGGGTTCACCGGGCGGGGCGTGAAGAACGCGAACGTCGTGCTGTACGACAACATCCTGCTGGGCTGGGATCAGGAGACGATCACGGCGGACGGCAAGACGCTGCTGACGGACACCCCGGCGGCGATCGAGGCGGCGACGTGGTACCAGAAGATCATGCGGGAGTGCGCGCCGCCGGGGTCGGTGGGGTTCAACTGGAACGAGTGCCAGACGACGTTCAGCCAGGGGCGGGCGGCGATGTGGTGGGACGGGATCGGGTTCTCGGCGCCGCTGGTGGATCCGTCGAAGTCGAAGATCGTGGGCAAGGTGGGGTTCGCGCCGGTGCCGATGGGCCCGAAGGCGCAGAACTCGTGCACGTTCATCGATGCGATCGGGATTCCGGCGGCGAGCAAGAACAAGACGGCGGCGTGGCTGTACGTGCAGTGGGCGACGAGCAAGACGATGTTCCCGAACTGGCTGAAGGTGGGCGCGGGGACCCCGCCGCGGGCGAGCAGCTATGGCGACCAGGAGATCGTGAAGGCGAGCGCGTTCCCGAAGGAGTGGTTCGACACGACGATCAAGAGCCTGGCGATCGCGCGGAGCGGGCTGCCGGAGATCGTCCCGGTGACGGAGTTCCGGGACACGATCGGGGTTGCGCTGACGAACATCATCGGGGGCGCGGACCCGGCCAGCGAGATGAAGAAGGCGACGGAGGCGTTCCGGCCGGTGCTGGCGAAGGCGAACGAGGCCTGACGGGGTAGAGGGGGGCCGGCGGGACGCCGGCGCTACGAGGGTGGCTTGCGTGTTGTTCCGGTTGATCCAAGAGTGCCGGGTGGATCAACCGGGGATGGGGCGTGATCGGGGGCGAGGTACTGGAGGGGTGGCGCCGGCTGACGCCTGAGTATCCGGATGTGGACGGGCATGAGCATCGTTGGGTGCTGGATGTCTCTCTGCCGGCCGGGGGCGTGCTGGAGTTCCAGGGGCTGGCGACCTGGTGCGTCGTGCTGATCGACGGACGCGTGGTGGCGGAGCATCGGACGATGTTCCGGCCTTTGTTCGTGACGGTGCCGGCGGGGGGCGGGCGCGTGCTCGAGATTCGGAGCCTGGTGCTGGCGCCGGAGAGGGGCGGGCGGCGGGCGCGGTGGCGGAACCGGCTGGTGGCGGGGGAGTCGCTGCGCGGGGTCCGGACCACGCTGCTGGGGCGCATGGCCGGGACGGGGGCGGTCATCGCGGGGCCGTACCGGCCCGCGGTGCTGCATCGGGGCGGGGTGCGGCGGGCGGTGATGCGGGCGACGCTCGGGGATGGCGTGGGGGTTGTCGTGGTCCGGGTCAGCGGGGTGGCGGAGGGTGTCGTCGAGGCGTGCGGGCACTCTGTCGTGCTGCGGCAGGAGGGCGAGGCGCTGGTGGGGACGCTGCGCGTGCCCGATCCGCCGCTGTGGTGGCCACACACGCATGGCACGCCGGCGCTGGTCGAGGTGCGGGGGGTGCTCGACGGCGAGGCGGTGGTGCTCGGGCGGGTCGGGTTCCGGACGATCGGGCGGGCGGCGGGGGCGGGGTTCGGGCCGGTCGTGAACGGGGTGCCGGTGTTCTGCCGGGGCGCGGTATGGATGGGGGGCGGGGCGGCGGCGCTGGAGCGGATGCGGGACGCCGGGTTGAACATGGTGCGGGTGCCGGGGTTCACGGTGTATCCGGACCGCGCGTTCCTGGAGGCGTGCGACGCGCTGGGGGTGCTGCTGTGGCAGGATTTCATGTTCTCGCGGTTCGATTACCCGGCGGATGAGGGGTTTCTCGCCGAGGCGGCGGCGGAGGCGGCGGGGTTCCTGGACGGGACGGCCGGGCACCCGTGCGTGGCGGTGCTGTGCGGGGGGGACGAGACGGTGCAGGCGGCCGTGATGGCGGGGCGGCCGGCGTCGGAATGGGGGCACGCGCTGTTCGATCGCGTGCTGGCCGGGGCGGCGGCGGCGGGGCGCCCGGATGTGCCCTATGTGACGAATGCTCCGTCGGGGGGGGAGTTGCCGATCGGCGGATCGGCGCCGGTTTCGCATTTCTTCGGGGTGGGGGCGTATCTGCGGCCCTTGGCGGACGCGGCAGGGGTGCGGTTCGCGGCGGCGTGCCTCGCATTCTCCAACCCCGCGGACCCGGCGGGGTGCCGCGCGCTGTGCGGGGCGCCGGGGGATGGGGATTGGGCGGCGAGCGTGCCGCGGGACCCCGGGCTGTCCTGGACGTTCGAGGATGTGCGGGACCACTACGTGGGGCGGCTGTTCGGCGCGGATGCGGCGGCGTTGCGGCGGACGGACCCCGAGGGCTGGCTCGCCGTGGGGCGGGCGGCGGTGGCGCTGGCGATGCAGTCGGCGATGTCGACCTGGCGGGCGGACCCGGCGTGCGGGGGCGCGCTGGTGCTGGCGTTGCAGGACCGGGTGGCGGGACCGGGGTGGGGAGTGCTGGACCATCGGGGGCGGGCGAAGTCGGCGCTGCATGCGCTCGCGGCGGTGTGCCGGCCGGTGCAGGTACTGCTGCAGGACCGGGGGCTGGACGGGGTGGTCGTGCACCTCGTGAACGATACGGGGGAGGCACGGCGGTTGCGGCTGGTGGTGCGGGGGCTGAGTGAGGCGGGGATCGTCGAGGTGTTGGCGGACGCGGAGCAGGTGCTGGGCGCGCGCGCGGTGGCAACCGTGGCGGCGGCGGCGTTGATGGGCCGGTTTCGGGACTTGGTGGGTGCGTGGCGGTTCGGGACGCCGCCCTACGTCGTGCTGGGGGCAGCGCTGCTGGATGGGGAGACCATGATCTCGGAATCGGTGCTGTTTCCGCAGGGGCCGGCGTTGGGGACGGGGGATGTGGGGTTGGCGGCGAAGCTGGAGGCGGATGTGCTGACGGTCGCGGCGCGGGGGTTCGCGCAGTTCGTCGCGATCGACGACGAGGCGTGCGTGCCGGATATCGACCATTTCCATCTGTGGCCGGGGGAGGCGCGGCGGGTGCGGTTGTCGGGCGGCCGGCCGGGGGGGAGCGTGCGGGCGTTGAACGGGGTGGGGGCGGCGCACTACCGATGATCCCGGTGGCGATCGAAAGCCCGGCCGGGGCGTGCTTCGGGACGTATCATGCGGCCGGCGGGGCGGCGTTGCTGATCCTGCCGCTATGGGGCTACGAGGCGCTTAGTACGTACCGGGTCTGGAGGGAGCTGGCGGATCGGCTGGCGGCCGGGGGGATCGCGGTGTTGCGTCTGGACTTGCCGGGGACGGGGGATTCGGCGGGCGTGGCGGAGATGGCGGACCCGGTCGGGGCGCACCGGGCGGCGGTGGATGCGGGGGTGGCGTGGCTTGCAGCGCGGCATGGGGCGGTTTCGATCCTGGGGGCGCGGTTCGGGGCGTTGCTGGCGGTGGATGCGGCGGGGCGCGGGGCTGCCGTGCGGTCGCTGGTGCTGCTGGATGCCCCGGCGGACGGGGCGGCGCTGGCGCGGCAGTTGCGGGCGCGGTCGCGGCTGGAACCGGGCGGGACGGAGGACCGGCGGGCCTACGGGGTGCCGCTCACGGATGCGATGCTGGCGGGGTTGGCGGGGTTGCCCGTGGCGCCGCAGGGACAGATGGAGACGCTGCTCATCGGGGAGGCGCAGGGACGGCCGCCAGCCTGGTCGGAGGGACTGCGGATCGTCGAGGCGGCGCCGTTCGAGGAGCGCGATGCGTTCGTGATGCGCGACAGTTTCCAGCGCATGGCCCCGGCTGCGGCGTTCGGCCGCGTCGTGGCGTTCCTCGCAGGCCGGGCCGGGACCGTGCCGGTGCCGGAGGTGGGGGCGGGCGCGCTGATCCTTCCGGGAATGCGGGAGGAGCCGGTGTGGTTCGGGCCCGGGTTGTTCGGCGTGCTGACGGTGCCCGATGGCGCGCCGCGGGGGGTCGCGGCGCTGATCCCGTCGACGGGGAACCTGCCGCGGAGCGGACCGGGGCGGGCGTCGGTGCTGCTGGCGCGGCGGCTTGCGGCGGCTGGTTTCGCGACGCTGCGGTATGATTGCGCGGGGGTGGGCGACAGCGAGGGCGCGATCCATGGCGACCCGGCCGTCGAGACCTACCTGCCGGAGCAGGTCGGGCATGTGGCGCTGGCGGTCAATGTGCTGGCGGGGCGGGGGTTCGGGCGGGTGGTCGTCGTCGGGCACTGCTCGGGGGCGTATCTGGGATGGCATGCGGCGGCGGGGAATGCGGGGATCGTGGGGGTGTTCGCGATCAACCTGCAGATCCTGAAGCGGATGGATGCGGCGGACGCGGCGGCGACGGTTCGTCCGCATGGGACGCCGACTGGTTCGGCGGGTGCGGCGGAACCGCCCCGGGGTGGCGGACTGAAGGCGCTGGTGCGGCGGGCGTGTCCGCCCTGGTTGTGGGATTGGCTGCGGTCGATGACGGCGGAGGAGCGGGGGGTCCGGCGGCAGTTGCGGGGGTTGGTGCGGCGGGGGTGCCGGGTGCATTTCGTGTTCGGGACGGAGGAGGACGAGCAGTACCGCTTCCACCGCGCGTTCGGGCGGCCGCCGCGGTTGCCCGCGGGGGCCGAGCTTACGGTGATCGAGGGGGCGGACCACATGTTCTCGGCCGCGCGGCACCGGACTCGGCTGCTCGATCTTGCGGCCGGGTTCGTGGCGTCGCATGACACGGGGGCAACGAGGGGTGGGGAGCGGGTGTGACGGTCGATTCTGAGGGGACGGAGGGCGTGATGCGGACGCTGCTGGCCGAGGTGAATGTCGGGGGGGCGGGGCTGGGGGTGGATGACGACCTGCCGGGGGCGGGGCTCACGTCGTTGAAGACGGTCGATCTGATGCTGGCGATCGAGGATCGGTTCGGGATCGAGTTTCCGGAGAAGCTGCTGAACCGGCGGACGTTCGCGACGATCGGGAACCTGGTCGAGGCGGTGGAGGGGTTGCTGCCGCCATGACCGCATTGCCTCCGCGGGTATCGACGGTGCCGGCGGAGGCGCGGCGGATCGCGCGCGCGGTGGCGGCGCCGTTGGCGGGGGAGATCGACCGGGCGGGGCGGGTCCCGGCGGAGGCGATCGGGGCGTTGCGGGCGGCCGGGCTGCTGGGGGCGGCGGTGCCCCGGGCCATGGGGGGGCAGGGAGCCTCGATCCGCGATGTGGCGGCGGCGTGCTTCGAGCTGGGGCAGGCGTGCGCGTCGACGGCGATGGTGTTCGCGATGCACCAGATCCAGGTGGCGTGCCTGGTGCGGCATGGCGCGGACGACGCCTGGCAGGCGGGGTTCCTGCGGCGGGTGGCGACCGAGGGGCTGCTGCTGGCGAGCGGGACGACGGAGGGGGCGACCGGGGGCGACGTGGGCGCCAGCGATTGCGCGGTGGCGCAGGCGGACGGGGTGATCCGGCTGGAGAAGACCGGTTGCGTCATCTCGTACGGCGCCGTGGCCGACGCGGTGCTGATCACGGCCCGGCGGGCGGCGGATGCGGCACCGGGGGACCAGGTGCTGCTGGTGGCGGAACGCGGGCAGTTGGAGCTGCGGCAGACCGGCGGGTGGGACACGCTGGGGATGCGCGGAACGGACAGCCGGGGGTACGCACTGCGGGCGGCGTGCGGGCCGGACCAGGTGCTGCCTGTGGGGTATGGGATCATTTCCGCCGAGACGATGCTGCCAGTGTCGCACATCGTGTGGGCGTCGCTGTGGCTGGGGATCGCAACGGATGCGTGCGGGCGGGCGCGGGCGGCGGTGCGGGCGCGGGCGGCGCCGGGCCGGGTTCCGGGGGGTGCGGCGCGGCTGCGGGAGGCGGTGGCGGCGTTGCAGAGCCTGCGGGCGACGCTGATCGACGCGGTGGGGCGGTACGAGGCGGCGCTGGCGGAGCCGGAGCGGCTGGGATCGATCGGGTTCGGGCTGGCGATGAACGGGCTGAAGCTGCAGGCGAGCACGATGGCGGTGCAGGTGGTGGGGCAGGCGCTGCAGGCGGCGGGGCTTTCGGGCTACCGGAACGACAGCCCGCACAGCGTGGGGCGGCACCTGCGGGACGCGCATTCGTCGATCCTGATGGTGGGCAACGACCGGATCGTCGCGAACAACGCCGGGCTGATGACGGCGTGGCGGAGCGAGGAGGGGTTGTTCGAATGAGTTTCCGGGACGCGCTGATCGAGGCTGGCGTGATGGTGCCCAGCCCGGCGCAAGGCGTGGTGGCGTGGTCCGGGGCGTTCCAACGCGTGGTGGACGGGCTGGACCGACTGCTGGACCAGGAGTCGGCCCGGCGGGGGATGGAGGTGATGCGGTTTCCGCCGGTGATGCCGCGCAGCCATTTCGAGGCGAGCGGCTACATGAAGAGCTTCCCGCAGTTCGCCGGCACGATCCACTGCTTCTGCGGCAGCGAGGCGGATCATCGGACGCTGCTGCGGTGCATGTCGGCCGGGGAGGATTGGAGCGGGCATCAGGCGGCCACCGAGGTCGTGCTGACGCCGGCGTGCTGCTATCCGCTGTATCCGGTGCTGGGGCGGCGGGGGACGCTGCCGGCGGGGGGGGTGACGGTCGATATCGCGTCGTGGTGCTACCGGGAGGAGCCATCGGACGATCCGGCGCGCATGCGGAGTTTCCGGCTTCGGGAGTTCGTGCGCGCGGGGTCCGCCGCGGAGGTCGCGGCGTTCCGCACGGAATGGATGGGGCGGGGGATGGCGGTCGCGGCGGCGCTGGGGCTGGAGGCGGAGTTGGAGGTGGCGAACGACCCGTTCTTCGGGCGGCCAGGGGTGCTGCGGGCGGGGATGCAGCGGGAAGAGGAAGCGAAGTTCGAGCTGGTGATCACGACGGGGGGGCCGAAGGGCACGGCGTGCGCGAGCTTCAACGACGCGAAGGATCTGTTCGGCGGGCTGTTCGGGATCGTGCAGGCGGACGGGGCGGTCGCGCGGACGGGGTGCGTGGGGTTCGGGATGGAGCGGATGACGCTGGCGCTGTTCCATCGGCATGGCATGGACCCCGGGGCGTGGCCGGGTTCGGTGCGGGATGCATTGAGCCTGTGATGTTTCCGGCGCCGGGGACGATCGGGCTGCACCGGCTGAACGGGCCGGAGCGGACGTGGCCCGAGACGAACTGCTACATGGATCTGTGGATCGGGCTGCTGCATGCGGCGGGGCGGGACCCGTTGCCGCTGATGGGCGCGGCGGCCGGCATGGCGTGGGAGGGGGACCACTTCACCTTCATCAAGCCGAGTGCGGGGGATTTGTTCGCGCTGGCGGGGATCGTGCTGCAGGAGCTGCCGCTGTGGGACGGGATGGAGGGCCACGTCGCGACGCAGGTGGCGCGGGGGGCGGTGCCGATGCCGGAGGTGGATGGGCGGTTCCTCGAAGATTGCGGGCGGCTGGGGACGAAGACGTCGATCGGGATCGTGGCGATCGACCGGGGGGGGCGGACGCTGGACTACGTGCACAATGGCGGGCTGCACCGGGTTTCAGGCGACGACTATGCGGGGGTGCTGTGCCTGCCGCCGCACGAGACGCCGCTGGTGCCTTATTGCGAGCTGGCGCGGTTCTCGGCGCATCAGCCTGCGGACGTGCGGGCGGCGGCGCGGGGCGTGCTGGCGCAGAACGTTGCGATGCGGGGGGAGGGGAACCCTGTGCTGGGCTTCGCTGCGGCGCTGCCGGGGTTGATGGAGGGGCGGGGGGAGAAGGTGCACCTGCTGTGCTTCAACACGGCGCGGCAGTTGGGCTCGGGGTTCGGGCTGCTGGCGGACCACCTGGTGTGGCTTGGGGCGGACCCGGGGCCTGCGGTGCGGCTGTCGGACCAGGCGAAGACGTTCCAGTTCCAGATGGCGCGGGCGACGCGGCGGGGCCGGTGGGATGCGGCGCTGGGGACGGGGCTGGAGGAGATGGCGGCGAGCTGGGCGGCGGTGGATGCGGTGGTGGCGGGGGTTTGCTCGTAGGGACTTCGGGGCGCTCGATGGCGGCGGGTGAGGGGTGGGCGGCATGGTGGAATGCCGGAGGGGCATTCCACCGCACGGGGTTTGCCGCGTTGTCGTGCTTGCCAGGGGTTTCTTCGTGCCGCTAGTGTCGCGCTGCAACATGTATGGGTGGTAGGACATGACGGGCCTCTCGCGACGCTCTGCACTTTCTGCCGGTCTTGGGATGGCGCTGTTGCCGGGGGCGCGGGCGATCGCGGCGCCGGGGGCGTTGCCAAGCCGGGTCGAGCTGATCGTGGGGCATGCGAAATCGGCGCATACGTGCCCGTTGTCGGCGGTGCCGGAGATGCTGAAGCCGCTGGGCGTCGATATCAAGTTCGTCGAGTTCATCCGGTACGCGGATGCCCGGACGGCGATCGGGAGCGGGTCGGTCGATATCGCGACGACGGCGCCGGGGGATATCCTGGTGCTGCTGTCGCAGGGGGTGACCAGCGTGAAGGCGGTCACCGGGGTCGGCAGCTCCAAGAAGTTCGTGATGGCGAAGAAGGCATCGGACATCCCGAACTGGGACGCGCTGCGGGGCAAGCGGCTGGGGATCCCCGCGGGTTCGGCGGTGTGGGCGCAGTATGCGGCCTCGGTGACGGAGCGGAACTTCCCGTACGACGCGCCGAAGGTGATCAACATCCAGGGCGGCGGCCCGAGCTTCATCCAGGCGTTGCAGCGCGGCGACGTCGACGCGGTGCTGAGCTGGCAGCCGTTCGAGTCCGTGATGCTGGTGGAGAAGACCGGCGAGTTCACGCCGCTGGAGTACGGGGACAGCAAGGCGGTGGGCGGCGAGCTGGGAATGTTCGCGGCCACGATCAACGCGCTGACGGCGAAGCGGGAGGCGCTGAACCGGTTCTTCTGGGCCTATGCGACGGTCGAGAAGCAGTTGCTGGGCGATCGGGCGGCGTTCGCGAAGGCGATCGCGGCGTATACCGGGGTCGCGGAGCCGATCGCGGCCAGCATCTCGGAGAACGTGAAGCTGGGGGGCGTGCTGAGCCTGGAGCAGTTGCAGCGGCAGGCGAAGTTCTTCCATGACATGGGCGTGCTGCAGAAGGACGTGAGCGGGCAGGTCGCCGGGTTCTGGGACAACAGCCCGATGCGGGACGCGGCGTCCGCATGAGTGCCGCCGCCTGCCAGGTCGGGACCAGGCCGGCGGTTGTCGCCGCCCCGCGTGCGCCCCGGCGGGGCGCCGGCGCGGTCGAGACGTTGCAGCTCTTCGTCGTGCCCCTGGTGCTGCTGGGCGCGTGGGAGGCGTGCGGGCAGTTGGAGCTGATCCCGTCGGGCCTGCTGCCGCCGCCGTCCAAGGTGTTGCAGGGGTGGTGGACCTGGGCGTTCGGCCCGGCGCGGGGAAGCCTGGCCCCCTATAGCGGGACGTGGCTGGCGAACGTCGCGTTCTCGTCGGACCGCGTGCTGCGGGGGTATGCGCTGGCGATCGCGCTGGGGGTGCCGTTCGGGCTGCTGATCGGGTGGTCGCGCGTGATGGCGCGGCTGTTCGACCCGCTGACGCAAAGCCTGCGGCCCATCCCGATCACGGCGTGGCTGCCGTTCTCGATCTCTCTGTTCGGGATCGGGGAATTCGGGTCGTTGTTCCTGATCATGCTGGGGGCGTTCTATCCGATCGTCGTGAACGCGACGCACGGGGCGCGGGACATCAACAAGAACCTGGTTCGGGCCGCGCTGATGATGGGGGCGCGGCCGCGGGACGTGCTGCTGCGGGTGGTGCTGCCGAACGCGATGCCGGCGATCTTCACGGGGATGCGGATCGGCCTGGGGATCGCGTGGACCGCGGTGATCGTGAGCGAGATGGTCGCCGTGAAGTCGGGGCTGGGGTACGTGCTGTGGGACGCGTACTACGTGGGCCGGATGGATGTGGTGCTGGCCGACATGGTCTCGATCGGCGTGCTGGGGTTCATCAGCGACCGGCTGCTGCTGCTGGTGCAGGGCCGGGTGCTGCGCTGGAAACACTTCCATTCCGTTTGAGGGCGCCACGGACATGCAGCCAGCCGTCGAGATGGTGGGCGTGCAGAAGGTCTATGCGGGGCGGAGCGGGCCGGTGCAGGCGCTGTCCGCCATCGATTTCACCATCGCGGACCGGGAGTTCGCGGTGCTGCTGGGACCCTCCGGGTGCGGCAAATCGACGCTGCTGAACCTGCTGGCGGGGTTCGAGGCGGCGACGGGCGGGCATGTGCGGGTGTTCGGGTCGGAGGTGGCGCAGCCGGGCCCGGACCGGGCGGTGGTGTTCCAGGAGGCGGCGCTGTTCCCGTGGTTGAGCGTGTTCGAGAACGTGGCGTTCGCGCTGCGGCTGAAGGGGACGGCGCGGCGGGAGATCGATGCGCAGGTGCGGCGGACGCTGACGCAGGTGGGGCTCGATCAGTTCGCGGATGCCTTGCCGGACCAGTTGTCGGGCGGGATGAAGCAGCGGGTGGGGATCGCGCGGGCGCTGGTGATGGAGCCGCGGGTGCTGCTGATGGACGAGCCGTTCGGGGCGCTGGACGCGCAGACCCGGCTGTCGATGCAGGAGCTGCTGCTGGGGGTGTGGGAGAAGCAGCGGAAGACGGTGCTGTTCATCACCCACGATATCGACGAGGCGATCCTGCTGGCGGACACGCTGTATGTGATGTCGGCCCGGCCGGGACGGATCAAGGCGCGGATCCCGGTGGAGCTGCCGCGGCCGCGGAACCTGGAGATGTTGTCGAGTGCGGAGTTCAATCCGTTGCGGCGAGAGATCATGCATCTGATCCGCGAGGAGCATGTCGCTGCCCATTAGGCGGCGTTCTTACGTGGAATGGTGCAGTGCCGTCGGGGCATTGCACCCTACGTCGCGTTGATTCTGTTCGGAGTCCGACCATGCCAGTGATCCGTAATGCACCGCCGAAGTTCGATGAGAGCGTGCCTGTCGTCGTCGTGGGCGGGGGGGCGTGCGGCATGACGGCGGGGCTGGCGGCGGCGGATGCCGGGGCGGACGTGCTGGTGCTGGAGCGGGATGCGAAGCCCTTCGGCAGCACGGGGATGTCGCAGGGCTTCATCTGCGCGGCAGGCACGCGGCTGCAGCGGGATGCGGGGATCGAGGACGCGCCGGAGATCATGCTGGCGGACATCATGGCCAAGACCCGCGGGCAGACCGACCCGGCGCTCGCCCGGACCATTGCATACGAGTCGGGGCCGACGATCGACTTCCTGACCGAGACGCATGGGCTGCCGTTGCGGGTCGATTCCGACTGGCGGGGGGATTTCGGGCATACGCGGCGGCGGATGCACGGCACGCCGCACTCGGACGGGGAGGAGCTGCTGACGCTGATCCGCGGCGCGGCGGAGGCCCGGGGCGCGATGGTGATGACGGGCGCCCGCGTGTCGGACGTGTATGCGGACGACAGCGGACGGGTGCTGGGGGTGGGCGTCGATCGGCCCGACGGCCGGCGGGAGACGATCGGGTGCGAGGCGCTGGTGCTGGCGACGTGCGGCTTCGGGGGCAACCACGCGATGGTGCGGCAGTTCATCCCGGAGATGGCGGACAGCCCCTACCATGGGCATGAGGGCAACAAGGGCGACGGCATCCTGTGGGGGATGGAGCTGGGCGCGGCCACGGGCGACATGGGGGCGTTCCAGGGATACGGCGCGCTCGCCGAGCCGCATGGCGTGCTGTTCAACTACAACATCATCATGGAGGGCGGGATCCAGGTGAACCGGCTGGGGGAGCGGTTCTCCAACGAGTTGGCGGACATCTCGGGCCAGGGGCCGAAGGTGTGCGCGCAACCGGAGAACACGGCGTTCGCGGTGTACGACGACCGGCTGCATGCGTGGGGAAGCCACCTGCGCGAGTACAAGCAGTTGATCGAGCTGGGTGCGATCCGGTCGGCGCCGGACGCGGAGTCGCTGGCTGCGCTGCTGCGGGTGCCGGCGGAGGCGTTGGCGCGGACCCTGCACGACGTGGCGGAGATGGCGGCGGGGCGGATGGCGGATCCGTGGGGGCGGGACTTCACGAAGCATCAGCCGCTGCAGGCGCCGTATCGGGCGGTGCGGGTGAAGGGCGCGCTGTTCCATACGCAGGGGGGGCTGGAGATCGACGGCCAGGCGCGGGTGCGGCGGGCGGACGGGGGTCTGCTGCCGAACCTGTATGCGGGCGGCGGCGCGGCGCGGAGCATTTCGGGACCGGGGGTGTGGGGCTACCTGCCGGCGGCCGGGCTGTGCATGGCGGTGACGCTGGGGCGGCTGGCGGGTCAGGCGGCGGCGCGGCAGGTGGTGCGCCGGGCCAGTGCGGCGGAGGGAGCGGGTTCAGGGGGGCGGCGCGCATGGGCGGCGGTCTTCCGACGCTGACCGAGGGATTGGCGGGGATCGCGGCCCGGCCCGTCGATGCGGGCACCCGGCGGCGGGCGGCGCTGCACGTGCTGGACTGGATCGGGTGCGCGTCGCTGGGGTTGCAATCCCCGGCCGGGGAGAAGCTGGCGCGGTTCGCGCGGGCGCAGGGGGCGGGGCCTTGCCTGGCGCTGGGCGCCGGGCGGTTGGCGCCGTCGGGGGCGATCCTGGTGAATGGCGGCATCGGGAACGTGCTGGAGATGGACGACACGCACCGCGTGGCCATGCTGCATCCGGGACCCGTGGTGGTGCCGGCGGCGCTGGCGGCGGCGGAGCAGGTGGGGGCGTCCGGGCCCGCGCTGCTGGATGCGGTCGTGCGGGGCTACGAGGTCATGATCCGGATCGGGTGCGCGCTGGGGCCGGCGCATTACCGGATGTTCCACAACACGGCGACCTGCGCGCCGTTCGGGGCGGCGGCGGCGGTGGGGTCGTTGCTGCGGCTGTCGATCGGGGCGATGGTCGACGCGCTGGGGAATGCGGGGACGCAGGCGGGCGGGCTGTGGCAGTGCCGGCATTCGGAGACGATGACGAAGCAACTGCACAACGGCCGGGCGGCGCAGTCGGGATGGCTGAGCGCGATGCTGGCCGCGGACGGGTTCACGGGACCCCCGGCGATCCTGGAGGGGGAGCAGGGGTTCTTCGCCGCGCTGTGCCCGGATGCGACGCCCGAGGCGGTGCTGGCGGACGCCGAGGGCGCGTGGCGGATCGGGGAGGTGAGCTTCAAGCCCTACCCGGCGTGCCGGCATGCCCATGCGGTGATCGACGCGGCGCTGGCGGTGCGGGACGCGCATCCGGAGGCGGTGGGCGCGGCGGACGAGGTCGTCGTGACGACGTATGCCTCGGCGGTGGATTTCTGCGACGACGCGGCGCCCGACACGCCGGCGCGGGCGCGGTTCAGCCTGCAGCACGCGGCGGCGGTGACGCTGCTGGACGGGTCGCCGTGGCTGGCAGCGTTCGAGGCGGAGACGATCGGGCGGGCGGATGTGGCGGACCTGCGGCGGCGGGTCCGGCTGGTGGTCGACTCCGGATGGGGGCATGCGCAGCCGCCGCGCTTCCGGGCGGTGGTGGAGCTGCGGCGCGGGACGGCGGTGCTGGCCCGGGCGGAGGTGCTGGATGCCAAGGGGGATCCCGCGAACCCGATGCAGGTGACGGAGGTCGGGGCCAAGGCGGCGGCGTTGATGCAGGCCGCCGGGCTGTATGGCACGGCCGCGGCGCGCATCCAGTCCGCCTGCGCCGCCCTCGTCGACGGGGGTGACGTCTGTGCCGTCACCGATGCGCTCGCCTCGCTTCGCCTGCCCAGCGCCGCGCCTCGTTTGAAGCACGCCTGACCCCGAGGAGGCTTTCATGTCCCTGTCCCGCCGCCCGTTCCTGCTGGGGGGCGCCATGCTCCCGTTCCTGCGCAACCCTGCCCGGGCCGCCCGCGTGCCCGGGCAGCTTACGTTCGGGTTGTCGACCTACCCGCCGAACCTCAACCCCTGGGCGAATACCGGGGCGTCGGGGGCGGGGGTGAAGCTGCTGATGAACCGTGGGCTGCTGTCCTACGACCCGAGCGGGGCGCTGCGGGGAGAGCTGGCCGAGAGCTGGGCGCGGGACGGGGAGAACGGGTGGGTCTTCAAGCTGCGGGAGGCGGTGTTCCATAGCGGCCGGCCGGTGACGTCGGACGACGTGAAGTGGACGATCGAGCAGGTGGCGGGCGAACGGTCGACCGCATACATGAAGGACGAGTTCAGCCGGGTGTCCGCGGTCGAGACGCCGGATGCGCGGACGGTGCGGATCGTGACGTCGCAGCCGATCGCGACGCTGCCGCTGTGGATGGCGAGCACGTACATGCCGATCATGCAGCGGGGTTCGACGGCGGATGGTGCGCCGGGGATCGGGGCCGGCCCGTTCGCGCTGGCGGCGCAGGAGCGTGGGGTCTCGCTGGAGTTCAAGGCGTTCGACAAGTTCTACCGGCCGGGGCAGCCGCGGCTGAAGGCGGTTCGGTTCGTGGTGTATGCGGACGAGAACCTGCGGGTTTCGGCGCTGCGGGCGGGGGATGTCGATCTGATCGAGTATGTGCCGTGGCACGCGATGCAGACGATCGAGGACCAGCCGAACCTGGCGCTGCAGGGGACCTTCGGTCCCTTCATGTATCTGACGTTCAACGGGCGGACCGGGCCGTTCACCGATCCGCGGGTGCGGCTGGCGGTCGCGCACGCGGTCAAGCGGGACGAGATCGTGAATGCGGCCTTCGCGGGGCGGGGTGCGGCGCTGGAGGGGCTGCCGATTCCGCCGGACAGCCCGTTCTTCGACCAGGGGCGCAGCCGGGCCTGGGCCTATGACCCGGTTCGCGCCAAGGCGCTGCTGGCGCAGGCGGGCGTGCCCAACGGGTTTGCCTGCACGCTGCTGTCGACGGCGCAGTTCGGGATGATGAAGGACACGGCGGAGGTCGTGCAGCAGAACCTGGCGGCCATCGGGATCGCGGTCACGTTGAACCTGCCGGAGTGGGGCGGGCGGGTGACGGCGGGCAGCCGGGGGCAGTACGAGTTCTCGGTGGCGGGGACGGCGACCGACAACGGCGATCCGGACGGGCTGACGTCGTTGATCGACGGGTCGTTGCCGGCGTCGTTCCAGCGCAGCTTCGGGTTGCCGAACCCGGAGCTGACGGCGCTGCTGGGGCAGGGCCGGGCGGAGTTCGATGTGGCGAAGCGCCGGGCGATCTATGAACGGGTGCAGGATATCGCGACGGAGAGCCCGAGCATCGTGGGGCTGGCATGGCGGTCGCAGGGGTATGCGATGGCGCGGGACGTGCGGGGGTTCAAGAACATGCCGGGCCCGCTGACGTTCTATTCGAACCTGACGCTGGACGAGGCGGAGATCGGGTGACGGCTATCGGGCGACGTGGGCCGGGATAAGGGCGCCGTCGGGCGTGGGGCCGGGGCGGCCGAAGGTGATCTGTGCGGCCCCGGCGAGCAGGCCGATGGCGACGGCGGATTGCCAGGCGCGGTCATAGGAGCCGAGTCCGTCGTAGATGAGGCCGCCGGCATAGGCGCCGATGAACGAGCCGACCTGGTGGCTGAAGAACGCGACCCCGGTGAGGGTCGCCATGAAGCGGACGCCGAAGGTTTCCGCGACCAGGCCGCCGACCAGGGGCACGACGCCGAGCCAGAGCAGGCCCATGGCGGCGGCGAAGGCGAGGGTCGTGGCCGGTGTGACGGGGGCGACGAAGAAGGCGGCGATGGCAAGCGATCGGGCGATGTAGATCGCGCCGAGCAGGATGTGCTTCGGGTATCGGCCGCCGAGCCAGCCGAACAGCCATGAGCCGATGATGTTGCAGCCGCCGATGACCGAAAGGGCCTCGGCCCCCAGCATGGGGTCCATGCCGCACAGGGCGAGGAAGGTGGGGAGGTGGGTGGTGAGGAAGACGAGCTGCAGGCCGCAGACGAAGTAGGCGGCCGTCATCACCAGGAAGCTGCGGTTGCCGGCGGCGAGGTGCAGGGTGGCGCCGAGGGTGAGGGCGCCGGGGCCGACGCGCCGTGGGGCACGGTCCGCTCCGCCGGCCATGAAGGCGGCGGGGACCATGACGAGGCTGAGCACGACGAAGCACAGCAGGGCGGTGCGCCAGCCGTAGCCGCCGCCGATGGTCTGCACGAGCGGGGCGATGAACAGCGTACCGGCGGACCCGGCCGCGGAGACGATGCCGAGGACGAGGCTGCGCCGTGTGTCCGGAACGGCGCGTGCGGCGGCGCTCATCGCCATGGCGGAGGCGGTGCACGAAAGGCCGACGCCGATCATGAGGCCGAGGCCGATGGTGATGGCCAGCGGGCCCTGGGCGGTCGCGGCGATCCCGACGCCCGCGGCGAAGCAAAGGGCGCCGAGGATGGCGATGGGGCGGATGCCCCAGCGGTCGGCGGCGGCGCCGATGAAGGGTTGGGTGACGCCCCAGACGATGTTCTGGAGCGCGACGGCAAAGGTGAAGTCGGCGGCGAGGAGGCCGAGGTCCTTCGTGATGGGACCGAGCAGGAGCCCGAGGGTCTGCCGCATGCCCATGCCGAGGCTGAGCATGAGCGACGCGCCGATGAGGATGGGAATGGCGCGGGGGGCGGGGCGGATCGCGTTCATGGGTGCAGCGTGCGCCGGGGTGGGAATGACGTCCAGTCCGTGACGGCCCAGGCGTCAGGCCCGTCCTACCTGCGGTAGCCGCGGCGGTAGTAGCCGCGGTCGCGTCCGCCGTCGCTGCTGGCGGCGATCGCGGCGATGCCGCCGATCAGGGCGGCGCCGACACCCACGGCCACGGCGGCGTTGGTGTTCGACTGCTGTTCGTAGGCGACCTGCTGCTGCGCCTGCGGCACCTGGGCGCAGGCGTACTGGTCGCCGGCGTAGCAGGCCTGCATGAGGGCGTTCAGCCAGCCCTGCGATTGCGAGGACGCAGCACAGCCGCCCAGCAGCGTGGCGCTGGCGGTGAGTACGAGCATGAGCTTGCGCATGGGCCGGGACCTCGGGACGGGGCGGGTGGATCGCCGCCTGACGATAACTGTCCGGTACGAGTGTGGCGGGGTCAAGGCGGGACTAACCCGAAAGGCTGCGACGGCGTGCCCGCAAACCCGCTTGCGCCCACCCGGCCCCCCGCCGAAGATGCCGGGACCGGCCGCCAGAGCCGGAACGAGGAAACCCCGTCGTGCAGCGCCCGAGCGCCCCATGCTGACCTACCTCATGCGGCGGTTCCTCATCGCCGTGCTCACCTGCCTCGTGATCTCGCTCGCCACCTTCATCATCGTCCGCCTGCCCCCCGGCGACTTCGTCGATAGCTACATCGCCAACCTCGCCAGCTCCGGCAGCACCGTGTCGATCGAGCAGGCCCAGGCCCTCCGCCGCGACCTCGGTCTCGATCGCCCGGTGCTCGTCCAGTACGGCCTGTGGATGATCAACGTCGTCCAGGGCAATTTCGGCGTCTCGATGCTGTTCAAGCGCCCGGTGGCCGAAGTCATCGGGGACCGCCTCTGGCTCACCGTGGCGGTCTCCGTCTCCGCCCTCATCCTCACCTGGGCCCTCGCCTTGCCCATCGGCATCTACTCCGCCGTCCGCCAATACTCCTGGGGCGACTACGCCGCGACCACGCTGGGGTTCATCGGCCTTGCCGTGCCCAACTTCCTCCTCGCCCTCATCCTCATGTGGCTCGGCTTCCGCTACCTGGGCATGAGCGTCGGGGGGCTGTTCTCCCCCGAATACACGCAGGCCCCCTGGGACGCGGCCCGGTTCTGGGACCTCGCCAAGCACCTCCCCCTCCCCGCCTGCGTCCTCGCCTTCGCCGGCACCGCCCAGCTCATCCGCATCATGCGCGCAAACCTGCTGGACGAGCTGCGCCGCCCCTACGTCGTCACCGCCCGCGCCAAGGGCCTCTCCGAAACCCGCCTGGTGCTCAAATACCCGGTCCGCGCCGCGCTCAACCCCTTCGCCAGCTCCATGGCCTACATCTTCCCGTCCCTGGTGTCCGGCAGCATCATCGTCTCCCTCGTCCTCGGCCTGCCCACCGTCGGCCCGCTGCTGCTGCAGGCCCTTCTGGCCCAGGACATGTACCTCGCCGGCACCATCGTCCTGCTGCTCGGCGTGCTCACCGTCGCCGGCACCCTCGTCTCCGACCTCGTCCTCATGTGGGTGGAACCCCGGCTCCGCCTCGGCGGCCGGGCATGAGCGCCGCCGCCATCGCGGCCGACGACCGTTTCGCCCAGGCCACGCAGCTCCAGCTCACCTGGTGGCGCTTCCGCCGCCACAAGCTCGCCGTCGCCAGCATGATCCTCATCATCCTCTTCTACCTCGTCGCCGTCTTCGCCGACTTCCTCGCCGTCGCGGACCCCCAGGCCACCGACGCCCGCCGCAGCTACATCCCGCCCCAGCCCATCAACATCATGGCCGAAGGCGCCCCCTTCCTCTCCGTCCCCGGCCTGAAAGGCGTCCGCGACCCCCGGACCTTCAAACTCGCCTACACCCCCGACCCGGCCCGCAAGCTCCGCGTCACCCTCTTCGCCCCCGGCTACGAATACCGCCTCCTCGGCCTCATCCCCGCCAACATCCACCTGCTGGGCGTCGAGGGCGGCGGACCCGCCGACGGCATCTTCCTCCTCGGCACCGACCAGCTCGGCCGCGACCTCTACTCCCGACTCGTCGTCGCCACCCGGACCTCGCTCTCCATCGGCCTCGCCGGCGTCGCCCTCAGCCTCACCCTCGGCATCCTCCTCGGCGGCCTCTCCGGCCTCTACGGCGGCGTCGTCGACACGGTCATCCAGCGCATCATCGAGGTCATCCGCTCCATCCCAACCATCCCCCTCTGGATGGCGCTGGCCGCCGCCCTCCCCAACACATGGAGCGTCACGCAGGTCTACCTCGCCATCACCATCATCATCTCCCTCATCGGCTGGACCGACCTCGCCCGCGTCGTGCGCGGCCGCTTCCTGGCGCTGCGCGAAGAGGACTTCGTCATCGCCGCCGAACTCGCCGGCGCCAGCCGCATGCGCATCATCCTGCGCCACATGCTCCCGTCCTTCGCCAGCCACGTCATCGCCGCCACCAGCCTCGCACTGCCCACCATGATCGTCAGCGAAACCTCGTTGAGCTTCCTCGGCCTCGGCCTCCGCCCCCCCGCGATAAGCTGGGGCATCCTGTTGCAGGACGCGCAGAACGTGCAGGTCCTGGCCGGCGCGCCCTGGCTGCTGCTGGCCGCCATCCCCGTCGTCTTCGTCATCCTCGCCTTCAACTTCCTCGGCGACGGCCTCCGCGACGCGGCCGACCCCTATGGCTGACACCATCCTGTCCATCCGCGCCCTGCACGTCGAGTTCGGCGCCGCCCACTACACCGTTCAGGCGCTGGACGGCATCAGCCTCGACCTGCGCCGCGGCCGCGTCCTGGGCGTCGTCGGCGAAAGCGGCTGCGGCAAGAGCGTCACCGCCCGCGCAGCCCTCCGCATCCTCGACCATCCCGGCCGCATCGTGTCCGGCCAGGTCATCCTCGACCCCGGCACCCCCGAAGCGACCGACCTCGCCGCCCTCCCGCAATCCAGCCCCCGGCTGCGACAAATCCGCGGCGGCCGCATCGGCCTCATCTTCCAGGAGCCGATGACCGCCCTCAGCGCCCACTACACCGTCGGCAACCAGATCATCGAGGCCATCCGCGTCCACACCCCCCTCTCCCGTGCCGCGGCCCGCGCCCGCGCCATCGAACTCCTGAACGACGTCGGCATCCCCCGCCCCGAAACCCGCATCGACGCCTATCCCTTCCAGCTCAGCGGCGGCCTGCGCCAACGCGTCGGCATCGCCCTCGCCCTCGCCGGCGACCCCGACATCCTCATCGCCGACGAACCCACCACCGCACTCGACGTCACCACCCAGGCGCAGATCCTCGCCCTCCTGCGCCGCCTCCAGCGCGACAAGGGCATCGCCCTCATGCTCATCACCCACGACATGGGCGTCATCGCGGAGATGGCCGACGACGTCGCCGTCATGTACCTGGGCCGCGTGGTCGAATCCGCGCCCGTCCACACCCTGTTCGCAGCACCCCGCCACCCCTACACCCGCGCCCTGCTGCGCTCCGTCCCCAGCATCCTCGCCGCCCCCCGCCAGCGCCTCGCCACCATCGGCGGCGCCGTGCCCCACCCCGCCGCCCGCCCGTCCGGCTGCGCGTTCCACCCCCGCTGCCCCGACGCCCTCCCGGGTCTCTGCACCTCGGCGCCCCCCACCCCCCTCCCGGGCGGCACCGAAGGCGCAAGCTGCTTCCGCCTTCCGGAACTCGCATGACCGAACTCGTCCTGGAGGTCACCGACCTCCGCAAGCACTACCCCGTCCACGCCGGCCTGCTCCGGCGCGAGGTCGGCCGGGTCCGCGCCGTCGACGGCATCAGCTTCGCCATCGCCCGCGGCGAGACCCTGGCCCTCGTCGGCGAAAGCGGCTGCGGCAAGACCACCGCCGCCCGCTGCATCGTCCGCGCCCTGAAGCCCAGCGGCGGCGCCATCCGCTTCACCCCCGAAGCAGGCAGCCCCGCGATAGACCTCGCCACCCTCTCCCGCGCCGGCCTCCGCCCCATGCGCCGCCTGGTCCAGATGATCTTCCAGGACCCCTACGCCTCCCTCAACCCGCGCATGATGGTCGGCGACATCATCGCCGAGCCCCTCCTGATCGACGGGATGAAGGCGCCCGACCGACGCCGCCGGGTCCTGGAACTGCTGGACCTCGTCGGCCTGCCTGCCGCGGCCCGCACCCGCTTCCCCCACGCCTTCAGCGGCGGCCAGCGCCAGCGCATCGGCATCGCCCGTGCCCTGGCGCTCGACCCGCGGCTGATCGTCGCCGACGAACCCGTCTCCGCCCTCGATGTCTCCGTCCAGGCGCAGATCGTGAACCTCCTGCTCGACCTGCAGGACCGCCTGGGCCTCTCGATGCTGTTCGTCGCCCACGACCTCAGCGTCGTCAGGCACATCAGCGACCGTGTCGCCGTCATGTATCTCGGCCGCATCGTGGAGCTCGCCCCCACGACGGACCTCTACACGGCGCCCCGCCACCCCTACACCGAAACCCTGCTGGCCGCTGTCCCGAAACCCGACCCGGCCCTGCGCCAGGACCGCCCCGTCCCCACCGGAGAGATCGCCGACCCCGCGCATCCGCCCCCCGGCTGCGCCTTCCACCCCCGCTGCCCCTACGTGGAACCCCGCTGCCGAACCACCGCGCCATCCCTCATTGAAACCGCCCCGGGCCGCTGGTCCGCGTGCCACCGCGCCCAGGACCTGGCCCTGGCGGGGGTGACGTGACCCCCTACCGCCGAACCTGAGCGATCAACGCATCGTACGCCGAACAAACCCCGTCGTAGCCGCCCGCCGCCGGCATCCCCCGCATCGCCGCCCGCATCCGCTCCGCCGTCGCCCGCCGCACCTTCGCGGGCTGCTGCATCTGCCCCGCCAGCAGCTCCGTCAGCGTCCCCACCTTCGTCATCAACGCCTCGGGCGAACACCCCTCCGCCCGGGCCGGTACGGCCGCCAGCACCAGCATCGCCGCCACCATCACGCGGCCCATCACGCTGCCCGCCCCAGCGCGGTCCGCACCACCACGCCTGCGTCGCCGCGCAGCACCTCGTGCCGGGTCACGCCGCCCTCGCGCCAGAACCGCAGATCCAGCCGCCGCTGCCCCAGCCGCAGCCCTTGCAGGGTCACGTCCGGCAGCCATGGCGGCAGCACCGGATCGATCTCCAGCACCCCCCGCGGGGCATCCGGCCGCAACCCCAGCATCGCGTGCAGCGTCATGAACACCGACCCGGCCGCCCAGGCCTGCGGCACGTTCGCCCCCACATACTGCACCGGGAACCCCGTCGACGTCCGTGGCAGCCCGGCATACAGCTCCGGCATCTGGTTCAGGTTGAAATGGCTCGCCGCGGCACTCAGGTCGCGCGCCACCCGCCCCGCCTCCGCCGCGAACCCGTACCGCCGGAACCCCAGCGCGATGATCGCATTGTCGTGCGGCCACACCGACCCGTTCTGGTACGAGTACGGGTTGTAGGACGCATGATCGGCCGAAAGCGTCCGGATGCCCCAGCCCGACCACATGTCCGGCGCCATCAGCCGCTGCACCACCCGCGCCGCCCGGTCCGGCCGCACGATTCCCGACCACAGGCAGTGCCCCACGTTCGAGGCGACGGTCCACACCGGCCGCTTCTCCCCATCCAGGCAATACGCATAGAATCCGCCCTGCTCGTCCCAGAAGGCGTCGTTGAACCGCTCGAACAGCACCCGGGCCTTTTCCCGCAGCAGCGTCGCCCGGTTGGGCCGCCCCAGCGCCTCGAACACCTCCGCCATCCGAACCCACGCGTCGTAGACATAGCCCTGCAGCTCGCACAACGCCTTGGGGCCGCGCACCAGCGTGCCGTCCAGATACGGCACGCTGTCCCCCGCATCCTTCCACGCCGTGTTCTCGTACCCCAGCGACGACCGGGTCTGGTACTCCTGGAACCCGTCCCCGTCCCGGTCCCCCCATTCGTCGATCCAGGTCAGGCACCGTTCCGCGACCTCCATGTGCCGCTCCAGCAGCGCCAGGTCGCCCGTCCAGCGCCACGCCTCGTGCAGCGTGATCAGGTACAGCGGCGTCGCATCCGCCGTCCCGTAGTACGGCGTGTGCGGGATCAGCTTGAAATGCGCCAGTTCCCCGAACCGCATCTCGTGCAGGATCTTGCCGGGTTCCGCATCCCGGTAATCGTCCCGCACCCGCGCCTGCGCCTCCCCCAGCACGTCCAGCGTCGCCGCCGCGAACTCGGGATACACCACCATGCTCTGCAACGACGCGATCAGGCTGTCCCGGCCGAACAGCGCCGTGAACCACGGCAGCCCGGCCGCCGGCACGAACGACATCGCGTCGCCCTTCCCGTGCGGCAACCGCAGCGCCGCCATGTCGTCGACGGCCTGGCGGAACGTCCGGTAGAACTCCTCGTTCGACGTCCGGATCGACATCACGCCCGACTTCCACTGCTCCAGCGCCGTCACCGACGCGCGCACCGGCGCATCGTGCTCGCACTCCGCCGGTGCCTCGTGCACCCGCGCCGCGTCCAGCAGGTCGTACAGCAGGCACATGTGCCAATGCGCCCCCGGCGCCAGCGCCACCGCGAAGCTCAGCCGTCCGTTGGCGTATCCCATCACCCCGTCGCCGTGCGGCCGCACCCGCACGCCGCGCCGGAAGTCCTGGTTCTCGTACGAGGTCTCCAGCACCTGGTCCTCGGCCGACCACCGCGTCGCGACCCGCCCCCGCCGCGCCGCGTTGCCCGACTTCACCTCGAACACGTCCGCGAAGTCGCACCGGATCCCGATCTCGAGGTTGAACGCCACCGCCTTCGCGCCGTGATTGGTGATGTCGATGTCCTCGTGCAGCCCCCCCTGGATCGACCGCCCCAGCACCAGCCCCAGCGTCCGCTCCGCGATCGGGCCGCCGGGGGTCGTCAGCCGCTTGTTGGTCAGGTGGATGCGCAGCGTATCATGGCTCGTCGCACCCCCGCTCAGCAGGTCCCACGGCACCCCGTCCGCATACAGGGACCAGCTGCTGATCAGCCGCGTGTCGTTGAAGTAGAACCCCTTTTCGCTGGGATACCGAACCGTGCCGTCGGTCTCGCACACCAGGACCGTGCGCCCCTGGTGGATCGCGATCTGTGCCGGCCCGACCTGAACCTTGAATGCCACCGCGCGACGCTCCCCGCCTGCGCCGCGCTCGTTGGCGCGGCGTGTTTCGCCCGCCGCACCCTCGAACCTCCCGCCCGGCTTGGCCAATGCCCGATGGGAATGACGTCGATGCCCGCCCTACTGCCCCCCCGCCCGAACGTCGTTCGCGAAGGTGTTCTGGTCCCCTCGCGCCACCATCGACAACCCCCGCCGCACCCCCCACGACGCCTTCATGTGGAACACCGGGATCACCGCCACATCATCCACCGCCAGCCGCACGGCGCCCCGCACCCGGTCCTCCTGTACGGCCGGGTCGAACGTCCCCGCCGCCTCCACCAGCGCCGCGTCCAGCGCCGCATTCGAATACCGACCGCGATTGGACCCGCCCAGGCCCAGCGCCGGGTCGACGCTCCGCACGACGGAGTTCATCGTCTCGATCCCCACCCCCACCAGGTTGCTGAAGATCGACATCTGCGCGGAGAACTCGGGCTCCGCCGACGCCGTCCCCGCCCGCCGGAAGAACACGGCGGCCGGCAGCGTGTCGACGGCCGTCCTGATCCCCACCGCCCCCAGCATCTGCGCCACCGTCTGGCACACCTTCGCGTCGCCCACATACCGGTCGTTGGTGCAGGCGACCGTCAGGCCGAACCCCTGTGGCCACCCCGCCTCCGCCAGCAGCCGCCGCGCCTGCGCCAGGTCCGCGGCCGGTGGCACGACACCCGGCGCGTGCCCCACGAACCCCGGCGGCATGAACTGCCCGGCCGGCTCCGCCCCATCCTCCATCGCGCCGCGCGCGATCGACACGCGGTTCAGCGCAAGGCTCATCGCCCGCCGCACCCGCACGTCCTTCATCGGGTTCATCCCCAGCCGCTTGCCGTCCGGCCCCGTCACGAACGGGCTGTCGTCCCTGAACTGGTCGATCGAGAGATACAGCGTGAAGCTCGACAGCGTCGTCACCAGCGTCGTCCGCGCATCCGTCGACACCCGCTCGAACAGGTTCGGCGGCACCGTGTCGATCACGTCGACATCCCCCGCCAGCAGCCCCGCCACGCGGGCGCTGTCGTTCGGCACGAACCGGTACTCCACCCGCGCCCAGGGTGCGGCGCCGCCCCACCACCGTCCATTCCGCTCCAGCACCACCGACTGGCCCGGCAGGTACTTCACCCAGCGATACGGCCCGGTCCCCACCGCCGCCCGCCCGCCGTTCCAGTCCTCGGCGGTCGCATCCCTGGCCGCCCGGGCCGACACGATCCCGAACGCCGTGAGGTTCACCGGCAACCCCGCCGCCGGCGCCGCCGTCCGCAGCACGACCGTCAGCGGGTCCGGAGCCTCCATCGCCACGATGTCTCGCGTGTAGATCCGATAGGTCCGCACCCCCTCGCTCGCCTGGATGCGCTTGATGGTGAAGATCACGTCCTCCGCCGTGAACGGGGATCCGTCCGAAAACACGACCCCCGGCCGCAGCTTCAGCTCCCACGTCAGCGGATCGACGCTCCGCCATGACAGCGCCAGCCCCGGCTTGATCCGCGACCGCTCATCCTGCCCCACCAGCGCCTCGTACACCTGCAGGTGCACGTTGCGGTTGGGGGTGTAGAGCTGCGCCGGGTCGGCGTTGTCGACGGCCGCCTTCAGCGCGATCCGCAGCTCCTGCCCCCATGCCGGTCCCGCCAGCAGCAGCAGGACGGTGGCCAGCGCCCTCAATTCGCCGCCTCCGCCCGGGGAGCGGCGTATCGGCTCTCCGGCCGGGCCACGCCCAGGTTCTCCCGCAGCGTCGCCCCTTCGTACGCCGTCCGGTACAGCCCGCGCCGCTGCATCTCCGGCACCACCATCTCGACGAAATCTTCCAGCCCACCCGGCATGTGCGTCGCCAGCACGTTGAACCCGTCCGCCGCCCCGTTCTCGAACCACTCCTGCATGTGATCCACGATCTGCGCGGGCGTCCCGATCATCTGCCGGTGCCCGTTCCCCGCCGCGATCGCCATGTAGAGCTGCCGGATCGTCAGCCCGTCCCGCGCCGCCCGGTCATACATCAACTGCCCCCGGCTCCGCATCCGCCACTCCGGCAGCAGCGGCACCGGCCCGTCCAGGTCGTAGCCCCGCAGATCCCCCATCGACCCCGCCAATTGCGACAACCCCACCAGCGGATCGATCAACGCCTGCAGCACCTCGTGCTTGTCGTGCGCCTCCTGCGCCGTTCGCCCGACGATCGCCAGCAGCCCCGGCATGATCTTCAGCGCATCCGGCGCCCGTCCGTACTTCGCCATCCGGCCCTTCACCGAGGCGTAGTACGCCTGCGCCTCCCCGATCGTCTGGGACGCCGCATAGATGACGTCCGCCGTCGCCGCCGCCAGCTCCCGCCCCTGTTCGGAAGCCCCCGCCTGCACGATCACCGGGTGGCCCTGCGGCGTGCGCGCGACGTTCAACGGCCCCCGAACGCTGAAATGCTTGCCCTTGTGCGCCAGGATCCGCAGCTTGCCCGGGTCGTAGTTGACCCCGCTCGCCTGGTCCCGCACGAACGCATCGTCGTCCCAGCTGTCCCACAACCCCCGCACGACGTCGACGAACTCGATCGCCCGGTCGTAGCGGTCGTCATACCCCGGCGACTCCGGCAGGTTGAAGTTCTGCGCCTCCATATCCGTGCGGGACGTCACCACGTTCCACCCGGCCCGGCCGCCGCTGATGTGGTCCAGCGACGCGAACTTCCGCGCCACATGGTACGGCTCGTTGTACGTGGTGCTCGCCGTCGCGACCAACCCCACCCGCGACGTCACCATCGCCAGCGCGGACAGCAGGGTCGTCGGCTCGAAATGCACGTTGTTGGACATGCGGGACAACGACCCCTCCGGCTCGTCATAGGCCCGGATGCCCACCCCGTCTGCCAGGAACGCCATGTCGAACAGCCCGCGCTCCGCGGCCTGCGTCACCCGCACGTAGTGCGTCAGCTCCATGTTGCCGCCCGGCGGAGTTTCCGGATGCCGCCACGCCGCCGGGTGATACCCCAGCCCGATCATCGACACGCCCAGCTTGATCTGCCGCTTGCCCATGGCCTCGCTCCCGGTCGCAATGCTCGGTACCAGAAATCTTGCAAGCGCTATACCAGGCCTGACAAGCACCAGCCGCGACGATGCTCGCGGTCGGCCAAAGGCGGCGCCCGGCCCCATGACCGGGATGCACCGCCGGCCGCCATCCTCCGGGACAGCCTGGCCCAGACCGCGAAACGTCTTCCGCCAGGCCGCAATCGCCGCGAGCGCGGCCAGGATCGAGCGTTGACGGGTCGTCTCCGCACCATTTACGCTCGTGCAACGGCCATCCCCTCCCCCGGCTTGGCCATCCCCGAATCAGGACGCCGCACGTGGATCAAGCCCTGACGGACCGCCCGCCCGCACCCGCCCAGGCCGCCCCGCCCGACCCCGCGGCACGCGCAGCCGCGATCCTCGCCGCCTTCCACACCGCCCTCGACGGCCCGACCGCCTTCACCCTCGCCTATCAGCCCCGGCTCGACATCCGCACCGCCCGCTGGACCGCGACCGAGGCCCTGCTGCGCTGGACCGACCCCGTCCTGGGGCCGCTTTCCCCCGCCGAGTTCATTCCCCTGCTCGAACACCATCGCCTGATCCGCCCCCTGACAAGGTGGGTCGTTCGCCGGGCCCTGGCCGACCACGTCGCCTGGACCGCCCTCGGCCACACGCTCGCCGTCTCCATCAACCTCTCCGCCCAGGACCTCGACGACCCGGCCTTCCCGCGCTGGCTGATCGAGGCGGCTGCCCGCGCCGGCGCCGACCCGGCCCAGGTCGAGCTGGAGATCACCGAAACCGCCAGGCTCCAGGAAGACGGCCCCGCCGCCGCAACGCTCGCGCGCCTTGCCCAGGCCGGGTTCGGCATCGCCATCGACGACTTCGGCGCCGGCTACAGCAACCTGCTCGCCCTGCGCGACGTCCCCGCCCGCATCCTCAAGCTCGACCGCGGCCTCAGCCGATCGCTCGACACCAACCAGCGGGACCGCGTCATCGTCCGGTCCGTCATCGGCATGGCCCACGCCCTCGGCCTCATTGTCGTCGCCGAAGGCGTCGAGACGGCCCCGATCCTCGGCCTGCTGACCGAATGGGGCTGCGACCAGGCCCAGGGATGGCACATCGCCCGCCCCATGCCGCTCGACCGCCTCCTCGCCCTCGCGCCCCATTGACCGACACTTGACCACCCAGCGCACCGCCCGCCTCTTCGTCGCATCGCCGGGCGATGTCGGCCCCGAACGCCTCCGCCTCCAGTACATCGCCGACCGGCTCTCCGACGAACCCGGCGCACCCATCCGGTTCGAGGTCGTCCGGTGGGAGGAACGCCACTACCGCGCCAACCGCGGCTTCCAGGAACAGATCCCCGAACCCGCGTCCTGCGACATCGTCGTCGTCGTCTTCGGCAACGAACTCGGCACCCCCCTGGATGGCGACTTCAAGCACCGCATGCCCGGCGGCCAGCCGTATCCCAGCGGCACCGCCTACGAACTGCTTTCCGCCATCGACGCGGCCGACGCCAGCGGAAAGGGCGTTCCCGACGTCTTCGTCTACCGCAAGGCCGCCGTGCAGGCCTACACCGTCGACGAGGACGACGCCTACGACAGGGCGCGCGCCGCCCGAAAACGGCTCGACGCCTTCCTGCAGCACTCCTTCCGCACCGGCTCCGGCGGATGGCGGCGAAGCTACGTCCCCGTCGTCTCGACCGACGATTTCGGCGCTCGGGTCGAATCCATGCTCCGCGCCTGGGTCCGCGAACAGGGCGCCGAGGCCCTCGACCTCCGCTGGCGCATCGACCAGCAGGGATCCCCGTTCCGGGGCCTCGAAACCTTCGACGCAAGGCACGCCGCTGTCTTCTTCGGCCGCAACCAGAAGGTCCAGACCGCCACCGCCGCCCTCGTCGAGGCCGGCAACAGCCCCGCCCGCCACCCCTTCCTTCTCGTCGTCGGACCCAGCGGCGCCGGCAAGTCCTCCCTCGTTCGCGCCGGCGTCGTCCCGCGCGTCACGATGCCCGGCGCCGTTCCCGGCATCGACGCCTGGCGCGTCGCCGTCATGCGCCCCGGCGCCGCCGCCACACCCTTCGACTCCCTGGCCACCGCCCTCTTCCGCGACGGCAGCCCCGACCAGGACCCCGGCGGCTTCGGACCCGCCCTTCCCGAACTCGCCCAAGGCCTCTACGCGGACCCCGCCACCCTCGCCACCGCCCTCCGCCTCGATGCCGACGTCCGCGCCGCCCCCATCATCGCCGCCCTGGACACCGCCGCAGCCGCCGAGGCCCGCCGCCGCGGCATCGAACATCCCTTCCGCACCGACCTCGTCCTCCTCGTCGACCAACTCGACGAGGTCTTCGCCGCCGACGTCCCCGAACCCGAACGACGGGACTTCGGCCGCCTTCTGCTCGCGCTCGTCCGCAGCCGCCGGGTCTGGATCATCGCCACCCTCCGCGCCGACCTCGTCGCCCGCATGATCGCCGACCCCGTCTTCCTTGCCCTTGCCGACAGGGGCGCCGAGTACAAGCTCGCCTCCCCCGGCGAAGCCGAACTCCGCGAGATCCTCGGCGACTCCGCCGCGGCGGCCGGCCTCGCCTACGACAACGACCCCGAACTCGGCCGCACCCTCGACGAGCAGCTTCTTCTCGACGCAAGCGGCGCCGACGCCCTGCCGCTGCTGCAGTTCGCACTGAAGCAGCTCTTTGAAAAACGCGAGACGCTCGACCCGGCAACCGGCGCCGTCGCCCGCCTCACCTTCGCCGCCTATCGCGGGTTCGGCGGCCTCGACGGCGCCATCGACAGCGTCGGCGAGCAGGCGATCGCATCCGCCGCCCGCGAACTGGGCGAGGCCACGATCGAGACGGCACTGCCCCGCATGCTCCGCCGCATGGCCGCCGCCGTCCAGGAAGACGCGGGCGCCCTCGCCGGCACCATGGCCCTCACCCTCCGCGGCGCAACCCTCGACCACGCCGCCCCTGACGCCCCCTCCCGCCGCCTCGCCGGGATGCTCGTCGACGCCCGCCTGCTCGTCACCGACCGCGGCCCCGGCGGCGGCATGCTCCGCGTCGCCCATGAGCGCGTCATGACGAGCTGGCGCCGCGCCCGCGCCGTCGCGACCGGCCAGCGCGACTTCTTCCGCATCGCCCGCGACGTGGAACGCCAGCGCCAGCGCTGGGCCGACGGCGCGGAACGCCGCGAGCTGTTGCTGGAAGAAGGCGCACCCATCCAGGACGCCCAGCGCGTCCTCCGCGACTTCGGCGACGACCTGAGCCCCGCCACCCGCGACTACGTCGGACTCAGCCTGCGCCGTGCCCGCTGGTCCCGCCGCCGCCGCCGGGCCGCGATCGCCACCCTCTGCGCAACCGCCATGGTCGCGACCGTCGCCGCGTTCCTCGCCCGCAGCGTCGGCGAACGCTCCGAACGCAACTTCGAGGCGGCCCGAGGCGCCGCCGACCAGCTCGTCGCCGCCCTTCCCCAGCAGCTTCGGAACCAGCAAAACGTCAGCTTCCTCACCGTCGACACCGTCCTCCACGTCGTCGACACGCTTCTGACCACCATCGAAACCCAGCTCGCGGCCCCGCAGGGCGTCGTGCAGCACCAGGTCGAGGCCGTCGCCGCCCGCATGGGCGGCCTTTTTCCCGGTGCCGGCGCCGCGGCCGCATCCCTCGCCCGCATCCGCCGCAACCGTGCCGACATGCTCTACGAGTTCGCCGAAACCTACCACCAGGCCGCCGACAACCTCGCCCGCGCCCAGGACGCCGCCGAACGCAGCCTTGCCCTCTACACCGCCCTCCGCGACGAGGGCGACGTCTCCCCGGGCCTCGCCTGGCGGTTGCACCTCGTCCGCATGGCGCTGGCCGATCTTCTCCGCGACGCCCTCAGACGCCCTCCGCCCCCGCGCCCACCGCCGCCCCAGGCCTATGCCGGCGTCATGCAGCACCTCACCCTTGCCCACGATATCGCCCGCGACCTCGTCGCCCGTGCCCCGGAAAACCTCGCCTTCGCCGCCGGCCTCTCCAAGGCCGTCACCCGCCAGGGCGACGTCCTCATGCTCCAGAACGACCCGGCCGCCGCCGAACGCGCCTACGCCGAGCTGCAATCCCTCGCCCTCGCCGCATACCGCCGCGCGCCCGACGACATCCCCACCCTCCGCGAGCTGGGCTGGAGCTACCGCAAGCGCGGCGAAGCCCTCGCCCGCCCGGGCCCCAGCGCCCCCGCCCTCATCGAATTCGGCCGAGAGCTCTGCCTCCGCCGCGACGTCCTCCGCCGCAAGGGCGACGACCGCCTCCTCGACGAAGACCTCGGCTTCAGCCTCGCCAAGCTCGCCGAGGAGCGCGCCCGCCTCGGCGACCTCCAGGGCGCCCGCATCGCCTACTCCGTCGCCCTCGACCGCCGCACCGCCCTCGCTGACGGCGACTCCTCCAGCCGCAACTACGCCGAGACCGCAGCCCTCGCCATCGAACGCCTCCGCGACCTCTTCGACCGAATGGGCGACCGCCAGCGCGCCTTCGACTTTGCCGCCGCCGCCGCCGAGCGCCGCACCGGCATCGCCCGCAAATGGACCGACCCCCGCTCTGCCGACTCCCTCGCCGCTGCGCAGACCCGTCTGAAGTCCCTGTCCGACCCTCCCCTCACCCCGACCGCCTCCTTTGAACAGGAACGCGCCTGGGCCACGTCCCACGCCGCCCCCGCCCTCGACGAGTGGGCCGCCGCCTGCACTGCCGAGCTCTCCCCCTACGGCGGCCCGTGACCGCGGGACCGGTTCCCCGCCCGTCCCGCCTGGGGCATCATGCCGCCATGCCCCTCCCCCGCCGCCGCTTCCTGTTCGCCGCAGCCTGCGCCGCCTGCGCCCCAACCGCCCTGCGCGCCGCCACTGCGCCCGACGCGCTCGCAACCGTCCCCGCCCCAACCCTCACCCCCGCCGAGCAGGAGCGCCACCGCATCCTCATGCTCCTCGCCATGGCCCTCACCCACGACGAATGGGGCATCAACCCGGAGCGCCCGGACCTCCTTCGCGACTATGCCGCCGCGGCACCCGGACGCTCCTTCCGTCCCTATGTCGGCCACAATATCGGCGCCCTTCTCGTCGACGCCGCCGGGGGCATCGTCGGCTTCCAGCGCAACCGCAACGTCCAGCTCAACAGCACGCTGGAACACGCCGAGGCCCGCGCCGTCCGCATCGCCATCGCCGACGCCAACGCGCGCCGCCGCCGCGCCGGCCTCCGTCTCAACGACTACGCGACCCTGCTTCGCGGCCACCGCGTCTACACGACGCTCGAACCCTGCGCCCAGTGCGCCGGCATCATGACGCTCGCGACGCTCGACGCCGTCGTCTTCCCCCAGGACGACCCCGGCCAGCACCACGTCGCCGCCATCCTCTACAACCTCAACGACGGCCTCGGCCCCCGCCGCGGCCCGGCCCCCTTGCGCGCCGCCTTCATGCCGCAGGCCGCCGCCCTCGCCGACGCCTACGCCGCCTTCGCCGCCGCCGCCCCCCCGGGCGGACGCACCGGCCTCACCTCCTTCCTCGAGACCGTCGCCGCCTGGCGCATCTTCGGCACCGCCGTCCAGGACCTCGCGACGATGCAGCCCGAGGACCCCGCCAACCGCCAGAACCTGGCTGCCGCACGCGCGTTCCGCAACCGCCCGCGCCTATAGCGGCCGGCACGCCTCCGCCAACCACGCGCGGGCCGCCCCGTCCAGCCGGGGCCCCACCTCCGCCAGCACCCGCCCGTGATAGGCGTCGAGCCAGGCCCGCTCCTTGACGGTCAGCATCTCCGCGTCGACCAGCCGCCGGTCGAACGGCGCCCAGGTCAGCACCTCGAACCCCAGGAAGGGCTTGCGCGCCATGGGCGCCGGATGCGGCTGCACGATCAGAAGATTCTCGAGCCGGATGCCGTACCCGCCCGGCTCGTAGAACCCCGGCTCGTTCGACATGATCATCCCGGGCGCCAGCGCCACCGGCCTTGCGTTGCGCGACAGGCTGGCCGGCCCCTCGTGCACGCTCAGAAAGCTGCCGACGCCGTGCCCGGTGCCGTGGTCGTAATCCAGCCCCGCGGCCCACAACGCCCGCCGCGCGAACGCGTCGAGATGCGGCCCGGCAACCCCCTTCGGGAACACGGCCGTCGCGATCGCGATGTGTCCCTGCAGCACCCGCGTGAACCGGTCGCGCAACTCCGCCGGCGGCTGCCCCGGTCCCGTCCACACCGTCCGCGTCACGTCCGTCGTCCCGTCCGGATACTGCGCGCCGCTATCGATCAGATAGGTCTCGTCCGGACCCAGCACGCGGTCCGTCTCCGGCGACACGCGGTAATGGATGATGGCCCCGTTCGGCCCGGACCCCGAGATGGCCGGGAAGCTCTCCTCGCGGAAGCCCGGGACCTCTCCGCGCAACGCCAGCAGCCGGGCCGCCGCCTGCATCTCCGTCGTGTCCGCCCGCCGGCCGGTATCCAGCCAGTGCAGGAACCGGCAGACCGCGACCGCATCCCGGCGATGGGCCGCCCGCGCGCCGTCCTGCTCCGTCGCGTTCTTGCAGGACTTCGGCAGCGCGCAAGGGTCCGGCCCATCCATGACGCGCGCGCCCGCAGCCTCCAGCCGCTGCGCGAACCACACCGGCGCCCCGGCCCGATCGACCCGCACCGTCTTGCCCGAAAGCCCGGCAAGCGCACCCTCCAGCGCAGCCGGGGCCGCCACGGACACCCCGTTCCCCAGCCACGCCCGCGTCTCCGGCCCCAGCTTCCCGGGATCCATGAAGACCTGCACCCCTCCGTCGTCGTGCAGGACCGCAAACCCGAGCGCGAACGGCGTGAACGACAGGTCCCCCCCCCGAATGTTGAGCAGCCACGCGAGCGACGCCGGGTCCGTCAGCACCGCCGCATCCTGCCCGGCCTCCCGCAACGCGCGCCCCAGCTCCGTCCGCTTCTCCGCCGACGCGACGCCCGAGTATTCCAGCCCATGCGGCACCGCCGCCGCCACCGGCGGCGCCGGGCGATCCGGCCAGGCCGCATCGATCGGATTCCGCTCGACCGGCACCATCGACAGCCCGGCATCGACATACCGCGCCAGCCCGTCCGCGCTCATCAGCCGCGGGTCGTAGCCGATGCGCGCGCCCACCCCCGCGTGCTCCTGCAGCCACGCCGGCGCCGGCTCCTCGATCATGTGCCGCCGCTCGAACAGCGCCGGGTCGGTCTGCGTCTCCATCTGCGCCACATACCGCCCGTCCGTGAACGCCGCGGCCCGGTCCGGCAGGACGCAGGCAAGCCCGGCGCTGCCGGTGAACCCCGTCAACCAGGCCAGACGCTCCGCCCCGGGCGGGACATATTCACCCAGATGCTCATCGGCGCGTGGCACCACGAAGCCCTGCAACCCTGCAGCGGAAAGCTCTGCCCGGACGGTTGCGAGGCGGTCGGCATGGGTGTCGGCGGCGATCATCATTTCTTCACATTTCACATAGCTGCGATCTGTTCCATGCGTTTGAAGCATGGCAGCGCAAGGCAGTTAGCACATGCAGCATCGGCCCGGCGGGCGCATATACCCGCCGTCACCGAAGCGGCAGCCCCTGCCGGAACCGACTTGAAAAGGATCGACAAATGAATGCCCCGCTCGCCAAGGAGCAGATCGCGCTCCTGATGTCCGACAGCCTCACGTACCGTTCGTCGGTCGTCCAGGGCACGGATGGCACGGTCGCCGAGCCGCGCCCCTCTTTCTTCGCCGTGCTGGCCCGGCGCGTATCCCGCGCCATGTCCGCCCTGGCTGCCCTGCCCCGCCGCCGGGCCGTGATCGACGAACTGAACATGCTCAGCGACCGCGAACTGGCCGATATCGGCCTCAGCCGCGCCGACCTGTCCCGCGTGTTCGACCCGGCCTTCACCGCCGCCCGCCGCGCCTGATCCACAGGCTGGACGTCATCCCCGGGCCTGGCCCGGGGACCTCGTCCATGGTTTCCGGATCACCAGCGTCGCCCACTGCCCCTCCGTCAGCACGCGGTCCAGCACCAATCCCTGACGCCGGTGCGCCGCCAGCACCATCCGGATCTGGTTGACCAGCAAGCCTGCCAGCACCGCCCGCCCGCCCGGCGCCAGGTGCAAGCCCAAATCCCGCGCCATCGCACATAGCGGCCGCGCCAGGATGTTCGCGAACACCAGCGCATAGGGCCCGCCGCCCCGCACCACGGGCGCCCGCCACCCATCCGCCAGCACCGCCCGCACCAGCCGCGACACCCCGTTCGCCGCCGCATTCTGCCGCGCGACCCGAACCGACCACGGCTCGATATCCGTCGCCAGCACCCGCCGCCGCAGCCGCTTCGCCGCCGCCATCGCCAGGATGCCCGACCCCGTCCCCAGGTCCAGCAGCGCCCCCGGGCCCACCCGCACACCCTCGAACGCCCGCAAGCAGCCCCGCGTCGATCCGTGCTCGCCGGACCCGAATGCAAGCCCCGCATCCAAGGTCAGCACGATCATCCCCGCCGGTTCGGGCCCCGCATCATGCGTCCCGCGCACCAGGAACCGCCGGCCAACCCGCTGCGGCGGAAACGACGCCTGCGTCCGCGCAAGCCACCCCTCCGCCTCCGTCGCCGCCCGCTCCACCCCGGCGTCCACGCCCGACGTCAATGCGGCCAGCAGCAATGCCCGGTCCAGCGGCCCCCGATCCGCCCCGGCCTCGCGCACGCCCTCCACCCGCCAGGTCCGGGCATCCTCGTCGACCAGGAAGAACCCCACCGTCTCACATGTCGACGTGAACGCCGCCTCGTACGCCTCCAGCGCCGCCTCCGGCACCGTGACCGACACCGTCTCCAGCGGTCCCGCCCTTCGCTTCATCATCGGCGCTTCATGCCCGCTCCACGAAGCGGTCCAGCAGCCGCTTCTGCCCGGCCTTTTCGAACAGCACCTCCAGCCGGTCGTCATCCACATCCAGCACCCGCCCGTACCCGAACTTCTGATGGAACACCCGGCTTCCCACCGGGATCGCCTCCGCCCGGGCGGGCCGCGCCGGCTGCTCCCATGCCTCGATCACCTTCGGCGTGGCCGCCCGCCGGGCCACCAGCGGTCCGTTGCCGAACACGCTGGGTGCCGAGAGCAGCCGCTGCTCCCGCTGCAACGCCGCAGACCCCGCCCGTTCCACATGCGCCTCCGGCAGCTCGTCGACGAACCGGCTCGGGATGCTGCTCTGCCAGTTCGCATAAAGGCGCCGGTTGGCGGCGTAGCTGACGATCGCCCGCTTCCGTGCCCGCGTCAGGCCGACATATGCAAGCCGCCGCTCCTCCTCCAGCCCCTTCTGCCCTCCTTCGTCCAGCGTCCGCTGGCTCGGGAACAGTCCTTCCTCCCATCCCGGCAGGAACACCGTGTCGAACTCCAGCCCCTTCGCCCCGTGCAGCGTCATCATGCTGCACCGGTCGCCCTCGGCGTTCTCCTCGTTCTCCATCACCAGGCTGACATGGTCCAGGAACCCGGCCAGGCTCTCGAAGTCCGCCAAGGCCCGGACCAGCTCCTTCAGGTTCTCGATCCGCCCGGGCGCGTCCGGCGACTTGTCCGCCTGCCACATCGCCATGTACCCGCTCTCGTCCAGCATCGTCGCCAGCACGATGACATGCCCGTCCCGCGGCAGCGCCTCCCGCCATCGCGCCAGGTTCGCGAACAGCGACGCCAGGCCGTCCCGCAGCTTGCCCTTCAGCGCCCCGGCCCGCACGAGCCCTTCCGCCGCCTCGGTCAGCGGCACGCCCTGCGCCCGCGCCGCCTCGTGCATCGTCCGCAGCGCGCCCTCGCCCACGCCGCGCCGGGGCACGTTCACGATCCGCTCGAACGCGAGGTCGTCTGCCGGCTGGTGCAGCACCCGCATATACGCGACCGCGTCCCGGATCTCGGCCCGCTCGTAGAACCGCAGCCCGCCGATGATCCGGTACGGCGTCCCCTGGACGATCAGCCGCTCCTCGAACGCCCGCGTCTGCGCCGTCGTCCGCACCAGGATCGCGATCTCGCTCAACGGGTGCCCGTCCCGCCGCAGCGCCTCGATCCGCTCGCCCACCATGCGGGCCTCCTCGTCCGAGTCCCACAGCGACACGACGCTCACCGGCTCCCCGGCCGCATCGTTCCGCCCCGACCGCAGCGTCTTGCCCAGCCGCCCCTCGTTGTTCGCGATCAACCCCGCCGCGGCCCCCAGGATCGGCGCCGTGCTGCGGTAGTTCCGCTCCAGCCGCACGATGACCGCCCCCGGGAAGTCCTTCTCGAACCGAAGGATGTTCTCCACCTCCGCGCCCCGCCACGAATAGATGCTCTGGTCGTCGTCGCCCACGCAGCAGATGTTCTTGTGCGCCTGCGCCAGCAACCGCAGCCACAGATACTGGACGACGTTCGTGTCCTGATATTCGTCGACCAGGATGTAGCGGAACCGCCGCCCGTACTCGGCCAGGATATCCGGGTGGCCGCGCAATATCTCCGTCATGTGCAACAGCAGATCGCCGAAGTCGCAGGTGTTCAACTGCCGCAGCCGCGCCTGGTAGGCGCCATACAGCGTGCGCGACAGGCCGCCCGCGAAATCCCCCTCCTCCGACGCCGGCACCTTGTCCGGGACCACGCCGCGGTCCTTCCAGCGCTGGATCATTCCCATCAGCACCTGCGGCAACCACCGCTTCGCATCGATCCGCGCCGCCTCCATCACCTGCTTCAGCAGCCGCAACTGATCGTCGGAATCGAGGATCGTGAACCCGCTCGTCAGGCCCACGATGTGCGCGTGCCGCCGCAGCATCCGCGCGCACAGCGCATGGAACGTTCCCAGCCACAGCCCTTCTGCGGGCCGGCCCAGGATCGCGCCCACGCGCTCCCGCATCTCCCGCGCCGCCTTGTTCGTGAACGTCACCGCCAGCACCTGCCCCGGCGCCGCCCGGCCTGTCAGCAGGATGTGCGCGAACCGGGTCGTCAGCACGCGGGTCTTGCCCGTGCCGGCGCCGGCCAGCACCAGCACCGGGCCGTCCACGGCCTCGACCGCCGCCCGCTGCTCGGGGTTCAGGCGGGCCAGGTATTCCGTCATGCCGGGTTGCTGCGTCGCGTCACGGCCGGGCTATAGACCCCTATGCACCGCCAGGCCAACCCGCTGCTGCACCAACCGCTCCGCGCTTTGGCGTGGTCCGCCCGCAAAGGCTCCATCCTGCTCGCCGTCGGCATCTTCGGCGGCGTGCTGTCGCCCGGTCTGGCCGCAGCCTTTAAGGGGTTCGTCACCCCCAACGTGCTGCTGATGACGACGCTGGTCCTGCTCCGCGTGGACCTGCCGCGCACGCTCGCGCATCTGAAGCGCCCGGTCCGCGTGGGCGCCATCGTGCTGTTCCAGATGCTGGTCTGCCCGTTGATCGCCTGGGCCGCCGTGGCGCCCCTGCCGCTCGATCCCGGGATCGCCGCGGGCGTCGTGATCTTCGCGACGGGATGCGCCGCAACGTCGTCGGCCGCCTTCGCGCGGCTTGTGGGGCTCGATCCCGACCTCTCGCTGCTCGCGACCCTGGCGATGCTGGTCCTGGTGCCGATCACGGCGCCGCCGATCGCGCTCTGGCTGCTGGGCATCGATCTCTCGCTCTCGACGCCGGCGTTCATGGGCCGGCTGTTGCTGGTCGTGGGGCTGCCCATGCTCCTGTCGCTGCTCCTGCGCCGCCTGATCGGCCGCGCGGCGCTGGACCGCTGGGGCGATGCGGTGGACGGGGCGCTGGTCTGGCTCGTCGTGTTCTACGGTTTCGCGGTCATGGACGGCCTGGCGCCCCGCATGGCCAACGACCCGGCCTGGGTCGTCCAGGCCCTGCTCGCCGCCTTCGCGGTCGACTACGGGCTGAACGCCGCGACGACGCTGGCCTTCGCCCGATGGGGGATCCGCCCCGCCGCGACGGCCGGGCTGATGAGCGGCAACCGCAACATGGCGCTCTATCTGGCCGTGCTGCCCGCCACCACGGACCCCCGCATCACCCTCTTCTTCGGCCTCTGCCAGTTCCCGCTGTTTCTCAGCCCGTTCCTGCTCAGGCCAGCGTATCGCTGGCTGCTGGCCGCACGCCCAGCAGATGCGCGATCGCATAGGTGAGGTCGGGCCGGTTCAGCGTGTAGAAATGGAACTCGTCGACGCCGTTCGCCTGCAGCAAGCGCACCTGCTCGGCCGCGACGATCGCCGCGATCATCCGCCGCAGCTCCGGATCGTTCTCCGTCCCCTCGAACAGCGGCCCCATCCATGCGGGTACGGACGTGCCGCACATCGCGCTGAACTTGGCGGCCTGCGCGTAGTTCGAGACAGGCATGATCCCGGGCACGATCGGCGCCGTGATCCCCGCGGCCAACGCCCGGTCCAGGAAACGCAGGAACATCGTGCCGTCGAAGAAATACTGCGTGATCGCCCGCGTCGCGCCGGCATCCAGCTTGCGCTTCAAGTTGTCGACGTCGTGGTCCGCGCTCAGCGCCGTCGGATGGGTTTCCGGATACGCCGCGACCGAAATCTCGAAGTCGGCCACCCGCTTCAGCCCGGCCACGAGGTCCGTCGCGTAGGCGTAGCCCTCCGGATGCGGCGCATACGCCTCACCCGGTGGCGCATCGCCCCGCAACGCCACGATGTGCCGCACGCCCGCATCCCAATACTGCCGCGCCACGTCGTCCACTTCGCCCCGCGACGCGCCCACGCAGGTCAGGTGCGCCGCCGGTGTCAGCGTCGTCTCCGTCACGATCCGCGCCACCGTCGCATGCGTCCGCGTCTGCGTCGTGCCGCCCGCCCCATACGTCACGCTGACGAACCGGGGCGCCAGCGGCTCCAGCCGCCGGATGCACGTCCACAACTGCGTTTCCAACGCCTCCGTCTTCGGCGGAAAGAACTCGAACGACAGCGCCGGCGGCGACAACACGGCCGAGCGGGGTGGCAATCCGTCGAACCTGGGGCCGGTCAACCACCGCTCGATGGTGGCAGACCCTGCCTCGGGCTGCGGCTTCTGTGGCGTGACCTGGTTCATCCCGGCGCTATCCATGTTGTGATCGTGCAAGCCCGCACGTGCTGCCTGTAATATAGCGGCTCCCGGGCGCAACGCCATTCGCGCTCTTACGTTGGCTGCCCTGCCGTACTGGATCGATGATGCTCCGACCGCTTGCTCGCCTGACCTCGGTCCTCCTCCTCGCCGCCCTTGCAGCCTGCGCGTCCGCGCCCCCGGCCACCGATCCGGACGCGGTCGCCGAGTTCCGCCAGAACAACGACCCGCTGGAACCCACCAACCGGTTCCTGTATCGCGTCAACGACGGCATCGACACGTACGTGTTCCGTCCGGTCGCCGTCGCCTACCGCTACGCGGTGCCGGGCATGGCGCGCCGCCACGTGCACAACCTGCTGTCCAACATGTCGAGCCCCATCATCTTCGCCAACGACGTGATGCAGGCGAAGCCGCGCCGCGCGGGCGACACGCTGGTGCGCTTCGCGATCAACACCACCGCAGGCGTCGGCGGCCTGTTCGACGTCGCGACCGACCTGGGCTACCCCGCCCACGACACCGATTTCGGCGTGACCATGGCGCTCTGGGGCGTCGGCGAGGGCCCGTTCCTGTTCCTCCCCATCATCGGCCCAAGCAACCCGCGCGACGCCGGCGGCTTCGCCGGGAACGCCGTGCTCGACCCGTTCACCTGGGCCAGCTTCGGCGGCAGCAATGCGCTGCGCTACTCGAAGTTCGGGCTGGGCGCCGTCGATGCGCGGGAGCGCGTGCTGGACACCACCGACAACATCAAGAAGACCGCGCTCGATCCCTACGCCACCTACCGCAGCCTCTACCGCCAGAACCGCCAGTCCACCATCGACCAGACCCGTGGCGACGATCGTGGGACGGTCCCTGCCTGGTTTAACCGTTGACCTTCCAGCCTCAGGAAAGTAGCTCCACCCCATGCTGACACGACGCCACCTGCTGGTTTGCACCGCCATGACCGGACTGCTCCTTGCGGCCGGGCCGCGCGCCTGGGCGCAGGGCACGGGGGAGGCCACGAACTTCGTGGTCAAGCTCGGCAACGACCTTGTCGCCATCATCAACGGCGCCGGCAGCTACGACGACAAGAAGCGCCGCCTGCAACCGGTCATCGAGGCGGTGGTGGATGTGGACGGCATCGCCCGCTTCTGCCTCGGCCGCTTTGCCCGGACCGCCACCCCGGCCCAGGTGACCGAGTTCACACGCCTGTTCCATGACGTGCTGATGAACAACATCTTCGGCAAGATCGGCGAGTTCCAGGGCGTCACCTTCAACCCGACCACGACGACGCAGCGCGAGCAGGACATTCTGGTGGGCACCCTCATCAAGCGTCCGAACCAGCAGCCCAACACCGTCCAGTGGGTCGTGACCCAGGTGAGCGGCCGCATGAAGATTGTCGATGTCGTCGCCGAGGGCACCAGCCTCCGCCTGACCCAGCGGTCCGACTACGCCGCCTACATGCAGCGCAACAACAACGACGTCGATGCCCTGATCGGCGCCATGAAGCAGCAGATCGCCCGCTGATCGCCTGGGGCCGGCATATGCCGGCCGTCAACCCGCCCCGACGACCTCCGGCACCCGCTCCGCCGGAGGCGTGTTCCGGCTGCGCCCGCACCGCACCAGGCCGTCGATGATCACCATGCCGATCCCCGGCAGGTCGCCTTTCTGCACGCTGTCCAGCAGATCGGTTCCCGACGAGTGCTGCGCCCGGTCCATCAGCACGAAGTCGGCGGTCCGTCCCACCTCGATCATCCCGCATTCCAGCTTGCGCATCCGGGCCGTATTGCCCGTCGCGCAGCAGAACACCGTCTCCGCCGGCGTGTCGCCAAGGCTGCTCAGCAACGCGATCATCCGCAGGATACCCAGCGGCTGCACGCCCGACCCGGCCGGCCCGTCCGTGCCCAGGATCACCCTGTCGAGCTGCCCCAACTCCTTCGCGAACCGCAGCGCCGACAGTCCGGCCAGCTCGTTCCCGTTGTGCACGATCTCGATCCCGCGCCCGCATCCCTCGCACAGGCAGCGGATCTGACGCAGCGGCAGCGCCGTGTGTCCGCCGTTGATGTGGCCGATGATGTCCGCATCGGCTTCCAGGACCGTGTCCGCATCGATGTAGCCGCTGCCAGGCACGCTCGGCCCGCCGGTATGGATCGTGCTCTGGATCCCGTACTTCCGCGCCCAGGCGACCATCTGCTTCGCCTCGGCCCCGGCCTTCACGGTTCCCAACCCCACCTCCCCCAGCAGCGTCACGCCGGCTGCCGCGAGTTCGGAGAAGTCGCTCTCGACCATCCCCTGCTCGATCACCGGCGCGCCCGCCAGCACCTTCACCCCACCCGGCCGGAAATTCGCGTAGGCCCGCTGCGCCGTGATCGCCAGCGCCTTCACCCCGATGATGTCCCGCGGCCGCCCCGGCAGATGCACCTCGCCGGCCGAGATCATCGTCGTGACCCCTCCGTTCATGGTGCTGTCGATCCAGCCGAGCTGCCCCTGCCGCGGTGTCCAGTCGCCGAACACCGGATGCACGTGGCTGTCGATCAGCCCCGGTGACAACGCGCACCCATGGGCGTCGATGACCACCTGCGCATCGCCCGTATCGCATTCGGCCGCGCGGCCCACAGCGGTGATGCGGCCGCCCTCCGCGACCACGGTATCGGCATCCAGGATCGGCTGCTCCAGCCGGCCCGACAGCAGCAATCCGATGTTCCGGATCACCATCTTGCCGCGCTGAGTCTCGGGTCCCGCTGCCAGCGCCATCAGCTCATCTTTCGCAGAAGTGTCAGGAAGGTGCGCCGTTCCGAGGCCGACAGGGGCGCCAACGTCGCCTCGGTCACCGCTCGGCCACCGTCGATGGCGCGTGCCGCGACCTGCAGCCCGGCCGCGGTGGGCGACAGCACGGTGGTCCGACGATCCATCGGGTCGGGGCGGCGTTCGATCAGTCCACGCTCGACCATGCGGCGCACGACGCCCTGCACGGTCGCCGGGTCCATGGCGGACAGGCGGCCCAGATGGTTCTGCGTGACGGCGCCCAACTCCACGACGCGGATCAGGGCGTTGAACTGCGTGGGCGTCAGTTCGGTTTCCGCCATCTCATCCTGGAACAGGGCGACATGGCGCTGATGCGCGCGCCGCAGCAGGAAGCCGACCTGGGCCTCGATCTCGTACCCTGCGAGCACCGTCGCACCGTCCGCCATGGCAGCGGAGCTCCAACCATTCGTGTGCGAATGATCGGGGAGGCGCAGCCTTCCGTCAACCGGCGGTCAGGCGGCGACGGCGTTCCGCACGGCCCGCCGGCGCATCAGGACGATGACCGCGCCCAGGCCGATCATCATCACCGCCCAGGTCGCAGGCTCGGGCGCCGCGACAAGCGAGACGCCGTCCAGCAGCGAGAACGGCGGCACGCCCGACGGCGACCCGGCCGCCAGGAAGCTCAGCACCTGCGTCGCCGCGCTGGCAGTGAAGTAGACGGTTTCCTGCCGCCAAGGGGTGAAGCCCTTGCTGGGCGTCGACACGGTCGCCGTGTTGTAGGTCTGGGCGCCGAACGTGACGCCCCACGACTCCGTCGTGTCGCCGGTAAAGCCGGCCTGCTGCCCGGCCGCCCAGTTGAAGGTCAACTGGTAGACGGCGCCCACGGTCAGCCCGGCGATGCTCTGCGTGATCGACCCCGTCCCATACGCCCCGTCCGCACCCACGAAGTTGCCGCCGGTCGGGCTGACGGCCGGAAGGGCGTTCCCGGTCGCACCGCCGTTGTTGGGGCCCCACAGCTTCAGGGAGTTGCTGAATTCCGGCGAGTAGGAGCCGGTCGTGTCCGCGCTGCCGGGCGTGAAGAAGAAGTTGTAGCCGTTGTTCGTCCACCCCGTCAGCGTCGCGCCGGACACGCCCGGGCGCGCAAGCTGCGTCGCAGTCCCTGTCGAAGCCTGCTCGAAATCACCGTTCACCACCAGGTTCGGCGCGGCCTGCGCCACGCCGGCCATCGCGATCAGCGCGAAACCGGCGATCGCCGCCAAACAGGATAACGACGTCTTCATGACAGATCAGCCTTCACGATCGCCCGCCCCTGAGGGACATTCCCGATAGAATGACGACCATTTACCGATTTTGGCCCGAAAACGCAACCGCTACCTTTCAGGCAGCCCGCAGCCCTTCGTGCACGATGAACGCCGCTTCCGTCTTCGCCCGCAGCTCGTCCACCGTTACGCCGGGCGCCATGTCCATAAGGGTCAACCCGTCCGCACCGGGCTGATCGACCTGCAGCACACAGAGATCCGTCACGATCAGGCTGACGACGCCGGCGCCGGTCAGGGGCAGGGTGCAGCGCTTCAGGATCTTCGCCTCCCCCCGCGCGGTGTGCTCCATCAACACGACGCATTTCGGCACGCCCGCGACCAGGTCCATCGCGCCGCCCATGCCCTTCACCATCTTGCCAGGGATCATCCAGTTGGCGAGGTCGCCGTTCTCCGCGACCTGCAACGCGCCCAGGATGCTGATGGCGATGTGGCCACCGCGGATCATCGCAAAGCTCTGGGCGCTGTCGAAGATGCTGGTCGTGGGCAGCATCGTGACGGTCTGCTTGCCGGCGTTGATGAGGTCCGCGTCCTCCTCGCCCTCGAACGGGAAGGGGCCGATGCCCAGCATGCCGTTCTCGCTCTGAAGCTGGACGTTGATGCCGGCCGGGATGTGGTTCGCGACCAGGGTCGGGATGCCGATCCCGAGGTTCACGTACATGCCGTCCTGCAGTTCCCGCGCGGCGCGCGCCGCCATCTCGTCCCGTGTCCAGGCCATCGCCGTGCCTCCCCTATGCCGCGCGCTTGCGCACGGTGCGTTGCTCGATGCGCTTGGTGACGCCCGGCACGTGGACCAGGCGCTGCACGAAGATGCCGGGGGTCACGACCACGTCGGGATCGATCTCGCCGGGCTGGACCAGGTGCTCGACCTCGGCGACCGTGACCTTCGCGGCGGTCGCCATGTTCGGGTTGAAGTTCCGGGCCGTGCGCCGGTAGACGAGGTTGCCTTCCGTGTCGCCCTTCCAGGCGTGGATGATGGCCAGATCCGCGAACAACCCGCGCTCCATGATGTAGCGGCTGCCGTCGAACGTCCGCTCCTCCTTGCCCTCCGCCACGGCGGTGCCGACGCCCGTGCGGGTGAAGAAGGCGGGGATCCCGGCGCCGCCGGCACGGATGCGCTCGGCCAGGGTGCCCTGCGGGTTGAATTCGATCTCCAGCTCGCCGGCCAGGTACTGCTTGGCGAAGGTCGCGTTCTCGCCGACGTAGCTGCTGATCATCTT
>CAXTPG010000012.1:0-64405 GCA_964246015.1 uncultured Acetobacteraceae bacterium
TGCGGTTCCAGTTCATCACGCTGATGGTGTTCTTCGCGACGATGGGCGTGACGGCATACCTCTACATCATGATCCCGAAGGGCTTCTTCCCGAACCAGGACACGGGCGTGCTGGTCGGCATCACGAAGGCCGGGCAGGACGTGTCGTTCGCCGAGATGTCGCGGCGCCAGGTGGCGATCGCCGAGGTGATCAGCCGGGACCCCGCCGTCGCCGCCTATTCGTCCAGCATCGGCGCCGGGTTGGGCGGGCAGACCGGCAATAACGGCCGAATCTGGGTAACGCTGAAGAACTTCGAGGACCGGACGGACACGGCCCAGCAGGTCATCGCCCGGTTGCGCACCAAGACCCCGGCGGTCGAGGGCATCACCGTCAACTTCCAGGCCGCGCAGGACATCAACGTCGGCGGCCGCCTCGCGCAGTCGCAGTTCCAGTACACGCTGCAATCCGCCGACCTGACGGAGCTTTATTCCTGGGCGCCCAGGATCCTGGGCGAGATGCGCAAGCTGCCGATGCTGCGGGACCTGGCAACCGACCAGCAGGTGGCCGGCACAACCGCGCTGCTGACCATCGACCGCGACCGCGCCGCCCGCTTCGGCATCCAGCCGCAAGTCATCGACGACACGCTGTACGACGCGTTCGGGCAGCGGCAGATCACCCAGTTCTTCACCCAGCTCAACACCTACAAGCTGATCCTGGAGGTCCCGCCCGACATGCAGGGCGACCTCTCGACGCTCGACAAGCTGTACGTGAAGGCCCGCGACGGCAGCACCGTCCCGCTCAGCACCTTCGTGAAGGCCGATACCAAGCCGGTGGCGCCCCTGGCCATCAGCCATCAGGGCCAGTTCCCGTCCGTGACCCTGTCGTTCAACCTGGCCGAGGGCGCGGCGCTGGGCCAGGCGGTCGACGCCATCAACAACATGATGCGGCAGATCGGCACGCCCGTGACCCTGCGCGGCACATTCCAGGGCACCGCCCAGGCCTTCCAGTCCTCGCTCAGCACGCAGCCCTACCTGATCGCCGCCGCGCTGATCGCCGTCTACATCATCCTGGGCATCCTCTACGAAAGCTTCATCCTGCCCATCACCATCCTCTCGACCCTGCCATCCGCCGGTGTCGGCGCGCTGCTGATGCTGATGATCTTCAACTACGACCTCTCGGTCATCGCACTCATCGGCGTCATCCTGCTGATCGGCATCGTCAAGAAGAACGGCATCATGATGGTGGACTTCGCCATCTCCGCCGAACGGCGGGACGGCGAAACGCCGCTGAACGCCATCCGCCAGGCCTGCCTCATGCGGTTCAGGCCCATCCTGATGACGACGATGGCGGCGCTGCTGGGTGGCGTGCCGCTGATCATCGGCGACGGCGCCGGGTCGGAACTGCGGAAGCCCCTGGGCTACGCGATGGTCGGCGGCCTGATCCTGAGCCAGGTGCTGACCCTGTACACGACCCCCGTCGTCTACCTCTACCTCGACCGGCTGCAGCGCTGGCTGGTGCCGCGCCGCCGCTCCAGCATGCCGTCCCTCGCGGAAAAAATGGGCGCCACGGCCGACTGACCGTGTCGCCCGACGACGCCCTGCACCCGCACCTCGCGGCCATTGCGGCGCGTGCCGCAGCACTGGACGAGGCGGCGGCCTTCCCGTCCGAGGACGTGGCCCTCCTCCGCGACATCGGACTTCCGGCAGCCCCCCTCCCCCGCCGCCTGGGCGGCGCAGGCGCCGGCACAGAGGCCGAGGGTGCGGCCAGCATCTTCACCCTCCTGCGCCAACTCGGCGCCGCGAACCCCTCCGTCGGCCGGCTGTTCGAGGCGCACGTGAATGCCGTCCGCCTCGCGATCCGCTTCGGCACCGCGGCGCAACAGGACGCGGTCGCCGCGACATGCCACGCCGGCAACCTCTACGGGCTTTGGGTAACCGATGCGCCGGGCCAGGCACTGCGGCTGGAGGACGGCCGCCTTGCCGGCGCAAAAGGCCCCTGCTCCGGCGCCGGCCACCTCCGCCACGCCCTGCTCACCGTGACCCTTCCCGCCGGCGGCATCCGCATGGCCCTCGCCACCCTCCGCGGCGACGAGCCCGCGCACCCCATCGGCGCCCGCCTGCACGGCATGCGGGCCGCCGCCAACGGCACCGTCCAGCTCGACGGCCTCCCGCTGCCCGGTGACGCCCTGCTGGGCGACGAAGGCGACTACCTCCGCGAGCCCGACTTCTCCACCGGCGCCTGGCGCACCATGGCCGTGACGCTCGGCGCCCTCGACGCCCTCGTCGACTCCGTCGCGGCCCAGCTCCGGGCCCGTGGCCACGACACCCTTCCCCTGCAACAGGCCCGCTTCGGAGAAATGCTGATCGCCCGCGACACCGCCCGTCTCTGGACCTGGCACGCCGCCGAGACCGCGGAAACCGGAATCCGGCCCGTCCCGGACCAGGTCGCCACCGTGAACCTCGCCCGCATCGCCGTCGAGTCCGCCTGCCTCGACGCCATGCGCCACGCCCAGCGCGCTTTGGGCCTCGGCGCCCTCGTCCGCCCCAACCCCGTCGAGCGCCTGCTCCGCGATCTCGCGACCTACCTCCGCCAGCCCGCCCCCGACCTCGTGCTGACCGAAGCCGCCCAGCATTTCCTCACCCCCGCATGATCCGCTTCGCCGACGCCCTTGCCGCCATGGAACGCCTGCCGCTCGTCCGGCCCGCGGCCCTCCTGGATCAGGCCCCGCTCCTGATCCTGGCGCCCCACCCCGACGACGAGAGCCTCGGCTGCGGTGGCCTGATCGCGGCCGCCGTCGACGAAGGCGCGCCCCCGATGGTGATGATCATGACGGACGGCGCCGGGTCCCACCCCAACTCCCGCGCCTACCCCGCGCCCCGCCTGCGCCGGCTCCGCCAGCAGGAGGCCCGGGACGCGATCGCCGCCCTGGGCCTTCCGCCGGACCGCATCGGTTTCCTCAACCTGCCCGACACCGAAAGCCCCGTCGCCGGCCCCGCCTTCGACGCCGCCGTCACCGCCATCGCTTCCCTCGCGATCCGCACCGGCGCGCGCACCATCCTCGCCTCCTGGCAGTTCGACCCGCACTGCGACCACGAATCGACCCACCTGATCGCGGCAGAAGCCGCGGCCCAGGCCGGGGTCCGCCATTTGGCCTACCCCGTCTGGGGCCTCACCCTTCCCCCGGACACGGTTCTCCCCACCGTCCCGACCGGCCGCCGGATCGATATCGCGGCGCAGCTTCCCCGCAAGCGGCAGGCCATCGCCGCCCACCGCAGCCAGCATGCCGGCCTCATCGTCGACGACCCCGAAGGCTTCGCCCTGCCCTCGCATCTGCTGGCGTTGTTCGACCGCCCGTTCGAGACGATCCTCGACGTCCCCTGAAATACGCCGCCACCTACGCCGCCACCAACGCCCCCGCATTCGCCCGCAACACGTCCCGCATTCCCACCGCCCCCGCCATCTCCCGCGTCAGCGACGCGACCGGAACACGCTCCCGCGCAATGGCCCGGTCGATCGCGCTCCAGGCCTCGCCAAACCAGCGGCAGCCCACCAGCCGCCGCGCGACATCCCCGCACACCCCGGCGCCCATCGCGGCAGCCACGAACGCGGCCCCATCATCCGCCCGGAAGGCCGCCCGGGCAGCCCGGCGCAGCTCCACCCGCCGAACCCGCGCCGCCACCGGCTCCAGCGCGTCGTCCAGCATCGTATCGGGGGCAACCAGCCGCCGCCGGATCGTGTCCGCCATCCCCCCCGCCGCCCGTCCCAGGATGCGGCCGGACACAACGACCCGCACGTCCCGGGCATGGCGCACCCGCGCATCGACCCGCCGCAGCGCCTCGTGGAACGCCCTGTCCTCGCCCAGCGCCTGCCCGGGAATGCCGCCGGCGACGCCATAGGCCTGGCGGGTCACCGCGATGCTCGCGCCGGAATGCTCGGTATGCCGCGGCCACGGATCGGCCGGGTCGGGGTCCAGCAGGCTCTCGATCTCGTCCAGTGCCGCCGCATAGGCGCACTCCTGCGCGTCCGCCTGGTGCAGCGCGGGAGGGATGCGTGCGGCCTCGACCGGGTCGATCACCGCCATCCCGAACACGGCATCGGCGCCTTGCCGCAGGTGATGCAGGTTCGCCGCCAACCAGTCCGGCGCCGCCCGCCCATCCGCATCTGTCGTCAACAGCGGCACGCCGGCCGGCGCCAGCCGATCCGCATGCTGCATCGCCAACCGCCGCGCCTGCCCGGCATTCGCCTCCGCCGGTGCAAACACGTGCTCGATCGCGACGACGGGGCAACGAAGGCCCGGCACCGCGTCGGCGACGGCCTGCATCGTCGCATCCGTCGTGTTGTTGACCAGCAGCACGACGCCGGGCAGGCATCCCTCCTGGGCGCTCAACGCCAACAGGCAATCCGTGATGCGCTCGGCCTCGTCCCGAACCGGGATGGCGACGACGGCAGGGACGGAGCGGAACGCATCGGGCGAATGGTGCATCGTGCCGGAGCGAACACGCCCGGCCCACGTAAGTTCCGCGTCAGAAGCGCACGGACGCCGCCAACGACCCGAAATTGAACAGCCCGGCCTTCTGCCCACTGAACGACGTCGTCTGCCACGTCTGCGTATAGCTCAGCCGCACGCCGTACAGCATCATCGCCAACCCGGCCTGGAATTCGCCGACGAACGGCTTCTTCGTCACATGCGGGCTTCTGCTGCGGAACGTGCTGCCGTCCAGGAACACGTCGCGCGCGATCGCCTGCCCGTCGGCGCCGGCGAACACGTACCACGCGAACGGCCGCGTGGGCGTATACGGGTCGTTGCCGCTCAGCCCCGGCCGGATCCGCGGCGCGCCGAAGTCGCTGCCCAGCCCCTGCCCCAGCCGGATGCTCGCCCCCGCCTGCACATAGTCCCGCACGGTCCCCACCCCCACGGTCACCGCCGGCAACGCATCGACCTCGACGGACCCGAACCGCGTCAGCGGCACGCGCCACGTCCGCTCGACCAGCAGCTCGAACGCCGGCTCGTCCTTCAACTGGCTGCCCCAGCCCTTGTTCTCGGGGTCGCTGATGATGTCGTGGAAGCCGTTCTGCACCTGCCGCCCCAGCGCGGACGGCCCGATCACGCCCAGGCTGACGCCGATCAGGCTGCGCGCAGTGTCGCTGTCATGGATCAGCGCACCGCTGACCCGCAGATACCCCGCATAAGGCCGGTCCCCCGGATTCGGCGGATTGATCTGCGTGTTGCGCGGCGTGAAGATCGATTGACTGAGATCGAGGCTGACCCGCTGAACCCCGTCCCCCCACACCGACTGGCCGAACCGCGCGAGGAACCCGGGAACGCTGCCCGTCCCCGTCGTGTAGCCCAGCCGCAGGCCGGACGTGTAGTTCTGGTCCGACGTGCCCTTGAACGTCGAAGCGGCATCGTTCTCGACCTGGAACGTGAGGATCCCGTGGGGATCCTGCGGCGGCTCGGCCCGCGCGGGCATGCCCACGGCTGCGGACAGGGCAACCGCCCCGGCGAGACTGCATGCGATTCGATGGCTCATCCGGCACCCGAAAGTCAACGCAGGAGCAATACCGGAACGGCACCGCACAAGGAACCCCCGGCTTGCAGACGCAAGCACGGCTGCGCTAGGTGGGCCGGCAGGATGGGTGGCCGAGCGGTTTATGGCAGCGGTCTTGAAAACCGCCGGGCGTGCAAGCGTCTCGTGGGTTCGAATCCCACCCCATCCGCCAGACATCGTCGTTACGCTGACGGCAACCTCGTGGCCTGGTAACCACCACACGCGCGGAAGGCAGCGGCACGGCCCTACGCACGTCGGCTAGTTCGCCAGCCGTTCTATCACCAGACCGAGCAGCGCGCGCAGCCGGGCCAGGTGACGCATGTCGCGGTGATACCCGACCCAGGTGTCGCGCCCGGGCGGCTGCTCACCGAGCTCGACGCGCTCGACGCCGGTCAGCGAGTCGCCCAGGGATTGCGGCAGCACCGCAGCCCCGGCGCCCAAAGCGCACATGCGGCCCTGGACGTCGCGGTCGTTGCTCCTGGACACCACATGCGCGCGCGGCAGCATGCGCTTCAGCCAGACGGCATCGGGCAAGCCATCGTGGGCGACGTCCATCGTGACCAGCGGCGTGCCTTGGCCATCGCCGGCGCGGGGATGGTCCAGCCCGGCCTTCACATACACGGCGTAGGGCATGTGCATCAGCCGGCGAGACACGGCCTCCGGCTCGTCGAACAGCCTGGTCTTGAACACGATGTCGGCTTCCCGCCGCGACAGGCTGTAATGCCGGGCGCTGGTGATGATCTCCACGACCACGCGCGGCTGCGCCGCCGCGAACTCGGCGATCACAGGGGTCAGCACCAGCGCGCCGAACCAATCGGAGGCTGAAATCCGGATCATCCCCTCGAAGTGACGGTCCTGCCCTGCCATCTGGCGTTCCAGCGCCAGCGCGTCTTCCTCCATACGCTCCGCATGGGCCAGGACCGCCGCGCCCTCGTCGGTCAGCACCAACCCGTCGCCGGTTCGCTGGAACAGCGTCTGGCCGACATCATGCTCCAGCACGCGAAGCCGCCGCCCCATCGTCGGCTGGCTTTGGCCGACCGTGCGCGCGGCCGCCGCCAAAGTGCCCTCCCGCGCGATGGCGAGGAATATCCGGAGGTCGCTCCACTCCATCCATGCGCCTGTTCATTTCTGAATGACGACCGTGCGCGCTTGTCGATGTCTAAACAAGCACGCCGCGCCCAGCTTCCGCGAACACGAGGAGAGCTGGGGTCATGGCAAACACATCGATGCGGGCGGCGGTTCTGGAGACGTTCGGCGCGCCATTCCGGATCACGTCCGTGGCACGGCCCGCGCCGCTGCCCGGTCAGGCGTTGGTGCGGATCGCCGCCAGCGCGGTCAACCCGCTCGACCTCAAGATCCATTCGGGCGAGGCTGCTCATGCGCGCCATCCCCTGCCCGCGATCCTGGGCATCGACATGGCCGGGACCGTGGAGGCGGTCGGCCCCGGCGTGACCACCGTCCGCCGCGGCGACGAGGTCTTTGGCATGACCGGCGGCGTCGGCGGCGTGCAGGGCTCGCTCGCCCAATACGCCGCGGTCGATGCGCGCCTGCTTTCGGCCAGGCCCGCGACGCTGTCGCTGCGTGAGGCGGCGGCGCTGCCCCTGACCGTCATCACGGCGTGGGAGGGTCTGGTGGATCGCGCGGCTCTCAAGCCGGGTCAGGCCGTACTGATCCAGGGCGGGGCCGGGGGCGTGGGCCACATCGCCGTCCAGATCGTGATCGCAGCGGGCGCCCGGGCTTTCGCAACCGGATCGGCGCGTGACCGGGCGCTGATCGAACGTCTCGGCGCCACCTGGATCGATCGCGACGCCGAGGTCGGCGCCTACGTCGCGGACCATACCGGCGCCCAGGGGTTCGACCTCGTCTACGACACCGTGGGCGGCCCGGTGCTGGACGCCTCGTTCAACGCCGTGCGCCGGTTCGGTCATGTGGTCAGTGCCCTCGGCTGGGGGACCCACGCTCTGGCGCCGCTGTCGTTCCGCGCGGCGACCTACTCCGGCGTCTTCACCCTGCTGCCGCTTCTGACCGATGAGGGGCGGGCGCATCACGGCGACATCCTGCGCGAGGCGACCCGGCTGGCCGAGGCGGGGAAGCTGGCCCCGAAGGTCGATCCGCGCCGCTTCACGCTGGAAACCATCGCCGACGCCTACGCCGCCATCAAGGCCCGCGACACCGACGGCAAGCTCGTCATCGACATCGCTTAACCCGGCACGAAGGAGAGCGTCATGCACATGTTCGACTGGAACCTCTATCGCCAGCAGGTTGTCGCCGGCGTCGGCGGCCTGGCAAAGCTCAGCCCCGAAACCGTCCGCGGCTATGGCGCGATGGGCGCCGCCGGGCAGAAGACCGGGCACCTCGATGCGAAAACGCGGGAGCTGATCGCCGTCGCCGTCGCCATCACGCTGCGCTGCGACGGCTGCATCACCGTGCATACCGACAACGCGCGCAAGCTCGGCGCGTCGCAGGAGGAGGTGGCGGAGGCGCTGGGCGTAGCGGTCGGCGTGAACGCGGGCGCCGCGATCGTCTATTCCACCCGCGCGCTGGACGCCTTCGCGGCGTCGGCCGAGGCGGGAGCCGGGACATGAACGCGCACGTTCGCCGTGCCCTCGGCCTGGTCGCCAGCCCGGCGTCGGACCGGATCGGCCTGCACGCGATGCGCATCGCCATCGCGATCGTCTTCCTCTGGATCGGCGGCCTCAAGTTCGCCCCCTACGAAGCCGACAGCATCACGCCCTTCGTCGCCGACAACCCGGTCCTGTCGCTGTTCTACAAGGACCCCGGCGAATACGCGCACCACCTGACCCGCGAGGGCGAGCTGAAGCCGGCCGAGCGGGCCTGGCAGACGGCGAACGGCACCTACGCGTCCTCCGCACCCCAGATAGGAGAAATCCCATGCCCTTCGCACGCATCGACCTGATCCAGGGGCAGACGGCCGGATTCCGGCAAACCGTCGGCGACGTCGTCTACCAGGCCATGGTCAGCATCCTGAAAGCGCCCCACGGCGACCGCTTCCAGGTCATCCACGAACACGCGCCGGAGAATTTTGTGTATGACCCCGACTTCCTCGGCGTCCATCGCACGGCGGGCTGCATCTTCATCCAGCTCACGCTGGTCGGTGGCCGCAGCCTCGACCAGAAGCGCGGATTCTACCGGCAGGTGGCGGATCAGTTGCACGACAGGCTCGGGGTCCGGCGGGAGGACGTCGTGATTGGCCTGGTGCCTGTCGACCGCGAGGACTGGTCGTTCGGCAACGGCGAGGCGTCGCTGGTTCAAGAGGCCGCCGGGAAAGGATCATGACCGGAGTGCATGCCGGCCCGCCCTGGACGGAGCGGGGGCCCTGGTGTTCGAACGAAAAGCCGGCCTCGTGCCGGGCACGAGGCCGGCCAGTTCAAGCCGCGGCCGGCGCCTGCGTGGCCAGGAACTCGGCGTGATATTCCGCAGCCAGGTTGCGGATGATCCGCCCGATGGCCGTGTAGTCGTACTCGTTGAGGTTCGCGAGCGAGGCGCGCGCCGAGGCATGGTGGTCGCCGAAGCCCTTGCCCGGCAGCAACACGACGCCACCCTCCTCGGCGAGGCGGAACAGCATTTCCAGCGGCTCCTTCCTTGCCATGATCCATGCCGCGAACGCCGGCCCATGCATCTGTGTGGTGATGTCCTCGAGATCGAGCAGCGTGTAGTAGGCGGTCCCGTTCGGGTCTTCGGGCTTGACCACGCCCAGCTCGCGATACAGCGCCGCCTGCCGCCTGCGGATGATGCGCTTCACGGCCTGCTTGTAGGCGCCGGGCTCGTCGAGCAGCTCGAACAGCGCGAACAGGACCATCTGCACCTGCTGCGGCGTCGATAGGCCGGCCGTGTGGTTCAGCGACACGGTCCGGCTGTCGGCAACCAGGCGGTCGATGAACTTCAGATTGCGCGGATCCAGCACCAGGCTGCCGTAGCGGCCATCGAGCATCGACTGCGTCGCCTCGGGCAGCGCCGCGATCTGCCGGTCCAGCACGGTGTCGCGGTGGGTCGCGATGACGCCCAGCCGCCAACCGGTGGCGCCGAAGTATTTCGAGAACGAATAGACCAGGATCGTGTTGCGCGGGCAGATCGCGAACAGCGACGTGAAGTCATCGGCGAACGTGCCATAGACGTCGTCCGTCAGCAGGACCAGGTCCGGCCTTTCCTTCACGATCGCGGCGATCTGCGCCAGGCCGCGCGTGTCGATCTTGACCGAGGGCGGGTTGCTGGGGTTCACCACGAAGAACGCCTTGACCGCGGGGTTGCGGAGCTTGTCCAGCTCGGCTTCCGGATACTGCCAGCCGCCCTTCCCGTCGGCGTCGACGCCGACCTCGACCAGCTTGTAGTCGTTGAGATGCGGGATCTCGATATACGGCGTGAAGATCGGCAGGCCGATCGCGATGGTGTCGCCAGGTGCGAGCAGGCCGTTCTCACGCATGGTGTTGAACACGTAGGTCATCGCCGCCGTGCCGCCCTCCGTCGCGAACAGGTCGATCCCGCCGGTCGGCAGCTGTCCCCCGACCAGTTCGTTCACGAGGTACCGGCTCACGATCTTCTCCGTCGTCGCCAGCATCCGCGGCGGGATGGGATACATGCAGCCAAGGATCCCGGAGACGACCTCGTGCAGGAACGCAGAGGCCGACAGACCGAGCTGGTCGCGGACGTAGGACACTGCGCCAGCCAGGAAGGCGATGCTCGGGGCGCCGCGGTGGCCGGCAACGAAGGTGTCGAACCGCGCCTCGATCCCCTCCAGGCGCGGCAGCCCGCCAAGCCCCTCGGGCATGTAGGCAAACGAGTGCTCCGATTCCTGCAACGCGAACAGACCGAGCTGGAAGAAGCCATGACGCGGGATGGTCGCCAGGAAGTTCGGGTTGCCCCGCCCGGCGTTCAGCATCATCCGGTCGGCATGGCTGGACGCGAGCGCCATCAGCTGGTCCTTCAGTTCGAACGGACTGAGCTGCGACAGCTTGGAGTAGTCGATGGCCGCGAGAATGGGGCCGGCTGGAACGGGTGCGTTCATGGTCTCGATCCTCTCAGGTGAGCAGGAGGACGATGATCATCCCCCAGATCGTCAGCAGCGTGTTCCCGACGGCATAGGTCACGGTGTAGCCGAGGCTCGGCACCTGGCTTTTGGCGGCCTCGCACACCATGCCGAGCGCCGCCGTGGTGGTGCGGGACCCGGCGACGGCGCCCAGCAGGATCGCGGGATGGAACTTGAAGATGTACTTGCCGATGAACATGCCGGCGATGAGCGGGATGGTCGTGGCGAAGATGCCCCACAGGAACAGGCTGATGCCCAGCTTCTGGAGCCCCGCCACGAAGCCAGGCCCCGCCGTGATGCCCACCACCGCGATGAACACGTTCAGCCCGACCGAGTTCATGAACCACACCGTCGCCGGCGGGATGCGCCCGAAGGTCGGGTGGATCGACCGCAGCCAGCCGAACACGAGGCCCGCGATCAGCACGCCGCCCGCCGTCGAGAGCGTGAGCGGCACCGTGCCGAGTTTCAGGATAAAGGCTCCGACCAGCCCGCCGATCACGATGCCGACGGCGATGAACGCGACGTCCGCGACGCTGCTCGGCCGATCCGCATAGCCCAGCGCCTTGGCCGCCGCCGTCGTGTCCTGCACGCGGCCCGTGATCGTCAGGATGTCGCCCCGGTGGACCACGGTCCCGGACAGGAGCGGGATGCTGGTCCCCGTCGCGCCACGGGTGATCTTGCGGAGGAAGACGCCGTGGGAGGCCGGGTCGCGTCCAAGTTCGGCGATGGTCTTGCCGTTCGCCTGCTTGCTGGTGACATAGACGTCGATGCCCTCGATCGGCACGGAGAGCAGCTCCGGGTCGTCCACTTCCTCGGCCGCATGCTCGATCACCTGCACCAGCACGTCCCGGCGCCCGGCCAGCATGACGACGTCGCCGGCCTGGATGACGGTCGTCGCGCGCGCTTCCTCGATGGCGCCGGCGCGGCGGATGCGTTCGATGAAGACGCGGGCCGGACCGAAATGCGCCTCGGCCTCCGGCACGGTCTTGCCGATGGCGGCGTCGCCGTCCGGCACCCTGAAGGCGCGCAGGTCGTACTCGTGCCAGGCGCTGCCCTCATCGCCCAGCAGCGTCGCGCCGCCCATCGCGAGTTCATAGGCCTTGCACTCGGCCACCAGGTCGATCCGCATCAGCCGCGGGCCCAGCGTCGCCAGGATCAAAGCCGATCCGACCGTGCCGAAGATGTAGGTCACGGCATAGGCGACGGGGATCTCGTTCAGCATCGCCGTAGCCTGGTCCGGCGGCAGGCCCAGCCGGTTGATGGCGTCGCTGGCCAGGCCCATCGAAGCGGACAAGGTCTGCGATCCCGCGAACAGCCCGGCTGCCGACCCGGCGTCATAGCCCGCCAGACGCGCCGCGAGATAGGCCGCGCCCAGCGACAGGAACGCCATGACCACGGCGAACCCAGCCTGCGGCAGCCCGTCCTTCGCGATCCCGCGCACGAATTGCGGCCCGACCCCATAGCCGACGGCAAACAGGAAGATCAGGAAGAAGATGGACTTCACGTTGGGCGAGATCGGAATGCCCAGCTGCCCGATCACGACGCCCGCGACCAGCGTCGCGGTGACGACGCCGAGGCTGAACCCGCGCCAGCTTTTGCCGCCCACGTAGTAGCCGATGGCGAGGGCGATGAAGATGGCCAGCTCCGGATAGGTGCGGAGCGTCGTCGTGAACCACGTCATGCGGTGACCTCGTGTCGAAAGAGGGCAGCCCCCCGGCCCGGGCCGGGGGGCCGGTTGTCAGGCGTGCAGCGTCTTGGCCCGCACGGACCGCTCGACAGGCCTGCCGATGTGCACCTTCGGCGCCGATGGCACCGCCGCGACCGCATGGTGCGTGAACGTCGTCGCCTCGGCCGCGGTCTGCGGCGTCGTCGGCCGGTGCGCCACCAGGTGATCGATCCCGCGCTTCACGTCCTCGATCAGCATGTCGCCCATGTCGCGGCTGAAGCCGTGCCGCACCAGGACGCGCATCACCACCGTTTCCTGGATGTTCGGCGGCATGGTGTAGGCCGCCACTTGCCAGCCGCGAACACGCAGCCGATCCGACAAGTCGAACAGCGAGTACCCGGCGTCGGCGCCGTCCTTGATCACCCAGGAAATGGCCGGGAGACCTTTCTTGCTGTTGCCGTCGAAGAACAGCTCGAACGGAGCGAGCTTGCAGACCTCGCGCCCGATGTGCTGCGCCACGTCGTAGCCGTTCTGCTGGATGCGCTTGTAGCCGTCACGGCCCAATCGCAGGAAAAGATAGTATTGCGCGATGATCTGCCCCGCAGGGCGCGAGAAGTTCAGCGCGAAGGTGGGCATGTCGCCACCCAGGTAGTTGACGTTGAAGATCAGCTCTTCCGGCAGGTCTTCCTTGTCGCGCCACACCACCCAGCCCACGCCCAACGGAGCGAGACCGTACTTGTGGCCTGACGCGTTGATCGACTTCACGCGCGGGATGCGGAAGTCCCACACGAGACCCGGCTCGACGAACGGGGCAATGAACCCGCCCGAGGCCGCATCGACGTGCATCGGGATGTCGAGCCCGGTGTCGGCCTGCAGCTTGTCGAGCGCCGCCGCGATCTCGGCCACCGGCTCATAATGGCACGTGAACGTCACGCCGAAGGTGGGCATCACGCCGATGGTGTTCTCGTCGCAGCGCGCGATGACCTCCTCGGGCGTCATGCCCAGGCGGCCCTTCTCCAGCGGGATCTCGCGCAGCTCCACGTCGAAGTAGCGGGCAAACTTGTGCCAGCAGACCTGGACCGGGCCGGTGACGATGTTGGGCCGGCCGGTGGGCTTGCCGGCCGCTTCCATCCGCTGGCGCCACTTCCACTTCAGCGCGAGGCCCCCCAGCATGCAGGCCTCGCTGCTGCCGGTGGTCGAGCAGCCGATCGTGTTGGCGGCCTCCGGCGAATGCCACAGATCGGCGAGGATGTGGACGCAACGGCTCTCGATCTCGGCGGTGGCCGGGTATTCGTCCTTGTCGATCATGTTCTTGTCGATCGACAGGTCCATCAGGTCGTGGATCTCGGTATCGAGCCAGGTCTGGCAGAAGGTGGCCAGGTTCTGGCGCGCGTTGCCGTCCAGGAACAGCTCGTCGCGAACCAGGGCGTGCGCCACGTCGGGCCGCAACTCGTGGCGGCCGAGCTTGTATTTCGGTACAGGAACATCCGTGGCGTGCGTGCCGTAGATGTCGGCGTCGATCGAGGGCTTGGCAATCGCCTTATGGTGCAGCGCCATGCTGTGCTCCTTTGAATGGTTCTCGGGAAACGCTCGGGGCGGAACCTATCGAGGCGCCGTGCCTTCTCGACAGGGTCGGAAACTACTCACCGGTCGAGCGAAGGGGTCCTAGACCAGGCCCAATCGGAACACGCGGTTGCTCGTCTTCCAGAAGACCTGGTCGCGCTCGGCCGCGATCGGGAGCACGTCTTCGACGATCCGGACGTGTTCCTTGATGCCGTATGGCACCGGGCCATAGTCGGACCCGAAGACCAGCCGGTCCGCACCGCACATCTCGACCGCCGCGCGGACGCCGATCGGGTTGAACCCCATGCAGTCGACCAGGATGTTGGTCTTGAAGTAGTCGGAGGGCGGCCGCTTGTTCGTGTAGGCCCGGCCAGGCTGCGTATTGCTGACGCCCTTGTAGTTGAGCTTCCAGGTGAATTCGAGACGGCCCAGGATCGACGCGAGTTCGCCGCCCATGTGGACGATCATCACCTGCAACTTCGGGTGGCGGTCGAACACGCCGGACCCGATCATCCGGGCGCCGTTGACGGTGGAATCGAAGGGCCGGCCGATCGCCTCGTTGAGGCGGTATTGCATGAGGTTCTCGTGCCCGATGGACAGCATCGGCGGATGGATGTGCACCACGATCTCACTCGCTGCCGCGAACTCCCACAACCACTCCGCCTTCGGACTGTCGAGGAACACGCGGTCCGCCCCGTCGCCGTAGCTGGACGCCACCGCGATCGCCTTGGCCCCGCGTTTGCCGATCATGTCCTCGACAATCGGGCGGCAGCTTTCCTCCAGCGCATGCGCGTTGGCCATCAGGGCGAACTCGCCGGGATAGTCGTCCCTGATCTGCAGGTATTCGTCGTTCAGGATCTTGAGCGCGTCGACGGTGCTGACGTGCAGCAGGTCGCGCGCAAACCACTCCACTTCGCCGCCATTGCTGGCCAGGCTGAGTGTCACGCCCTCCTCGCGCTGCCTGGGCATGGCGTATTTCAGGTCGAAGAATTCGCGATAGCAGATGAGATCCGCCGCATTGGTCTGCGGAAAACCCTGCTTCGGGTCGTACAGGCCTGCCTCCGCCATCTTGGCTGCAAGCTTGGGCCCGATCGGGTGGCGGTGGGTATCGACGATAGCCCGGTGCCCGGCCGTGGACTGCGCGGTCCCCGCGGGGCTGCCAGGGGGCGGAGCCGGCGATGCCGCGCCGAGCAGCGGGGCCGCGGCCATCAAGCCAAGTGCCGCGCGACGGTCGAGCCTGGACGTGTCGGTCGGAGTTTGGGAAGCCATGTCATCCGCCTTTGCCAAGTGATCGGACCACGACGGGTAGGACGATCGAACATGACGAAGCAGGCTCGGAAACTACTCACCTCCGCGGTCGTGTCTCCGCGGCCGGACACCCCTGAGTAGTTCCGAAACCGATCGACCCGGTGCCACGGCCGTATATCGCCCTACGGCAGCTGCCGGATATCGATCGCGTCGGCCAGCTTGGAGAACAGCGCCGTCTCCAGCGCCACGACCTCCTGATCGGTCCCGGCCGGGCCGGTGGTGCTGAGACGGATCCGGTCCCGCGCCGTCGCACGCGCCGGGTCGCGCGGGACGATCAGCCAGTCGGCATCGAGGCTTGCACGACCCGAGGCCGCGCTCTCGGCCACGACATCAAGGCGGCTGATGTTGACCAGCAGGCGGTAGCTCGGCGCCGTGGATTGCGGCTGGTCGGTCACCAGCGCCTCGGGGCGGGATTGCGCCAGGCGTCCGGCCAGGAGGTCCGTGACGCCGAGCGAAAGCCGGCTTGCCCAGCGGCCGGTGTGGCTGCTCGCCAACGCGCTGCCGCGGTTGACCAGGATATCCTGCGTGTCCAGGTAGTCCGGCAGCGTGACCCGGGCCAGCTCGATCACCGTCGATTGCGGTCGCAAGGGCGCCAGTGCGCCCCGTACTTCGGACGCCCCGAGCGAATAGAGCGTGACCGGCGGGGCGGCGCACGATGCCAGGCCGAACCCTATCGCCGCCAGGCGGCCGAATGGGAAAGGCCCCTGCCCTGCCCGGATCATGGCCGGCGTCCGGTGAGGAGGAGCTGCGGGTTGCGCTCCACATCGTGCGCGAGCCCCCGCAGGGCAGCCGCAGCGGTGGCGAGGTCCCGGAGTGTCGAATCGAAGTTCGCACGATCGGCGCCCCGTTCCGACGTGAGGCTCTTCAGATCGGCCAGCAGGTCGCGCGCCTGCACCACGGCTTGATTGGATGAAAGCAGCACCGTGTGCAGCTCCGTGCCGCGCTGGGTCAGGAACTGACTGCCGGTCGCGGCAAGATGGTCGATGTCGCCCAGCGTCTTGTCCAGCCGAGCCTGCACGCCCGTGATGGCCTGGCTTGCCGTGGCGACGGCGGCGGCCACCCCCTCCGAGGTCGTACGCAGGCTGTCGATCAGCGGCGGCAGGCTCTGATCCAGTTTTTCCGAGACGCCACGCAGGCTCCGCAGCGTCGCGTTCGCGTCGTCGGCCAGCTCCCGCAGCGGCAACTGGCTCAACTGGTCCCGCACCTTCTGGATGGTGGACTGCCGGGCCGGGATTTCCAGAAGGCTGGTGATGTTGGGGTGCAGCGCCGGGTCCGACGCCGGGTCGAACTCGAGCGCGATCTCGGATTGCCCGGTGACGAAGCTCTGCACGTTGATCTCCGCCCGCAAGCCACGCGCGATCAACTGCGGCAGGTCGAGCGTGGAGCCGCCATTTTCCGTGTTCAGGGTGACCCGCGTGGACTCGAGCTTAACCGTGACGGGGATGTAGGCGACCTTCGTGCTGGAATCGAACTGGACGGCGAGACTCTCGACCGCCCCCACCCGCACCCCGCGGAACGTGACGGGCGCGCCCACGGACAACCCACTGATGGAATCCTGGAACACGACCGCGGCGCGCTGCGTCGGGCTGAAGACGTTGACCTTGCCGAACAGCATGATCGCGGCCAGCACGAGGACCACGCCACCCAGCACGAAGGCGCCGATGGCCGTCTGCCGGCGGGCATCGTGGGGTTCATCCGTCATGGCGCCGTCTCCTTGCTGCGGGGCTCGAAGCGTTCGCGCTGCATGAAGGCCCGCACCTGCGGGTCCGCACAGCCATCCCGCAACGTCGCTGGCGCCCCGTGGGCGATCGCCGTCCTGGTTTCCGCATCCAGGAACACGCCGTCATCGGCGACGGTGAACAGGCTCGGCAGCTCGTGGCTCACGATGACGATCGTGGCGCCCAGCCCGTCGCGCAGGTTGAGGATCAGGTCGTCCAACCGGCGCGACGTGATCGGGTCCAGCCCGGCGGATGGCTCGTCGAAGAACAGGATGTCGGGGTCGAGCGCCAGGGCGCGCGCAAGCCCCGCCCGCTTGCGCATGCCGCCGCTGAGCGACGCGGGAGCGACGTCGATCGCCGCTTCCAGGCCCACCAAGGCGAGCTTCAGCCGCACCAGGCGGCGGATGGCGGCCGCATCCAGCGCCGTGAACATCTGCAGCGGCAGCGCCACGTTCTGGCCGACGGTCAGCCCGCTCCACAGCGCGCCGCTTTGAAACAGCACGCCGAACCGCCGGCCGGTTTCGGCCCGGCGCTCCTCCCCGCCGGACCAGTAGTCGTCACCATCGACAAGGATGGCGCCGGCGCCCGGCCGCAACAGGCCGATCATGGATTTCAGCACCGCGCTCTTGCCACAGCCGCTTCCCCCCATGACGGCGAAGATGCTGCCGCGCCGCACGTCGAACGACAGGTCGTGCTGGATAATCTTCGGCCCGAAAGCCAGCGTGATAGCGCGAACGGACAGGAGGGGATCGGGCATCTAGAATCCCACCACGTCCGCAATGACGGCGAACATCGCATCCAGCGCGATGACGCCGACGATGCCGACGACGACGGCGCGCGTCGCCGCCACGCCCACATCGGCCGCGCTGCGGCCCGCCTTCAGCCCGATCCGGCAGCTCGTCACGCCGATCAGCAGCGCGAAGGCGATGCTCTTGGTGAACCCGAACGCGAACTGGCCGAACCCCACCGCGCCCACGGTCTGCTCGTAGTAGCCGGCGCCGGTGATGTTGAGCATGGCGATCGCGACGACAAACCCGCCCACCATGCCGACGAGACACCCGTACAAATAGAGGAAGGGCATGGTGAACACGAGCGCCAGCACCGCCGGGAGCACCACGTAGTCCGAGACGGGGATGCCGATGACGGTCAACGCATCGATCTCCTCGTTGCCCTGCATCGTCGCGATCCGCGCGGCATAGGCGCCGCCGGTCCGCCCCGCCATGACGATCGCGGTCATGACCGCCGACATCTCGCGCACCAGCGCGAGGCCGACCAGGTTGGCGACATACATGTCGGCCGCGAATTTGCGCAGTTGCACGGCGCCGACGAAGGCCAGGATGGCGCCGATCAAAAAGTTCACGACGCTCACGATGATCAGGGCCGATGGCCCGGCGTCACGGATGTTCGCGGCCAGATCCACCCCGCGCATGCGCGCCCGGCCCACCATGGCCATCGTCGCGCCCCGCACCGTCCTGGTCAGCAACACGCTGAGCGCCCCGAGTTCGTCCAGCAGCCCGATGGTTCGGCCGCCGATCCAACCCAGCAGTCCAACGCGCCGCCGCGCCGCTGAAACAGGGTCGGCGACACTGCCCGGCAGAAGATCGAGCAGCTTGGCCGCGGCCGGCGGCAAGCACGACAGGTCGAGCGTCGATCCCGTTCTCGCGGCAGCCTGCTTGGCGTCCCACAAGAAGACGATCAGCCCCGTATCCCATCGGCCGAGGCCGGAGACATCGAGGCGCAGCGGCCGTCCGGCCGCGCCATCAGCGATCGTGGCAGCCGGGAGCTCGGGGATCGGACCAGCCTGCGCAAGCCAATCTCCGGCGAGGATCACCCGCCTGCCATCCGCGACGCAATCCATCGTCGCCCGCGGGGCGAGAAGCGGAGAAGACCTCGTATCAGCCATGGCAGGAAGCTGCACGCTGCCGAGCCATCCCGGCAGGATCGGAATGTACTCACGCCGGTGGACACTCGGCCGGGCGCGCCGATGAACCCCACCCAGCGATGGCCGCCAGCGCCGCCTCCGGTCGCTCCGACACGGTCGCCAAGGGCTCGGGTCTGGAAGCAGGCCCGGAAACTAAGCAGGACCCGGATGCGCCAAGGCCGCACCGGCGGCAAACCGCCGGTAGAACAGCAGCTTCACCGCCTCGACCACGGCCAGGTAGGCAATCGTGGCGCCGACCAGGTAGGCGAAGAACAAGGCGGGTGGCGGCACGAAGCCGAACCACGGACCGACCGGCAGCACCGGCAGCGCACAAGCCAGGACCGCCGCGCCAATCGTCGTGCCGACGAGAAGCCGGCCCGGCCGGCTGCGGAACACGAACCGCCGCGTGCGGATGCAGAACACGACAAGCACCTGCGTCACCATCGAGTAGACGAACCAGCTCGTCTGGAACACCGCCTCGCCGGCCGCGAACACGTGCAGCAGCGCATAGAACGTCAGGACGTCGAACACCGAGCTGAGCGGCCCGAACACCAGCATGAACCGCTCGACGAGCTTCACATTCCACGTCACTGGGCCGGTCACAGCCTCGGGGTCGACCCTGTCGAACGGGATCGCGACCTCGGACACGTTGTAGATCAGGTTGTTCAGCAGGATCTGGATCGGCAGCATCGGCAGGAACGGCAGGAACAACGCCGCGCCCGCCATGCTGAACATGTTGCCGAAGTTGGAGCTGGCGCCCATCAGCACGTACTTCGACACGTTCAGGACCGTGCCGCGCCCGGCCACGATCGCGTCGCGCACGACCGACAGGTCGTGCTCCAGCAGGATAAGGTCGGCCGCCGCCCGCGCGACGTCGGCTGCGCCATCGACGGAAATGCCCACGTCGGCCGCATGCAGCGCCGGGGCGTCGTTGATGCCGTCGCCCATGAAGCCCACCACGTGGCCCAAGCGCTTCAGCGCCAGCAGCACCCGGTGCTTCTGCTGCGGGTTGACCCGGCAGAACAGGTTGACCCGCGGCAAGGCGCCGATCAGCGCCTCGTCGGACATCCGCTCCAGCGTCGCACCGCTCAGCACGCCCGTCACCGCGACGCCGATCTCCTGGAACACGTGCCGGCTCACCTGCTCGTTGTCGCCGGTCAGCACTTTCACCCCCACGCCTGCCGCGGCCATCGCCCGGATCGTGACGCCGGCCGAGGCTTTGGGCGGGTCGAGGAACACGGCAAACCCCGAGAACACCAGGTCCGCCTCGTCCGACACCGCGGCCGTCGCATGGGTCGCATCCACCTCGCGGCTCGCGACGCCCAACGCCCGGAAACCCTGGCCACCCAGGCCGTCGAGCGTCGCCTCGAAGGCATGCCGCGTCGCAGCGTCGAGCGGCTGCTCCCGCCCGTCCTTCTCGTAGAAGCCCGACAGGCGCAGCACATCCTCCGGCGCGCCCTTCACGATCAGCCGCCGTGTGCCTTCGTGCTCCACCAGCACCGAGACGCGCCGCCGCTCGAAGTCGAACGGCACCTCGTCGATCTTGCGCCAGGCCGCCATGTCGAATGGGCGGGCGCTCACGATGGCTTCGTCGAGCGGGCTTTTCATGCCGCTCTCGAACCGGCTGTTGATGCAGGCCTCCGTGAATGCGCGCTCGCACTCCACCCCATGTCCGTCGATGCTGCGGACCAGCTTGATCGCGGCCTCGGTCAAGGTGCCCGTCTTGTCGGTGCACAGCATGTCCATCGCACCCAGGTCATGGATCGCCGACAGGCGCTTCACGATCACCCGGCGCCTCGATAACTGCAGCGCCGAGCGCGCAAGCGTCACGGTGACGATCATCGGCAGCAGCTCGGGCGTCAGACCCACGGCGAGTGCGACCGCGAACATCAGCGATTCCAGCAGCGGCCGATGGAACGAGATGTTCACCACCAGCACGAACAGCACCATGAAAATGGTGAAGCGCATGATCAGCAGGCCGAACTTGCGGATCCCCACGGCAAACGCGGTCGCCGGCGGCTTCTCGGCCAGGCTTACGGCCAGCTTGCCCAACGCCGTCGCTTTGCCCGTGAAGCACACGAGGACCAACGCCGTGCCGCTGATGACCGAGGTGCCGGCGAACACCGCATTGGAAGCGCCCGTCGGGCTCTCGACCCCCGAAGCCGCATCGCCCACGAGCTTTTCGGCCGGGTAAGGCTCGCCGGTCAGCAGCGCCTGGTTCACATACAGATCGCGGCTTTCCAGCAGGCGGCAATCGGCGGGCACCAGGTCCCCCGCGACCAGCGCGACGACGTCGCCCGGCACCAGCCGATCGATCGCGATCGACACGCTCGTCCCGTCGCGACGCACCGTCGCCTGCACCGCGACCGACCGCCGCAGCGCCTCGACCGCGTTCTGCGCCCGCGTCTCCTGCACGAAGTCCAGGCCGACGCTCAACAGCACGATGCCCCCGATGATCAGGAAGCTCGGCACGTCCCCGGTCGCCGCCGACAAGACGCTGGCGGCCAGCAGGATGACGATCAGCGGGTTGCGGAACCGTGCCAGGAACTGCAGCACGAGCGGCCGACGTGTCTCCGCCGCGGCATTGTTCGGGCCATGACGCACCAGGCGCCTGGCCGCCGCCGCCGCGTCGAGCCCTGCAGCGCTCGTATCGAGGCGGGTCAGCAACCCTGCGGCAGTCGCCGTCCAGAGCTCGTCCGGGCGAAGGTCGGGCTGTGCGTTCATCCGTCAGCCGAACCGGCCGGTCACGTAGTTCTGGGTCTGCGGCAGCTTAGGCGCCAGGAACATCTGCTCGGCCGTGCCGTCTTCCAGCATCTCGCCGAGGTAGAAGAACGCCACACGGTCCGCGCATCGCGCGGCCTGCTGCAGGTTGTGCGTCACAAGGACGATCGTCACGGTCCGTTTCAGCTCGTCGATCAGGTCTTCGACTTTCATCATGCTGAGCGGATCGAGTGCCGAGGTCGGTTCGTCCATCAGCACGACCTCGGGCCGGGTCGAGAGGGCGCGCGCGATCGAGAGTCGCTGCTGCTGGCCGCCGGAGAGGTCGCCCGCAGGCGATCGCAGCCGATCCTTCACCTCGTCCCAGAGTGCCACCCGGGTCAACGCCTCCTGCACGCGCACTGCCAGGTCCGCCTTGCCGAGCCGCTCGTGCAGGAGCGTTCCGAACGCGACGTTCTCGACCACCGACATCGGAAAGACGATGATCTCCTGGAACACCATCCCGACCCGGCTGCGCAGCCGCCGGAGATCGACCGCCGGCCCGATCACGTCCTCGCCGTCCAGCAGCACGGTCCCCATCGCACGCTGGTCCGGATACATGCTGTAGGTGCGGTTCAACACACGCAGCAGCGTTGACTTGCCGCAGCCGGAGGGGCCGATCAGGGCAGTGACCTGGTGGTCGGGCACCGTCAGGCACACGTGCTTGAGCGCCTGGGTCTTCGCATAGAAGAAATCCAGGTGGTCGATCACGAATTTGCTGCGGTGCGGCAGGCCATCGGCGGTGTGCCTCACGACCAGCTTCGGCCGGTCACCGCGCGCCCGGTCACCGCGCGCCCCGTCACCGCGCGCCCCGTCACCGCGCGCCCCGTCACCGCGCGCACGCTCACGTCGCGCGATATCAGCCAGCGTCTCGCCCATGGGCCCCGCCTCTCCTGAACGCGGCGCTCAGTCCCACGTGGGAACCAGGTTGGCCGGGGCGACAATCGCCGGCGGCGGCGCCGCGGGTGGTGCCGGCGTCGGCGCGACGGTGGCCGCAACCCCGGCCAGGACGGCCATCGCCAGGACGGCCAGGATCAACCAGGCGGCGTTCCGCCGGTTTCCGCCGTTCGAAAAAGCAACGTTCGAGAGGACTGGGCTTGGGCCATCGGGATCGGCTCCGTCTCTTGGCAGCAAGGCAATCAGCCGGTCCGCGATCACGGTTGAGTCCCGGAGCGGCCAGAGGCTGGCGGGCATGCCCGCGATCAGCCGCGCCAATCCCTCCGTTGCGGCCGCCCGCGGCAGCCCGGCGAGCCGCCCGGCCTCCTGCCAGGGGTCGAGCCCTTCTCGCGCCAGCGCCGAGATGACGCTCAGCGGCATCCCGCTGCCCTCGACGCCGATGTCGGCGAACAGGAACCCGTTGAGGTTCGATCGGTCGAGGGCGAAGGCGTCCTGCCGTCCCATAAGCGTGCTCCTCGCTCAATCCGCCTGGCAACCCACCTCGTGCTTCGGGAAGTCCGCGTCGCGGCCGACCGCTTCCCACGCCTCGAAGGGCCGCTTCAGGTCCGTCAGCTTCGCGAACCAGACCGGTCGATTCGGGCTTGCGGGACCGCCGGGCGGGTGGGGCAACGCCGTTCTCCTGCATCAAGGGCCTGGCATGACGGGCCTGGCCGGCCCATCCCCCACCATCTGACCCTGCGCTCGCTGCGGGATCAGGGTCGGAAACTACTCAGGCGGATGCATGGCGCGCGTCGAGGCGCCGCAGGGGGTGGCGCCATCGCCGGATCCGATGACGCCCCGGTCCACACCGCAGATGCTGAGTAGTTTCCGAACCTCCGCCGGTCGCGGCGCAGCGGATACTGTCGTGGTCGCGAGGTGCCCGGCCCCGGCTCCCTCGGCAATTGGGAGATCACCATGTCTCAGGACAGTCAGCTGCAGCAGTCCGTGCTCGCGGAATTCAACTGGGAACCCAGCGTGACCGCCGGGCATATCGGCGTCACCGCCAACGCCGGGGTCGTGACCCTTTCAGGCCACGTCGACAGTTACGCGAAGAAGCGCGCCGCGGAGACCGCGGCACGCCGGGTCAAGGGCGTGAAGGCGGTAGCCGAGGAGATCGAGGTTCGCCTGCCGTTCGAGACGAAGCGCTCGGACGAGGAGATCGCGGCCGCGGCCATCGAGCGCCTGTCGTGGAACGTCTCCGTGCCGAAGGACAGCGTGCAGGTGAAGGTCGAGAAGGGTTGGGTCACGCTGACCGGCGAGGTCGATTGGTGGTTCCAGAAGGAAGCCGCCGAGCACGACATCCGGCCGCTTCATGGTGTCCGGGGGGTGTCGAACCAGGCCACCATCAAGCCCCGCGTGAACACGGCCAATCTCAGCGACGACATCACGCACGCACTGCATCGCTCGTGGTTCTTCGACCCTGCCAACGTACACGTGCATGCCGATGGCGGGAGAATCGTCCTGAGCGGGACCGTGCACTCGATCCACGAGCGGCAGGTCGCCGCCCAGACCGCCTGGTCGGCGCCGGGTGCCACCATGGTCGAGAACGACATTGCCGTCGTTGGTTGAAGTGCCGGGGTTGAAGTGCCGGGGTTGAAGTGCCGGGGCTGAAGTCCCGGAACTGACACGACACGGGCCGGCCAGGAGAACGATTATGACCTACGCGACGATACTGGTGAACCTCGAGGCCGGCCGGTCCAACACGCACCTCTTGCAAGTCGCGAAGGAGGTCGCGGAGCGGTTCCAGGCCGGCGTGATCGGCAGCACCGCCTGCTCGCCGATCCAGCTGGTCTACGGCGATGGCTACGGCTACGGCTACGGCGACATCCTGGAGCAGGACGCCAAGGAGATCGAGCGGGAGACCAACGTCGCCGAGGCGGAGTTCCGCGACGCCATGGGCAACCAGTCGCGCTTCCTGGACTGGCAGTCCGCCGTCGTCATGACCTCGTTGTCCGACCACCTGGCCAGCGCCATGGGCCGGGCCGACGTGGTCCTGACGAATGCCGACATCCCCGGCTCGTTCAATGCCGCGCGGCAGGTCGACATCGGCGAGCTCGTGATGCAGGCCGGACGGCCGGTGCTGGTCGTGGCGCCCGGGACGTCGCCGTTCCGGATGGATCGGATCGTGATCGGCTGGAAGGACACGCGTGAGGCCAGGCGTGCGGTGACGGATTCCCTTCCGCTTCTGAGGAAGGCCAGCAACGTCGATATCGTCGAAATCGCGTCGAAAGACGATCTGGGTGCCGCCCAGGCGCGCCTGCACGATGTGGCCGGCTGGCTGGGACGGCATGGCATCGCCGCCGGCGCCCATGCCAGCACGGCCGGCGGTGACGACGCGGGCTGGTTCGACAGCATGGTTGCGGAACGCGACGCGGACATCATCGTCGCCGGCGCCTATGGCCATAGCCGCATGCGGGAATGGGCGCTGGGCGGCGTCACGCGCAGCCTGCTGAAGCAATCCGTCCGATCCTGCCTCGTCTCCCACTGACGAAGCCGGTCATGCAGGCGATGGCCCCGGACGCGCTGGGCCCCTTTTTGGTATCGGGGTCCTGGGGCCTAAGGCCCCAGCGGGTGAAGGGCAGAGCCCTTCCCGACCCCTCAAGAGACCATGACCCGCTACATCAGCTTCCACACGCCTGAGATACGGCACGTCTCAAGCTGCACGGTCCGCTGAGAGCCAGCCTTGAACACCTCGTGCCAGCTCACGGCCCGGCACTCGTTCCCCTGCATCTGGTAGGCGCGCCCCATGGTGAGCTTGCCGCTGTTCCCCGATGCCGCATTCGACCAGCTTGCGGCGGTCCCGCGCGATGCCGGCTTCGGCTCCAGCAGAGTTCGTGCCGCAACGTCGGCCAGGGAAAAGTCGGCGCCGTTGAGGAAGGGCCCCGCATTGCCGAACAGGGGGACGATCTGCGCCCAGGCACCACCAGACAGGCCGAGCAGGAGCAATACCGCCAGCGGGGCCGACTTCGCGGCTGGCACGAGGCTTCGGGTCAACGACATGGACAGGGCCTTCCTTCGGTGGGCAGTCGGCATCCCGGCCCGCATGGACGCCTCGTGCCTCAGGATTGGGGCGGGCGGGATCGGGGCCGGTGGTGACGCATCGTGCATCGCGCGGCTTTCGCGGCGACAGGCTCGGAAACTACTCATCATGCGCGGCACCGCGGCAAACGCGCGGGCATGGGTAATTTCCGAGCCTATCGGCACCCGCCCAAGCGGCCGGATGGTGCAGTCAGGGGCAATGCCGGCAGCGCGTCCTGCGTGATGCTCCCTGGCTGACAAGGATATCATCGTGGACGAAGTCGAAGTCATCGCAACCTTCGGGCCTCCCGCGGGCGACCCGGCAACGCTGTCGAAGGCAAGCCTCAAGACGATCGAGGCGTTGTATCGTCACCCCCTGACGCACAACCTCGGATGGTCGGACGTCGTCGCGCTGTTCGAGAGGCTCGGCTCCGTCGCGCACAAGCATCACCACGAGGTCAACTTCGCGATCGGTGGCGAGCACCACCGGGTTCAGAAACCCCACCAGAAGGAACTCACGGCCGCCGAGGTCATGCAATTCCGTCACATGCTGACGCGCGCCGGATGGGCGCCCCAGGCGGCCTCGCCGTCACCGGGGCTGGTCGCCGACACCGTCGCCCGGACCGCCGCCGTCGACTCAGGGCCGCCGGACCTGTTGGCCGTCGTCGACCACCACGAGGCCCGGCTCTATCACCTGGACATCCAGTCCACCGACCTGATCGACACCGTGATCGAGCCCCACGACCCTCATCACGTCCTGCACCATCTCTCGCACAAGGACCACGCCCGCGAGCACGGCCAGCGGTCCCCGGAGGACGACGACTTCTACGAGCGGATCGCCCAGGCCATCGCCTCGGGCGGCCGGATCGTGGTGGTCGGCCATGGGAAGGGCCACAGCAACGCCGCCCACCACCTGATGGAATTCCTGCAATCGCGTCACCCGGTCATCGCCAAAAGGCTCGTCTGCGAAGTAGCGGCCGACCTGTCGGGCCTGACCGCGCCGCAGCTCGTCGAAATCGGACGCCGTGCGCTGAGTGCATGACCCCTTCATCCCCCCACCGAAAGGCCAGCCCATGATCACCCACGACTCGGTCATCGCAGTATTCCCGGACCATCCGTCGGCGGAAGCTGCCGTGAAAAAGCTGACGGCAGGCGGGTTGGCGATGAAAAGCCTCAGCATCGTCGGCAAGGGCTACCACACCGAGGAGAACGTGGTCGGCTTCTACAACACGGGCGACAGGGTGCGGTTCTGGGGCGGCCGGGGCGCGTTCTGGGGGGCGCTGTGGGGCTTGTTCTTCGGCGGCGTGTTCCTCACGACACCGATCGTCGGGCCCGTGATCGTGCTGGGCTACCTCACGGCGTCCCTGATCTCGGCCCTGGAGGGCGCCCTCGTCATCGGCGGCCTCAGCGCGCTGGGCGCCGCGCTCGCCAGCATCGGGGTGCCCCACGACAGCGTCATCCAGTACGAGACCGCGATCGCTGCGGACAGCTTCCTCGTGATGGCACATGGTCAGGGCGATGAGGTCGGCCACGCAAAAGCCATCCTCGACGGCGCCGGCCATACCCAACTGGAGGTCCACGCCGCCGCGACACCCGTCGTCGATCGCTTCAAGGTGGTCGCATGACCTGCCGCGCCGCCGTCGCGCACAGGTCCCGCATGGCCATGCTGCTGACGACGCCGACCGTGATGGCGCTGGCCGGGATGATGATGATCGCGGCCGTGCCGCACGCGACAGGGCAGACCCGGTCCTCGAACGACGGCTCCAGCAGGCCGGAGACGCCCGCCATGGTCGTCGGGCCGGCCGTCGGCGCCACGCCGGGTCCCGAGGAGGCGTTCCGGTCGCGCATGCACGACGAGATGGCGGAGTGGCGGCGCAAGATGCAGGCCTTCGACGCCAAGCTCGAAACCCGCGGCCGACGGCGTCTCGATGCCGCAGAGACGAGGCTTCGCACGGCCTGGGACGACACGGAGGTGGAGGCCAGGAACGTCGAGACCGCGACAGACCGGGAGTGGGCTCGCACCAGGAGAGCCTACGAACGTGCGGCGCACAGGATGGCGGCGGCCTGGGACAAGGCTCGTCTTTGACAGCCGCGGGATCACGGACCGGATGCGGTCGGCCTGACCGGGCGCGGCGGGCCGCCCCGTCGCGCCACGGGATGCTCCGGCTCTATTTCGGAGCGGCCGTTGGCCGCGAAAGGGCCGGATCTGCTCGACCCTCGCCCGCGGCCAGCTCGATGGCGGCCATCAGGTCAGGGACCCTGAACGGCTTCTGGAGGACGACATCCAGCCCGGCGATGGCCGGCAGCCGATCGCCGCTCATGAGGATATGCGGGATGTCGACAATGCGTGCGATCGCGGCGACGGCCGCCACGCCGCTTCCAACGCGCAGGTTCGCGTCCACGATCATCAGGTCCGGCCTGGCGTGCAGCGCCGCCGCGACCGCGCCAGCCTCCGTCGCCTCGATCCCGCAGACCACGTGGCCCAATTCTTCGAGCAGCTCCGCGAGCAACACGCCGATATCGGCATCGTCATCGACGATCATGATGCGAAGGGTCCTCACCCGGCCACGTCGTCCCCGGCGCCGCCTTCATTGACCCAGGCTTCGACCTGGTCCCGCAAACCGGCGGCATCACGGCCCCAGGGGGAAGCGGATGGTCGCGCGTCGTCGATCGAAGGCCCTCGTGGCAGATGGCCTGAAACAGGAGCAGCGACCGGCGGTCGCGACAGGTCCGTGCCTATGGTGAGCCAGTGCGTCATGGGACGACAGTATTTTTCGGTAGGGCGATCGACCAGATTCGGAAAATACTCACTCCAGGAGACACAAATCGCTCGCACCGGAATGTCAGGTCGCTATGTTAGCCGATCTCGACGGTTTCATGATATGCGTTGGCACGATACCGTACAGGTCGATCTGTCTGGGGATTTCATCATGCCTGACAGTTTTCCGGCCACGACCAAAGCGCGACGGGCAGGAAGGCAGCACTTCACCGAGGCGCCGTCCTCGTCCGCCCTGCACGTCGCCGCCATCGGCGCGTCTGCCGGCGGTCTGGAGGCGTGCACGGCCCTCCTCGATGCCATGCCGGCGGTCACCGGGATGGCCTTCATCCTCGTGCAGCATCTCGATCCCACCCATCCGAGCCTGATGGTCGAACTGCTTGTCCCCCATACGCGGCTCCAGGTCGTCGAGGCGGCGGACGGAATGCCGGTCGAGCCGGACCATCTCTATGTCATTCCACCGGCAGTCATCCTGACGATCGCCGAAGGGGCCGTCCGGCTGCGGCCTGCCCCGGCGCAGCGCGGCGCCCGCCTGCCCTTCGATGCCCTGCTGCTCTCGATGGCCGACGCCTATGGCGCGCGGGCCACCTGCATCGTGCTGTCCGGAACCGGTGCCGACGGAAGCGTCGGGCTGCTTGCGATCAAGAAGGCCCACGGTCACGTCATCGCACAGGACCCGGCCGAGGCCGGATACGACGGGATGCCGCAGAGCGCGATCGCCACGGGCCTGGTCGATGCCGTGTTGCCCGTCGCGGCGATCCCGGCGGAACTCGCCAAACGCGGCGCCCAAGCTGCTGCCCAAGGTGCTGCCGACGATGACGTCCACCGTGCCGGCACGACAAGCGATCAGGCCCCGGCAGCATCCACGGACAGCATGCCCGAGATCATCGACCTTCTGCGATCACGCACCACGCACGACTACACGCTCTACAAGCCCGGCACCCTGCGGCGCCGCGTGGAGCGCCGCATGGCCATGGCCGCGATCGGCAGCCGCGAGATGGACCAGTACGCCGCCACCCTGCGCGACGACCCGGCCGAACTCGAACGCCTCGCCAAGGACCTGCTGATCCACGTCACGAGCTTCTTCCGCGACCCCGCCGTGTTCGAACTGCTCGCCCGGACCGTCGTCCCCGAACTGATCCGCGGCCACAAGGCGGATCACACCCTTCGCATCTGGGTCGCCGGATGCAGCACCGGGGAGGAGGCCTATACGATCGCGATCGTGTTCCAGGAGCAGATCGTGGCGGCCGGCAGCAGCGTGAAGCTGCAGATCTTCGCCTCCGACGCGGACGCCGACGCCGTCGCATCGGCCCGGGAAGGCCTCTACCCCGCCGCCATCGCGGCCGATGTGACGCCCTCGCGCCTCGCCGCCTTCTTCGTGAAGGAAGACCAGAGCTACCGTGTCCTGCCCGAACTGCGGGCGATGGTCGTGTTCACGGTCCAGGACCTGCTCGCGGATCCGCCGTTTTCCCGGCTGGATCTGGTGTCGTGCCGCAACGTCATGATCTACCTGGGCGTCCAGGCGCAGCGGCAGGTCGTGGCCCTGTTCCATTTCGCGCTGCGGACAGGCGGCGTGCTGCTGCTCGGAAGCTCGGAGGGTGTGGGCGACGCCGCCGGACGGTTCGAGATGATCTCGAAACCCGCCAGGCTCTACCGGCATATCGGACGCAGCCGGCCCGGCGACGTCGACTTCGCCAAGCATGCCGGGGATGCGGTCCGCATGGCAACGAACCTGCCGCGCCCCGCCCCGCGGTCGCGCCAGGCCGCCCTCGCGGAACTCTGCCAGTTCCGGACGCTGCAGGGCCACGCGCCGGCGACCGTGCTGGTCACCGTCAAGCACGAGTATCTCTATTCACTCGGCCCGATCGAACACTACCTGCGGGTGGCGCCGGGCCACGCCACCACCGACCTGCTGGCGATGGTCGGAGAGGATGTCCGCACCCGTCTGCGCGCGGCGACCCTGCGCGCTGTCCAGGACGATGCGCCGGTCAGCGTGAGCGGCGGCGACCGCATGCAGGACGGCAAGGCCGTTTCACTCGTGATCGAGGTCAATCCGGTCCGCTTCGAGGACGAGGACCTGCTGCTCATCCACTTCATCGATCAGCCGACGGCCCGTCACCCTCCCCCCGGCAGGAAGGCCCGGATCGACCGGTCCCGTGTCTCGGAGCTGGAACGCGAGCTGAAGAGTGCGCGCGAGGATTTCCTGGGCGCTGTCCGAAGCCTCGAGATCTCGGGGGACGAGCAGAAGTCGATCAACGAGAACGCCCTCTCGGTCAACGAGGAGTTTCAATCGACGAACGAGGAGCTGCTGACCTCGAAAGAAGAGCTCCAGTCGCTGAACGAAGAGCTGACGGCGCTGAACAGTCAGCTGCAGGAAACTCTGGAACAGCAGCGCACGACGTTCAACGACTTGCAGAACGTGCTGTACAGCACCGATGTGGCGACGCTTTTCCTCGATGCCGAGCTGAAGATCCGGTTCTTCACGCCGGCAACCAAGGCGCTGTTCAACGTCATCAAGACGGATGTGGGCCGGCCGCTCGCAGACCTGCATTCGCTGGCGGCCGACCCGGCCCTGCCCGCCGATGCCCGCCGCGTGCTCGAGACGCTGACGCCCATCGAGCACGAGGTGCAGACCCCGACGGGCGTCTGGTGCCGCCGTATCCTGCCCTACCGGACGCATGACGGCGCCGTCGAGGGCGTGGTGATCACCTTCACCGACATCACCGGCCGCAGACACGCCGCCGAGGCGCTGGAGGCCGCCAAGCGCGACGCGGAGCTGGCCAACGCCGCCAAGTCCCGCTTCCTCGCCGCCGCCAGCCACGACCTCCGGCAGCCGTTGCAGACCCTGGCCTTGCTGCAGGGCCTGCTGGCCAACCGCTCCGAGGGGACCGTCTCGGAGAAGCTCGTCAGGAGGCTCGACGACACGATCGGGGCGATGTCCGGGATGCTGAACACCCTGCTCGACATCAACCAGATCGAGGCCGGCGTGGTGCGCGCCGCGACCGTGGATTTCAGGATCGACGACGTGCTCGGGCATCTGCAGACCGAGTTCGCCTATCACGCGCGCGCCCGGGGACTCGGGTTTCGTGCCGTGCCGTGCGGCCTGCTGGTGCATAGCGATCCGCGCCTGCTGGGACAGATCGTGCGCAACCTCGTCTCCAACGCACTCAAATACACCAAGGCGGGCCGCGTGCTGCTCGGCTGCCGGCGGCACGGCGACATGCTGCGCATCGAGGTGTGGGACACCGGCATCGGCATTCCGGACGGGCAGTTGAAGGCGATCTTCGAGGAGTATCACCAGCTCGACAATGCCGCGCGCGAACGCAGCCGCGGGCTGGGGCTTGGCCTGTCGATCGTCCAGCGCCTGGCGGCGCTGCTGGGCCACCGCGTCCGCGTCGAATCGCGGCCCGGCAAGGGATCGGTCTTCAGCGTGGAGGTGCCGCTGGTGGCCGGGGGCGATGCGATCCCCGACCGGCCCCTGGCCACGCCCCACGGGAACGGCAAGGCCGACGGGCACCCGGCCGGCAGCAAGGGCGGCCACCGCACCGCCGACATCCTGGTCGTCGAGGACGACCCGGACATGCGGGATCTGTTGGCGTTGATCCTGTCCGACGACGGCCATCGCACCGCCGCGGCGGCAGACGGGCCCGCGGCGCTCAAGCTCGTGACGCAAGGGGTGATCCACCCCGATCTCGTCCTCACGGACTTCAACCTGCCTCACGAAATGAACGGCCTCGAGGTCTCGAGACGGCTGCGGCAGACGCTGCGTCCCGACCTTCCCGTCATCGTCCTGACCGGCGACATCTCGACCGATGCGCTGCAGGCCATCGCCGACGAGAACTGCCACCGTCTCAACAAGCCGGTCAAACCGGCCGAGCTGACGGACGCCGTCCAGGAACTGCTGCCGCACCCGGACGGTCCATCCACACCGCCGCCGGTCCCGTCCCCACACGCGCCGAGAGCGGTTCCCGATACGCACGTCATCTTCCTCGTCGACGACGACGCCAACCTGCGCGACGCCGTCCGCCTCGTCCTCGAGGATGACGGCCGCACCGTTCGTGACTTCGCGGACACCGAGGCGTTCCTGGCGGCCTACACGCCCAGCTCCGACGGGTGCCTGCTCATCGACGCCTATCTGCCGGGGATGGGCGGGCTGGAACTGCTGCAGCACCTGCGCGCGGCGGGCGATCCGTTGCCTTCCATCATGATCACCGGCAGCAGCGACGTCCCGATGGCGGTCAAGGCGATGAAGGCCGGTGCGGCGGACTTCATCGAGAAGCCGATCGCCGCAGCCGATCTGCTCGCCAGCATCGGCCGTGCGCTGGAGCGGTCACGGGATTCGTGCAAGCTGGTCGCCTGGCGCGCCAGCGCGGCCGAGCACATCGCCGGCTTGACGCCACGACAGCATCAGATCATGGACCTCGTGCTGGCCGGTCACCCCAGCAAGAACATCGCCGCCGACCTCGGTATCAGCCAGCGGACCGTCGAGAACCACCGTGCCTCGATCATGAAGACGACGGGGACGAAGTCGATGCCCGCGTTGGCGCGTCTGGCATTGGCCGCCTCTGGCGGTGCCGATGGGTAGTTTCCGAGCCTTACGGGGTGCGGCCCGCCGCCGGTAGCCTCCCTTGTCGACCGAGGTCGACGAGACAGGGAACCCCGCCATGGCACCAGCATCCCGCGCCCGAGCGACGCAGGCGGGCGCACCTCGCGCCTTTCTCGTCGGAGGGGGCATCGCCGCCATGGCGGCGGCCGCCTTCATGATCCGCGATGGCGACATGTTCGGCCAGAACATCACCATCCTGGAGGAATCGGGCGCGGTCGGCGGCAGTCTGGACGGCGGCGGATCGCCCGAGGCGGGATACGTGCTGCGCGGCGGGCGGATGCTGGAAAGCAAGTATCTCTGCACCTTCGCGCTCTTCGATACGATCCCGACGCTCGACGAAAGCCAGACGGTGACGCAGGAGACGCGGCGCTGGAACGAGACGATGAAGACCTCGTCGAAGTCCCGCCTGTTCCGCGACGGGCAGCGGCAGACGGCGCCCAGGTTCGGGCTGGCCGAAGCCCACATCCTGACGATCGAGCGCCTGGTGCTGGAGCCCGAGACCTTGCTCGGCCGGACGACCATCGCCGCGCAGTTCGACGACGCGTTCTTCCAGACCGACTTCTGGGTCATGTGGTGCACGACCTTCGCGTTCCAGCCCTGGCACGGCGCGGTCGAGTTCAAGCGCTACTTGGCGCGGTTCGTCCACATGGTCGATGGGTTCAATCGGCTGCATGGCATCATGCGGACCCGCTACAACCAGTACGACTCCCTGGTCCGGCCGCTGCACAAGTGGCTCGTGCAGCGCGGCGTCCGGTTCGAGCTGGACACGGCCGTCATCGACCTCGGCTTCACGGCCCATAACGGCACGACCAGCGTCGAGAGCATCGCCTTCAGACGTCCAGGCGCCGCCGGCCGGGTTGTCAGCCGCATCGCGGTCACGCCGCGCGACTACGTGCTGGTCACGCTCGGTTCGATGACCGAGGGATCGAGCCTCGGCGCCATGGATTCGGCGCCGCGGATGGGTGGCAAGCGCGACGGCGACGCCTGGACGCTGTGGGAGGAGATCGCCGACGGCCGCCCCGAGTTCGGCCGCCCCGCGGCCTTCGCCGACCACGTCGACCAGTCGAAGTGGGTGTCGTTCACCACGACGCTGCACGATCCCGCTTTGCTGCGTCTCGTCCGTGAGCGCACCGGCAATGTCCCCGGCGAGGGCGGCCTCGTCACCTTCCCCGACTCGCCCTGGCTCGCCTCGATCGTGATCCCGCACCAGCCGCACTTCATCGGGCAGCCGGAGGGGGTCGACGTGCTGTGGGGCTATGGCCTGACCGTCGACCGGCCCGGCGAGTTCGTGAAGAAGCCCATGTCCGAATGCACCGGGCGCGAGATCATGACGGAGCTGCTCGGCCATCTCCGCATCGCTGCGGAAGCCGCCGGCATCCTGGACAGCTGCACCTGCATCCCCTGCATGATGCCCTTCATCACCAGCCAGTTCCTGCCGCGCGAGAAGGGCGACCGCCCGCCAGTGCTCCTCGAGGGCTTCCACAACCTCGCCTTCATGGGCCAGTTCTGCGAAATCCCCGACGACGTGGTTTTCACCGTCGAATACTCGATCCGCTCGGCCCAGCTTGCCGTCTACGGCCTGCTCGACCTGAAGCTCAAACCCCCTGGCGTCTACAAGGGAAAGTTCGATCCCCGGGTCCTGCTGAAGGCCTTCCGCGCGCTGCACGACATGGCTGCATGACCGAAGCCGGAATTAAGGACAGGCGCCCCGCCCCGCCGCCAGCGTCACCGTCACCACTTGCCCCGATCCGCGATTGCGGCGCCATACTACTGGAAGCACGACCGTTGCCGTGACGGATCTGCGTCGCTTCGATCACACTCGCGCCCACCCCGCCTGTGTCGCCGTAACGCACGCCGCCGTCCGGAACGAATGCCCACGTGCATCGTTGGACGAACTGAATGAGCTCCGATCCGCTGACGGCCCTGATCCGGTCCCTGAACCAGTCGATGCTGGGCATCGCGGCCCTGGGCGGCGCGCTGCGCCTCCGCCAGGCGGGCCTGCGGGCGGACCCCGGCGTCGCCAGCGCGCTCGACGGCGTGCTCGATCGCATCGGCGCCCCGCCCCTCGATTCGATGTCCGCCGACCAGACCCAACAGGCGCTCGGCCTGATCCGCACCTTCTTCGTCGAGGCCGAGGATCTGCTCGACAACCCCGAGCGCCCCCCCGGCTGGACCTTCGACGACCCCGCGATCCTGCAAGGGATCGGCGCATCCTCCGCCGGCATGGTCGGCCGCATGAGCGCGCTGGCCGCCACCCGCCCCTGGTTCGCCGACCTCCTCGCCCGCCGCGGCACCTTCCTCGACATCGGCACCGGCGTCGGCGGCATCGCCCTCGCCGCCGCGCAGGCCTGGCCCGGCATGGCGGTGGAGGGCATCGACTGCTGGCCGCCCTCCCTCGCCTTGGCCCATCGCAACCTCGCCGACAATCCCTGCGACCGCGTCACCTTCCACGCCCGCGCGCTCGAGGACCTGGACGGCCCCGACGGCCGCTACGACCTCGTCTGGCTGCCCACCCCCTTCATCGCCCGCACCGCCGTCACGGACGCCATCCCCCGCCTGCTCCCCGCCGTCGCCCCCGGCGGCGGTCTCGTCGTCGGCGTCATCCCCCCCGCGACCGACCCCCTGGCCGCGGCGCTGGGCCAGCTTCGCACCGTGCGGAACGGCGGCCATTGCTGGCCCTGCGCCGAAATGGCGGTGCTGCTGGCGGACGCAGGCTTCGTCGACGTCGAGGTCCCGCCCGACCAGGCCGGCATGCACTTCGTCCTGGGCCGCCGCCCCCACTGACCCCCCCACTATTCCCACACCGACTCCCGGAAGATTGCCTTAACCTTCCCCCCGTAAACTCCCGGCCGACCCGCACCAGCGAAAGGCCGCCGATGTCCATCGACCGATCGATCAACGTCCTGATCGTGGACGACTACAAGACGATGCTCCGAATCATCCGAAACCTGTTGAAGCAGATCAACTTCAACAACGTGGAAGAAGCGTCGGACGGCGCCGAAGCCCTCCAGAAGCTCCGCTCCGGCCAGTTCGGCCTCGTCATCAGCGACTGGAACATGGAGCCGATGACCGGCCTCCAGCTCCTCCAGGAAGTCCGCTCCGACGCCCGCCTGAAGCCGACCCCCTTCATCATGGTCACGGCCGAGAGCAAGGCCGAGAACATCGTCGCCGCGAAGGAGGCGGGCGTCTCCAACTACATCGTCAAGCCCTTCAATGCCGAAACCCTGCAAAGCAAGATCGAGAAGGTGCTCGGCCATGCATGACGCCGCCATCCTCCCAACCGCCCCCTACGCCGCAGCACCCTACACGATCGTCGCCCGCCTCGCCGAGGCCGTGCACGACCCGGACCTCCTGGCCGAAGTCGCCGACCTCGCCCGCACCATCGCGACGACCCGCAGCGAGCTGCAACGCCTCGATGCCGGTCCCTTCGTGGCCGGGCACATCCCGGCCGCGACGGACGAGCTGGACGAGGTCGTCGCCCACACCGCCTCGGCCACCGACTCCATCCTGCAGGTCTGCGAGGAGCTGGAACAGGCCGGCGCCACCGCCGACGCCGCCCTGCTGCAACGCGCCACCACGCGCATCTACGAGGCCTGCAGCTTCCAGGACATCACCGGCCAACGCATCTCGAAGGTCGTCGCCACCCTCAAGACCATCGAGCAGAAGGTAAGCCAGATCCTCGAAGTCTTCGGCGGCGCCGAACCGATGCCCGAGGCCGCCCCCCTGCCCCTGAGCCTCACCAACGGCCCCCAACTCCCCGGTGCCGCCATGGACCAGGCCGACATCGACAAACTCCTCGCCGACTTCTGACGCGATGGCTCATGGGCACCGTCATCCCCGGGCTTGACCCGGGGACCCCCGCCACCCCGTCAAACGCGCCCGTACCACAACCCCCGCGCCCACCCGCACCCCCCCCCCCCCCCCCCCGCCCCCCCCCCCTCCCGCCGCACCGCCACCGTCCAATCCCCCGGTGGCGTATGGTCCAACGCCCGCGGACACGGCAATGCCCAAACGTCCAGCCCGACCGGCTCCAGCAACTCCATCCGCCCCTGCCCGAGCACCCCCGAAAACGCCCCGTACAGCACCCCCCCCGAACCCTCCAGCACGAGCGCCGCCTCCAACTCCGCGCACCAGTACCGCCCCGCCACATCCCCCCGGGACCCGGCCTCGCAAGCCTCCAGCCGCACCGAGACGTTCTCCTGCGGCCGGTCCATCCAAAGCCCATCCGCCTCCGCCCGCAGCCGCGTCCCCTCCCCGCCCGCACCCCCATCCGCCCGTATCGCCAACCGCTCGGCCGAGTGCCCGAACCGCAACCGCACATGCGACCCGCCCGAAGCCTCGATCCGCGCCGACAGCCCGCTCTCCGGCTCCACATACGCGCCCAGCCACCGCGGCATGGCCAGCCCAGCGGCCGGCACACCCCGCTCCACCCCCAACACGGCCCCCAGCAACTCCGTCGCCGCACCCCCCGCATCCGCCATGTGATTGAACAGCACGACAACCGAGACCCGCTCCCCCCGGACATGCAACCGCTGGCAGCGCCACCCCCGCAACGCCCCGCCATGCGCCGTCACCACCCGCCCGAACTCCGTCCGCCGCCCCAGCCCGAACCCGTACGGCGCCGCCGCCCCATCCGCGAACGTCACCGGCGCCGACAAGCGCCGATACAGCCCATCCTCGTCGTCCCGGGTCGCATCGATGAAGCGCTCCCACGCGATCATGTCATCGAGGCTCGCCCCCAGCCCGGCATCCCCCGTCCACAGGATCCGGTTCTCCGCCGCCCGGAACCCGCTCGCCTGCGTGCCCTCGTACCCCTCCGTCCCATCCGGCATCGCCCGCGTATCGGCCGCCAGCACCGCCGACCCCATCCCCGCCCGGTCGAAGATGCGGGTCCGCAGCAGCTCCCCGAACCCCCGCCCCGTCCGCTCCTGCACGATGTCGGACAGGATGCGGAAGTTCTGGTTCACATACGAATACTGCGTCCCCGGCGCGAACTGCAGCGACCGCGTCCCCCCGATCAGCCGCGCCGCCTCCGCATCGCCGAACACCCCCTCCGCGGCGGCCCCAAGCAGCATCGCCACCGCCCAGTAGTCCCGCAGCCCCGACTGGTTGTGGCACAGATGCAGCGCCCCCGGCGCCCGCGCCAGCAACGGCAGCCGCGCCCGCACATCCCCATCCAGCACCGCCGGATCCGGAAACGACTCCAGCACAACCCCACAGGTGAACTGCTTGGTCACCGAGCACATGCGGAACAGCGTGGCCGGCGTGAACGGGATGCGCCGCTCCGCATTCGCCCACCCCCACGCATGCCGCACGACCACCGCGCCATCCCGCAGCACGGCCACGGCGCCCCCTGGCCCGGCATAGGCGCGCGGCAGAGCGAGAAGGACGCGGTCGAGGGCATCGGTCATCGCGCCACCCTACAATCCCGCCGCCCCGCCCGTCACCCGCCCGCGAAGGCATGAACGTTGCATGCAACTCGCCCAAAACCGGAGGCCCGCCCCATGCTCACCCGCCGCCCCACCCTCACCCGCCGGACGATCGCCGCAGCCGCGCTCGCGCTCCCCTTCATCCGCCCCGCAAGGGCCCAGGCCACCACCGTCCGCATGGGCGCCCTCAAGCTCATCCACTCCATCACCCCCTACTTCTACGACCGCTTCGCCCCGGCCGGCATGACCATCGAGGTCATCCCCTTCGAAAGCCCGACCGAGTGCAAGAACGCCGTCGTCACCAAATCCGTCGACTTCGGCACCTTCGGCATCGCCGCCGGCATCCTCGGCGCCGCCGCCCGCGAACCCCTCGTCATCGTCGGCTCCGCCTGCAACCGCGGCATGGCCGTCGTCGTGAAGAAGGACAGCGACATCCAGGCCCTCGCCGCCCTCAAGGGGAAGCGCGTCGCCATCTGGCCGGGCTCGACGCAGGAGGTCTTCATCCTCGAACGCCTCCGCATGGAAGGCCTCTCGATCCGCGACATCACTCCCGTCCGCGTCAGCTTCAGCGAGATGCACGCAGCCCTCGCCCGCGGCGACGTCGATGCCTACGTGGGCGCCGAACCCGGCCCCGGCGTCAGCATCGCCGCCGGCATCGGCCGCGTGCTCGAATACCCCTACTCCACCCCCATGGGCAGCCTGAACATGGTCGTCGGCACCCACGCCGAAACCGTGCAATCGAAGCCCGCCCTGGTGCGCGAGATGGTGCAGATCCAGCGCCGGGCCAGCGAATACGCGATGGCCCACCGGGACGAGATGGTCGCCATGACCGTCCAGAAACTCGGCCAGAAGAAGGAAGCGGTCGAGATCAGCGCCCCCAACGTCGAACTCAACTGGCGCATGTCGCCCGAGATGGTGGCACAGACCCGTACCTACGCCGACCACATGCTCTCGCTGAAGCAGATCAAGCAACTTCCTGACTTCACGACGTTCCTGAACACCAGCTTCAGCGACGCTGTCGCCACGTCTTGACCCGGCTGGCCCACGCCGCCCTCGCCGCAGCCCTCCCCCTGCTCCTGCTCGCAGGGTGGTGGGCATCCACCCGCGGCCCCGGCTATGGCCTCATCCCGCCCCCGGCCGAGGTCGCGGAAGCGTTGCTCGACCTCGCCGTCGGCCGCGACGGCGACGCCTTCAGCGGCACCCTGCCCATCCACATCCTCGCCTCGGTCGGCCGCGTCTACGGCGGCTTCCTGCTCGCCGCCGCCCTCGCCCTCCCGATCGGCCTGCTGATCGGCCGCCTCCCCTTCGCCCGCGCCCTGCTCGACCCGATGTTCCAGGTCCTCCGCCCCGTCCCCGTCACCGCCTGGTTGCCGCTGTCGATGATCGTCTTCGGCCTCGGCCCGAAAAGCGCCTTCTTCCTCGTCGCCCTCGGCGCCTTCTACCCCATCCTCGTCAACACCATCTTCGGCGTCCGCAGCGTCGAGACGCGCCTGTTCGAGGCCGCTGCCATGCTCGGCGCCAGCCCCTCAATGATCTTCCCCCGCGTCGTCCTCCCCGCCGCCCTCCCCGGCATCTTCACCGGTCTCCGACTCGGCCTCGGCTTCGCCTGGGTCGTCATCGTCGTCGGCGAGATGACCGGCGTGCAGACCGGCCTCGGCGCCATGATCATGGACGCCCGACAGCTCAGCCGCACCGAGATCGTCATCGCCGGCATGATCGTCATCGGCCTCCTCGGCTACGCCTCCGACCAGGCCGTCCAGGCCATCGGCCGCCGCCTGCTGCGCTGGAGCCCCCAAAATTACTAGTGGCATGCCTGACCTCATGCAGGTCGAGGGAGTCGGAAAGACCTACCCCGGCGGCACCGAGGCCCTCCGAAACGCCAACCTCGTCGTCGCCCCCGGCGAGTTCGTCTGCCTCATCGGCGCCAGCGGCTGCGGCAAAAGCACCCTCCTCCGCCTCATGGCAGGCTTCGAAACCCCGACACGCGGCCGCCTCCTCATGCACGGCCGCCCCATCGCCGGCCCCGGCCCCGACCGCGGCATGGTCTTCCAGGACTACGGCCTCTTCCCCTGGCTCACCGTCCGCGACAACGTCGCCTTCGGCCCCCGCTCCCGCAACCTCCCCGCCAGCGACATCGCCGCCCGGGCCACCCGCTTCGTCACCATGGTCGGCCTCGACCGCTTCACCGACGCCTACCCCCACCAGCTCAGCGGCGGCATGAAGCAGCGGGTCGCGATCGCCCGGGTCCTCGCCAACGACGCCGCCCTCGTCCTCATGGACGAACCCTTCGGCGCGCTGGACGCCATGTCCCGCGAGCGCCTGCAACTGGAACTCCTCAGCCTCTGGCAGGCGACCCGCCTCACCATCGTCTTCGTCACCCACTCCATCGAGGAAGCCCTGGTCCTGGCCGACCGCGTCGTCCTTATGTCCCCGGGGCCCGGCCGCATCGTCGCCGAAACCCGCATCGACCTCCCCCGCCCCCGCGACGTCGCCAGCCCCGAATTCAACGCCCTCCGCCGCACCCTGACGGATGCCCTGCATGGGTCAGGCGCATGACCGCATAGGCCGGACCGTGTTTGCGACCTCAACGGAGCGACTGGAAACGCCCGACGCCAGCGGCACGAAACGACGACTCCCTCTCCCGGTGGGAGAGGGTCGGGGTGAGGGTGCTTGACGCTGGAACCCCATCGGTCCGGGTCAGACCCTTGATGCCGTCGATATCGGGCTCCCCCCCGGAACCACCTCACTCCCCCGGAACCATGATCCCCAGCAACGGCCCGTACTGCTGGCTGCCGAAGATGTCCCCATCCCCCAGGCTCCCGCTCGGCCGCTCCCGATACAGCGTGAACTTGATCGCGAACGCCGGATCGAACTCCACGTGGTCGCTGATCCGCGAATCCGGCACCCCGTACAACGCCCGCACCGCCGCCCGCGACAGCACCCCGCTCGCCCGCACCCGGTCGTACGCCGCCCGGTCGCGGAAGATCACGTCGAACGTCACCTTGTCCGGCCCCGCATTCTTGCTGCGGATCGCCTTCGCCAGCTCCGTCAACGGTGTCATCGGGGGCGTCATCGCGGGCGTCATCCCCCCACCTCCGTCATATGCACCGGAAACAGCTCCATCGGGTCCCCGACCGGCATCGTGTGGTTCAGCGTCCACCGATACGCCGGGCTGGTCCGCATCACCTCGTCCAGCAGGAACGCGACGCCGCCCGCGGTCCCCTTCACGTCCGGCAACCGCGCATAGAACATCTGCCGCGACCCCGTGATCGTCACCTCCTCCGCCATCTCGGCCGTCGGCGCCACCCCCTGCACCACCACGCACAGCTCATGCGCCGGGCGCTCCCGGTTCGGCTCCAACGCTCCCATGATCCCGTCCCGCCCATACACGGTGTAGCTCAGCTCCCACCCCCCCTCGCCCCCAGATGGGCCGAACCGCTCCACCACCGCCGCCCGGGCCCACGCGATCACCTCGTCGATCCGCGCGATCGTGTAGGGGTCCCGAACCCCCACCAGCCCGACATACCGCTCCCCGACCTTCCCCGCGCCCTCCAGCTTCACCCGCAGCTCCTCGGCCGGCACGTACACCGGTCCCGTCACCCGCGTCGTCCGCTCCGTCAGTTGCTCGTACACGCAGTCCCGCATGTCGATGTGCCCGCCCAGGAAGTGCTCGTAGAACGGGTTGCTCCGCTCGTACATCGCGTGCCCGGCCACCGACGCCACCGTGCACCGCTGCTCCGGCAGCATCGCCGTCACCCGCACGTCCTCCATCGTGATCTCGCCGATGATGCTTTCCTTGCCCGCATACGGCTCGGCGCAGAACGACGCGCACTCCATCACCTTCCCGTAATAATACGCTAGCGCCTCCGGATAGCCCCGCCGCAACGCCGGCGCCGCGAAGATCGCGCAATCGCTGCTCCGCCCCCCGATCACGACATCCGCGCCCATGTCCAGCAGCGTCATGAACGGATGCACGCCCGCGACCGCGACGATCCGGTCGGTCGCATCCAGCTCCCCCGCCGTCAGGTCCGCCCGCCCGTCCAGCCCCCGCACCTGCCCCAGCCGGGCCCGGACCAGCTCCTTCGGAACCTCCGAATAGAAATACCCGACCTTCAACCGCGGCAGCCCGTGCTTCGCCGCCAGCTCCCGCACGATCCCCACATACCGGTCGACCCGGCTGTTCGTCCCCGTATCCCCCGCCGACCCGATGATCATCGGCACGCCCAGCTTGCGCGCCCCCAGCAGCATCAGCTCGATGTCGTGCGTCTGCCACGCCAGGGGGCTCGCCGTCCCGTCCTGGCCCAGCGGCACCGGCCCGCAATCGCTGCTGCCACTGTCGCACGCGATCAGATCCGGCTCCGCCTCCAGCCCCAGCCGGAAGCTCCCCTCCTTCGTCGGCGCAAACCCCAGATGCCCGTTGGGACACAGGATCCTCAACCCACGGTTGGAAATCTCGTTCATGTCAGCCTCCTATTCGCGCAGCACCCGGCACTCGCCGGGCGGCACGCTCCAATGCACGATGGCGCCCGGCTCCAGCCCCGGCCGCGGCCGGGCATGCGCGCACACCTCCACCGGCCCGCACCGCAGGAACACGTGCAGCAACTCCCCCGCGAACAGCACCCGGCTGACCGTCGCCGGCAGCCCGGTCCCCAGCACCACCGCCCCCGGCCGGAACGCCACCGCCGCCCGCCCCGCCGGACCGTCATCGACGATCCGCAGCACCGTCCCGTCCGCAAGCCGCGCCGCGTTCCCCGCAACCTCGACATCCAGGATGTTCCGCACCCCCACGAACGCCGCCGCGAACCGCGTCCGCGGCGCCGCATACAGCGCCGCCGGACTCCCCTCCTGCTCGATCCGCCCGGCCCGCATCAGCACCACCCGGTCGCTCAGCGCGAACGCCTCGTCCTGGTCGTGCGTCACATAGATCGCAGCGAACCCCAGCCGCCGCCGCAGCTCCGCCAGCTCCTCCCGCATCTGCACACGCAACTGCGCATCGAGGTTGCTCAGCGGCTCGTCGAACAGCACGACCTCCGTCCCGAACGCGATCGCCCGCGCCAGCGCCACCCGCTGCTGCTGCCCTCCCGACAGCATCGTCGCCGGCCGCTCCGCGAACCCGGCCAGATCCACCAGCGCCAACGCCTCCGCCACCTTCGGCCCCGCCTCCGCCCGCCCCACCCCCCGCGCCCGGAACGGGAACGCGACGTTCTCCGCCACCGTCATGTGCGGCCAGATCGCATAGGACTGGAACACCATCGACAACCCCCGGGCCTCGGGCGGCGCATCCACCCCGCGTTCCCCGTCGAACACCACCCGCCCGCCTACCGAAATCCGCCCGCCGGTCGGCCGCTCCAGCCCCGCCACCGCCCGCAGCGTCGTCGTCTTGCCGCACCCCGAAGGCCCCAGCAGCGTCAGGTGCTCCCCCCGCCCCACCGAGAATCCGACCCGGTCCACCGCCGCCACCGGCCCATAGGCCACGACCAGCCCCGACACATCGACCGCCGTCACGCCGCCACCCCGCGCTGCCGCACCCGCGCCAGCAGCGACAGCGCCAGGAACGTGATCGCCAACTGCATCACCCCCAACGCCGCCAGCCCGTTGACCGCCCCCGCCTCCCACAGGTCGAACATCGCGACCGACAGCACGGTGCTCCGCGCCGTGTACAGCAGGATCGACGCGCTCACCTCCTGCAACGCCAGCACGAACACCAGCGTCCACACGGCCGCGAGCGTCGGCCGGGTCAACGGCAGCACCACCCGCCGCATCGTATGCAGCAGCCCGGCGCCCGAAACCCGCGCCGCATCCTCCAGCTCCGGATGCAGCTGCCGCATCGCCCCCGCCATCGCCCGCGCCCCGAACGGCAGGAAATGCGCGACATACGCCACCAGCAGGATCGCCGCCGTGCCATAGATCGGCACCGCATCCAGCCCCGCATAGGTGCCCAGGACCCCCAGCGCGAGCACGATCGAAGGGATCGCCAACGGCGCCACCGCCAGCAGCTCCACCCCCCGCGCCGTCCACCCCCGCCGCCGCACCGCCACCCACCCGATCCCCGCCGACAGCACGACGATCACGCACGCCGTCGCCACGCCCAGCCCCAGGCTGTTCCCCGTCGCCAGCACCGCCTTCGGGTAGGTGAACAGCAGATAGCGGAAATGCCGCAGATCGAACCCCATCAGCACCGGGTCGATCGTCAGGAAATGCACCAGCGACGCCCACACCAGCGTCGCGACCGGCAGCACCACCGCCAGCCCGACATAGGCCCACCCGAACCCCGCCAGCGCCCACCGCACCGCGCCCACCCGCACCAGCCGCGGCCGGAACGCCTTCCCCCCGACCGTCACGTAGGACCGCCGGGCCAGCAGCCGGTTCTGCGCCACCACCAGCAGCGCCGTCGCGCCCAGCAGCACCAGCCCCCACGCCGCCGCCTGCGCCAGCCGCGGCGGATACGTGTTCAGCAGCCGGTATATCTCGGTCCCCGCCACGCCGAACCCGCCCGGCACCCCCAGCACCGCCGGAATGCTGAACAGCCCCATCGTCTGCACGAACACCAGCAGCCCGGCCCCCAGCGCCGCCGGCAGCGCCAACGGCAGCGTCACCCGCGCGAACGCCATGCGCGCACTCGCGCCATGCACCCGCGCACTATCCTCCAGCGCCGGGTCCATCCCCCGCAACGCCGCGGCCACCAGCAGGAACGCCACCGGCGCATACGCCAGCGACGCGACGAACACGACGCCCCCGGCCCCATGCAGATCGATCACCGACCCGCCGAACACGCGCTGCGCCACCAGGTTCACCAGCCCGCCCCGCGGCGACCCCAGCCACGACCACGCGACCGCCGTCAGCAGCGGCGTCACATAGAGCGGCAACAGCACCAAAGGCTCCAGCCACGCCCGCCCCGGCACATCGATCCGTACCAGCACGAGCGCCAACGCCCCCCCGAGCACCAGCGAGAACACCGTCGTCCCCGCCCCCATCAGCAGCGTGTTCCCCAGAATCGCGGTCCCCGACAGCACCCGCCCCAGCGCCCGCCCATCGGCGCCCGACCACAGAACGGAAACCGCCGGCACCGCCACCAGCCACGACAGCACCAGCAGCAAGCCGCACGTCAGCACCGCCTCCGCCCGCGGCCAGCGAAGCACGTCCCCCCTCCCCGAGATCAGGGAGGGGCCGGGGGTGGGTGTGTCCCCGCCACTATGCCGCTGACGATCCGACACCTCGGCCCCCGCGCCTCAGCCGGACCCGAGCGTCACGCCTTGAACAGGTCGTCGAACGTCTCCGGAAACCGCGCCGCGGCCCGCTCGTAATCCGCCAGGTCCTTCGGCACCAACGGTTTCGCCTGCTCCAGCGGCAACTGCCCGGCGGCCGGCACGATACCCCGCCGCATCGAATAGACCCCGAAGATGTCGGTGTTGAGCAGCACCTGCCCCTCCTCCGACAGCACGAAATCCACGAACAGCCGCGCCGCGTTCGGATGCGGCGCATCCCGGAACACCGCGATCGGCGCCGTCGCCAGCGGCATCCCCTCGGCGGGATAAACCCCCACGATCCCCGCCTTGACCGGATCCGGCTCGAACGCCCGGTAATGATCCACCGTCGCCCCAATCATCGCCTCGTTCCGCACCAGCAGGTCGATCAGTTGCGGCGTCGTGGCCACGATGATCGGCTTCTGCTCGGCAAAGCGCTTCATGAAGTCACGCCCCAGCGTCTTCTCCAGCATGTACATCTGGTTGAAGCACGTCCCCGCCGCCGAATCCTGGATCACCAGCTTGCGGCCCTTGAACTCCGGCCGCAGCAGGTCCGCCCACCCCTTCGGCACGAGCCCGGCCGGCAGCGTGTTGCGGTTGTACGCCATGATCACGCCCACGATCCGCGCCGTCGTCCACTGCCCCCGGTCATGCGCCTCGGCCGGATACGCCGCCAGCTCCGGCGAGACGTACTCCGCCAGCAGCCCCTGCCGCGACATCGCCAGATACGGCGCCAGCGACGCCACATGCAGCACGTCGAAGCTCAGCGCCCGCGCCTTCATCTCCCCCTCGACCCGCGCCAGCACCCGCCCCGTCGGCGCCGAATACAGCCCGGCCTTCGCATCGATGAACGGGTACTTCGCCATGAACGCATCCAGGAACCGCGGAAACCCGGCGACCGAGATCGAGTTCGCGAACGCGACGCTCCCCTCCCGCCGCGCACCCTCGATCATCGCCGCCCGTTCCTGCGCCGAAACCGGCCGCGCGACCCCCGCAGCAAGTGCTGCACCCAGCAGATGGCGACGATCGATCCCGGTCATGGCGTCCCTCGCGCAATGGCAGCCCACCCTGGAAATCACCGCCCGCCCCTGTCAACGCGGATCGCCCGGAACGCCCCGGAAATCCGCTCGGCAGCTGCCGCCCTTATCGCTCGGCGATACTCGCCGCCGCGAAATACGAATCCAGGTCCGGCTTCTCCCGCAGCATCGCCCGCGCCGCCGCCGCCACACGCTGCGCCGCCGGGGACAACGCCGCATCGGCGCAGACCAGCGCATAATCCAGCTGCGGCGCCGCCCGCCCCGTCTCCACCACCACCAGAATCCCCTGCCGCACCCCCCCCATCGCCGCCCAATGCGCCGCCAGGGCCACCCCCCCCCCCGCCTCCGCCAGATGCAGCCGCGTCTGCAGGTGCGACGCGCTGTGATGCCGCTGCGGCTCCACCCCCTCCGCCCGGAACCACGCCAGCACCGCCGCATGCAGCCGGCTGCCAGGCCGGTCGGAGATGATGGGATGCCGCGCCAACCCCCGCGCGTCGCACGCCCCCACCCCCAGCCGGGGACTCGCCACCCAGATGTTCGGGATCGCCCCGATCCGCTCCGTCGACAGCCGCGCGCTCTCCACCGGCCCGGCCAGCACCGCGACGTCCAGCCGCCCCTGCTCCATCATCCCCTGCAACGTCTCGCTCGTGTCGATCGCGAGATCCACCATGATCCCCGGAGTCTCCGCCGCGATCCGGTGCAGCAGCGTCGGCAACCACGTCGACGCATGGATGCTCGTCGCCCCGAACCGCACCCGCCCCGAAAGTGCTGCGGCGCTGCCCAGCCGCTGCACCTCCGCCTCGATCGCGATCACCTGCGCCGCGTAGGGCAGCAGCTCCAGCCCCTTCGCCGTCGGCCGCACCCCGTCATGCACCCGCTCGAACACAACCACGCCCAACTGCCGCTCCAGATCCCGGACCCGCAACGAGATGGCGGCCTGCGACGTGCGCAGATGCCGGGCCGCGGCATGGAAGCTGCCCAGCCGCCCGATCCAATACAGCGCCTCGTAGTGGCGGAAGTTCATGATCCCGCTACTCTACGCCCAACCCGAGCAGGAGACGACCGACCATGCCGGCCCGACGCGACGTCCTGACCGCCCTGCTCCTCGCCGCCCTCCCCGACCCCCGTCCCGCCTCGGCCCAACGATCCTGGCGCATCGTCACCGAATACCCCGCCACCGCCATGCCGGGCGAGGGCATCGCGACCTTCGCCGAATCCGCGACCCGCCTCGCCGCCGGCGCCCTCACGGTCACCCCTGCCTATGACGCACCCGACGGCATCCGCTCGGCCACGATGATCCAGGCCGTGGCGGAAGGCCGGGTCGAGGCAGCCGACGCTTTCACCGGCGCCCTCGCGAACGAGGCCGCAATCTTCCAACTCTCCGCCCTGCCCTTCCTCACCGCGTCGACCGCCGACACGGCCCGGCTGCTCGCGGCCGCGCGTCCCGCCTACGACGCCGCCCTGGGCGCCCGCGGCTTGTCGCTGCTCTACGCCACCCCCTGGCCCGCGACCGGCCTGTGGTCCCGGACGGCGCTCGGCCCCGGCGCCCTCCAGGGCCTGCGCGTCCGCACCTACGACGCCGCCAGCACCGCCATCATGCGCGCAGCCGGGGCCGCACCCGTCCAGATCTCCTTTGCCGACGCCGCCCCCCGCCTGCGCTCCGGCGAGCTCGACGCAGTCATGTCCTCCGGTGACGGCGGCGCCGGCGCACGACTGTGGGAAATCCTCCCTCACTTCACGGTGCTGGACTACGCCTCCCCCCTCAGCCTCGCCTTCTGCCGGACGGCGTCACTCGTCGCCCTCGACCTCCCGGTCCGCGAGGCACTCGCCACCGCCGCCGTCCAGACCGAAGCCCGGCAGTTCCGGGCCATGGCCACCCGCCTCGACGCAAACGAGGCCCGGATGAAAGCCAACGGCGTCCGGGTCGCCACCGCGCCCGACATACGGGACACCCTGGCCAGGGCCGCAACCGACATCGTCGCCCAATGGACCAGCCGCGCAGGACCCGAAGGGGCGGCCATCCTGGCCGCCTATCGCCGGACCTGAACCCCGCACCTCTACGCCGAAAGCCGTTCCAGGACCGGCATCGCAACCGACTGCGCCGCCGCCGACGTAGCCGGCGCCAGCATCGGATGGCTCGACGGATCGCGCACCATGTAGCCCCGGCCCCACACCGTCCCGATCACGTTCGTCGCACCCGCCATCGCAAGCTTCTTCCGCAACTTGCAGATGAACACGTCGATGATCTTCATCTCCGGCTCGTCCATCCCCCCATACAGGTGATTCAGGAACACCTCCTTCGTGAGCACCATCCCCTTCCGCAGCACCAGCAACTCGAGGATCGCATACTCCTTGCCGGTCAGTTGCACCGGCCGCCCCGCCACCGTCACCTCATGGCTGTCGAGGCTCAGCTCCAGCAACCCGCATCGCAGTGTCGGCTGGCTATACCCCTTGCTCCGCCGCACGATCGCCTGCATGCGCGCAAACATCTCGCCATGGTCATACGGCTTCGTCACGAAATCGTCCGCACCCATGCTGAACGCCTTCACCCGCGCCTGCGGGCGCACAACCGCTGATTGCACGATGATCGGCGTCTCTATCCGCGCCGACCGCATCCGGCGCACCACGTCATATCCGTCCCCGTCCGGCAGCACGAGATCCAGCAGCACGACGTCGTAGTCGTAGTGGCGCGCCAGCTCGAGAGCTTCCTCACCGCTGTCGATCTGGTCGACGATCACGCCCTCGGCCCGGAGCGCCCCCACCAGCGCACGGTTGGCCAAGCCATCATCTTCCACAATCAGAACTCGCATTGTTTGCTCCTGTCCAGATTTTCTGAACACACTATGCAACCACAACGTGCATCTGTCGACCATTTTTACCCCTGAAATCATCCCAAGATTGAGATTAACCGAACAGAGAGGCATTCCCCGTACACTCTCGCTTTCATGGATCGCCATCCCGAGGACACATGAACCGAACCAGGCTTGCAAACCGGTTGCGACAGGCGCCCCCCGCGATCACCCGCGCCACAGGGCCCGTGGCGACCGGCCGGGTCATCAACCTTCAGGGCGTCGGGACCGAGATCGGCGGCTTGTCCCCCCTCCTCGCCATCGGCGACCGGGTCGCTCTCAAGGGCCGCGCGCAGGGGGCGATCCAGGCCGAGATCGTCGGCTTCCACGCCGGCCGGGCCCGCGCCATGCCCCTCGGGTCCCTCGCCGGCGTCGGCCCGGGCGCCGAGGCCAGGACCATCCTCCATGCCGCCCCGGCATGCCTGGCCGTGGCCGACACCTGGCTCGGCCGGGTCATCGATCCCCTCGGCAATCCCCTCGACGGCAAGGGCGCGCTCCCGCAAGGCGCCCCCCGCCCGGTCCGCGCGGCACCGCCCGCCGCCACAACCCGCGCCCGTCTCGGCCCCCCGATCGCCTGGGGCGTCCGCGCGCTCGACCTGTTCGCCACTTCCCGCGCCGGCCAGCGCCTCGGCCTCTTCGCCGGCTCCGGGGTCGGCAAATCCACCCTCCTCGCCATGCTCGCCCGCCACGCCGCCTGCGACGTCGTCATCCTCGCCCTCGTCGGCGAACGCGGGCGGGAGGTGCGGGAGTTCATCGAGGACGACCTCGGCGACGCCCTCCCGCGCTCCGTCGTCGTCGTCGCCACCTCCGACCAGCCCGCCCTCCTCCGCCGCGAGGCCGCCTACGCCGCCATGACCGTCGCCGAACACTTCCGCGACCAGGGCCGCTCCGTCCTCCTCCTCATGGACAGCGTCACCCGGTTCTGCCTGGCGCTGCGGGAGATCGGGCTTGCTGCCGGAGAACCGCCCGCCACCCGCGGATACCCCCCCAGCATGTTCGCGGAACTCCCCTGCCTGCTCGAACGCGCCGGCCCCGGACCGGCCCAGGGCGCGATCACCGCCCTGTTCACGGTCCTCGTCGAGGGTGACGACCACAACGAACCCGTCGCCGACGCCGTGCGGGGCATCCTCGACGGTCACGTCGTCCTCGACCGCCGGATCGCGGAAACCGGGCGCTTCCCCGCCATCGACGTCCTGCGCTCCCTCTCGCGCACCGTGCCCGGCTGCCTGCAGCCCGACGAGGCCCTACTCGCCCGCACCGCGCGCGCCACCCTGGCCCAGGCCGCCGAACTCGCCGACCTCGTCCGGCTGGGCGCCTACAAGCCGGGAGCCGACCAGGCGGCCGACCGCGCGCTCCGGCTCGCCCCCCGCATCGAAGCCCTCATCACCCAATCCCGTGACCCCGCCGATGCCGGCACATCCATCCCGGACGCCTTCGCCGGCCTCCGCAAGGCGCTGAACGATGACGCGTGACCCCCTCGCCACCGCCCTGCTGCTCCGCCGCCGCGCCGTCGATGACGCCCGCCGGGTGCTCGCGGCAGCCCTCGCGGACGCCACCGCCGCGCACGACGCCGCATGCACGGCCGAACGCGCCATCGAATCCGAGGCCCGGATCGCCGCCGATCCCGCCGGCGACGACGCGCTCGTCGAGGCCTTCGCCGCCTGGCTGCCCGCCGCGCGCCACCGCGCCGCGCAGGCCCGCGCCCTGCATGACCGGATGGAGGCCGCAGCCGCGTGCCGCCGGGCCGAGCTGCAGGCCTGCAACACTGCGATGGAGGCCGTCTCGACCATGATCGCCGCCCGCGCCGCATCGCTCGCCGGCAACCAGGCCCGCCGCGACCAGCATGAGCTCGACGAGAGCGCCGCCCGCCAAACGCCACGCCTGGACTGAACGGACGTCCGGGCTGGCCCCCGGCCCCGGGATATGGTGGATTGCGCCCGCTTCGGACGGAGGATCCCTGTTTTGCGTATAGCGATGATCGGCGGCGGCTATGTCGGGCTCGTGTCGGGCGCCTGCTTCGCCGACCTCGGCGTCGAGGTTGCCGTCGTCGAGACCGACCCGGCCAAGCTCGGCGCCCTCCGCGACGGCCGCATCCCCATCTACGAACCCGGCCTCGACCGCCTGGTGGCCGAGAACGTCGCCGCCGGCCGCCTCAGCTTCGGCGACGACCTGGCCGAGGCCGTCGCCGGCGCCGAAGCCGTCTTCATTGCCGTCGGCACCCCCACCCGCCGCGGCGACGGCCACGCCGACGTATCCTACGTCAACGCCGCCGCCGAACAGGTCGCCCGCGCCCTGACCGGCTACGCCGTCGTCGTCACCAAATCCACCGTCCCCGTCGGCACCGGCCGCCGCATCGCCGAAATCATGCGCACCGCCCGCCCGGACCTCGAATTCGACGTCGCCAGCAACCCGGAGTTCCTCCGTGAAGGAAGCGCCATCGGCGACTTCATGCGCCCCGACCGCGTCGTCATCGGCACATCCAGCGAACGCGCCCGCGAAGTCATGCGCCGCCTCTACCGGCCGCTCTATCTGATCGAGGCGCCCATCCTCTTCACCAGCCTGGAAGCCGCGGAACTCACCAAATACGCCGCCAACTCCTTCCTGGCCATGAAGATCACCTTCATCAACGAGATGGCGGACCTCTGCGAGAAGGTCGGCGCCGACGTCCACGACGTCGCCCGCGGCATCGGCCTCGACGGCCGCATCGGCCGCAAGTTCCTCCACCCCGGTCCCGGCTTCGGCGGCAGCTGCTTCCCCAAGGACACGCTCGCCCTCATGCGCATCGCCCAGGACTGGGGCGCCCCCTCCCGCCTGGTCGAAGCGACCGTCCAGGTCAACGACGCCCGCAAGTCCAGCATGGCCGCCCGCATCATCCAGGCCGCCGGCGGCAGCGTCCACGGCAAGACCATCGCCGTCCTCGGCCTCACCTTCAAGCCCGAGACCGACGACATGCGCGACGCCCCCAGCCTCCCCATCGTCAGCCGCCTGGCCGAGGAGGGCGGCACCGTCCGCGCCTTCGACCCCGTGGGCATGGACCACGCCCGCGCCATGCTGCCCGACTCCGTCACCTTCTGCGCCGACGCCTACGACGCCGCCGCCGGCGCCGACATCCTCGTCGTCATCACCGAATGGAACGACTTCCGCGCCCTGGCCCCGGTCAAGCTGCGGGAGGTCATGCGCGGCACCCTGGTCATGGACCTTCGCAACGTGTTCGACCCTCAGGCCATGACCTCCGCCGGCTTCGACTACCGCGGAATCGGCCGCCCCCAACCCACCGCCTGACCCGGCGCCCGTCCCCCTCTCCCCCTGCGGGAGAGGGGCCCGCAACCCCAAGCGGCCGCGCCCTCAGGCCGCGTGCCGCACCGTGCTCGGCACCGACTGCGCCGCGAGGAATCCCTCGAACGCCAGCAGCAGCCACAGCGGCGCCGAGTGATCGAACCGTCCGCTCTCGTGACGGTCGATCAGCGTCGCGATCGCCGCCGGGTCGAACAACCCGCTATCCTGCATCGGCCCGGACAGCAGCCGTTCCCGCAGCCGCGGCGCCTCCGCCCGCAGCAGCGACGATAACGACATCGCGAACCCCTGCTTCTGCCGATACAGGATCTCGGGCGGCAGCAGCGGCTCCAGCGCCCGCTTCAGCACATACTTCCCCTCCTGCCCCCGCAGCTTCAGCGACGCCGGCAGCGACATCCCCCATTCCACGATCCGATGATCCAGGAACGGCGCCCGAACCTCCAACGAGTGCGCCATGCTCGTCCGGTCGACCTTCGTCAGGATGTCGCCCACCAGCCACGTGTTCACGTCGACATACTGCGCCTGCAGCAGCGTATCGCCCCCGTCGCAGGCCTGCATGAGATCGACGAACCGCGCCGCCGGGTCATGCCCATCGAGCCGCGCCCGAAGCGTCGGGGAAAACAGCGCCCGACGCTGCGAATGATGCACCTTCGCCGCCGTCCGGTAATAGCCCAGCGCGCTGTCCAGGCTGATCTCCGTCAGCGTGTGCTTGGCCCGCAGCCACCGCGGCGCCCAGTCCATCTTCGGATACGCCGCCGCCAACTGACCCAGCACGCCCCGGCGCAACGGCGCCGGCACGTAGGCCCGCACTGCCTCCGCCAGCTTGTGCCAGCGGTATCGCCGATACCCCGCGAACACCTCGTCCCCGCCATCCCCCGACAGCGCCACCGTCGCATGCGTCCGGGCCAGCGCGCACACCGCCTCGGTCGGCACCGACGAGCTATCCCCGAACGGCTCCCCGAACACCCGTGCCTGGCTTCGCACCGCAGCCAGGTAATCCGGCGCCGCATGGCCCACGTGCTGCACGACGCCGTACCGCTCGGCCACCTGGCGCGCCAGCGGCGTCTCGTCCTCCACCCCCGGGAAGGCGATCGTGAACGCCTGCAGCGGCGATGACTTCAACCCGGCCGCCGTCGCCACCACCGCGCTGCTGTCCACGCCCCCCGACAGGAACGCCCCCAACGGCACGTCGGCCACCAGGCAATCCGCCGTCGCGTCCACCAGCCGCGCCCGCAACTCGACGACCGCCTCCGCCTCGGTCGTCTGCCGCACCGCGGTGGGCGCCGACCAGTACCGCCGCGGCGCCGCGTGGCTCCCCTCCCGCAGCAGCAGGTAATGCGCCGCCGGCAGCTTGTGGATCCCGTCGAAGATCGTATGCGGATCGGGGACGTACCCCAGCGCGAAGAAATCGTCGACCGCCGCCGCCGAGATCTGCCGCGGCAGCCCCGGCACCTGCGCCAGCGCCGCCATCTCCGACCCGAACACGAACGACCCGTCCGGGTGCCGCGCATAATACAGCGGCTTCTCGCCCATCCGGTCCCGCGCCATGAACAGCGTCCGCTGCCGCCGGTCCCACAGCACGAACGCGAACTGCCCGCGCAGATGCTGCAGGCAGTCCGGCCCCCAGCTCTCCCAGCCATGGATGATCGCCTGCGTGTCCGACCGGGTCGGGAACACGTGCCCCAGCGCCGCAAGCTTTGGCTGCAACTCGCTGAAGTTGTAGATTTCCCCGTTGAACACGACGACGACCGACTCGTCCTCGTTCCACATCGGCTGATGCCCGCCCGCGACATCGACGATCGACAGCCGCCGATGCCCGAGCCCCACCCCGGCCTCGATATGGAACCCGTCGCCATCCGGGCCCCGGTGCCCCAGCGCGCCCGTCATGCGCCCCAGCAGGCCACGGTCGATCGGCGCACCCTCGGGATGGTAGATGCCGGCCAAGCCGCACATGTCGTCCTCCTGCCTCGCACAATGCCGCAGGCCGCCCCACGGCGCCAGTGCCGCGCACCGGCCGGGTCAGGGCGCCGGCTGCGGACTCACACGGTCGATCAGCGCGATCAGGTGCTCCACCTGGTGCCGCGCCTCGAACGCAGCCGCGAACGCGGCGCTCGGGACCGACGGGCCCGTCGGGCCACGCAGGAACGCCAGCACGGCGGCATCGAACTGCTCCGGCGGTGCGGCCAGGTCGATGCACGCATGCGCCACCCCGGCGATCGCCAGCACCCGCTCGGTCGAAGACCCGGGCACCGTCAGCGCCAGGATCGGGCGCCCCGTCCGGATGTACTCGAACGTCTTGGCAGGCACCTGCAGCCCGGGATTGACGATGTTCATGTCCAGCAGCAGCAGCCACTCCGCCCCGGCCATCGCCGCCCGCGCCTCCCGCGCCGGCACGTTGCGGCTGACGATCTCGCAACACCCCAGGCCGGTCAGCGTATCGAGCACGGGATCGGCGATGTTCAGGCAGTTCGGGTCCGTGCGGCCGACCTGGCGGAACTGGATCGACGTGGGGTCCAGCGCGCCGGCGGTGATCAACCGCTCCAGCGACAGCAGCAGCGGCAGGGGCGTGCGGTTGCCGTACAACGTCCCGACATGCGCGATGACCCGGCGCGCAGCCACCGGGGCGGGCGCGGGCCGCAGCCCGTCCTCGGGGTCGAACCCGTTCCAGATGACGACGATCTTGTCCTGCATCTCGGGGTAGCGGTCCCGCATCAAGGCCGCCGCCGCCTCGGTGTTCGCAACGACGGCGTCCGCATTCTCGACCGTCAGCCGCTCCAGCACAGGGTCCATCACCGAGGCGCGCTGCGACGTGCGGTATGGATTTCCCCACAGCGGATCGCGGAAGTCGGCGATCCACGGCGCGCCCGTCCGCGCCTTGAGCACCAGCGCGACCATGTGCGTGACGGTCGGCGGCTGGGTGGAGAACAGGACCGTGCCGGGCCCGAGTCGCGCCCGTGCCGCGGTATACGCATGCGGGAACCACCCCAGCCGGTCCTCATACGGCAGAAACAGCCGCTCCAGCCCATGCAGGGCCGCGGCGCCGAGCCGAAGCCGCCAGCCGCCCCCGCGCCGCAGCGCCGCCCGGTCCTGCCCGGTGCGGATCACCACGACGCCCTCATCCGCGTCCTGCACCGGTTTGGCGGACGTCACCACATCGACGTCGATCCCCCGCCGCCTGAGATACCGCGCGAGCCGGTGGGGGCGCGCGGCCCCGATCTCGTTCTGCGGCGGATAGTAGTAGGCGACCATCAGCAGCCGCCGCGGCCCCGGCCCCGGCGCGGCCACCGCCCCGCCCCGGTTCATGAACCACAGCGCGATCGACCCCAGCAGCCCCAGCGCGCCGCGCCGCTCCGCCGCCGTGAAGAACAGCCGCAGCGCCAACCCGCAGAACAGCAGGACCCACAACGAATCGAGCACCACCTGCAGGACGAACGAGCTTCCCCGCGTCCCCGCGGCCAGCGCATAGATCGCGACCAGCAGCACCGTCAGCCGCAGGTAGGCGGCCTTGTCGACCGGCAAGCGGTGCTCGCGATTGGCGACCGTCCAGCACACGATCATGTACACGACCCAGGTGATCAACGTCGCGACCGCGGCGCCGTAGATTCCCCAGACCGGGATCAGCGCCATGTTCGCGATCAGGTTCACCAGCGCGCCCGCCAGCGCGATCCGCCCCACCAGCCCCGACCGCTTGTTGATCAGCAGCAGCGTCCGGAAGAAATCCCCGATCTCCCGCGCGAGGTACGACGCGATGATGATCGGCAGCAGCAGCGGCGGCGGGAAGTAATCCGGCGGCACCATCACCCGCAGCAGCTCCGGACTGAACAGCGCGATCGCCAGCGCCGTCGCATACAGGATGTAGGTCAGGTACGAGGCGACCCGCGTGAACTGCTCCCGCCAATCGGGCCGGTCGATGTAGCGGTACAGCGTCACGTTCCAGCTCTTCGCGAAGCTGTCGCCCACCAGCGCGCTCACCAGGATCGCGAAGCGGTACGCCAGGGCATAGCGCCCCAGCTCGGCCAGGCTGACCGAGGAGCTGAGAAAGAACCGGTCGGAGAAATGGATGGCGAAGTACGACAGGCTGGACACGACCAGCGGCGCGCCGAACCGCACCAGCTCGGGAATGTACATCCCCCGCCACCGGAACCCCACGTCCCGCTTCATGCGAAAGCCCAGATAAAGGCAACTGCTGACCGAAACCACCAGCTTGCTGCTCACGAAACCCCAGACGCCCGCGTCCAGGAACCCGATGAACAGGATGTTGAACCCAAGCAACGCGCCCAGCGTGACGAGCGTGTAGCCCAGGAAGAACCGGGCGTTGTTGCGGATCCGCTCGTAGACCAGCACCACCTCGATCATGTTGCTGAAGAACATCGCGACGAACGCCGCGCGCAGCAGGTCGACCCATTGGTCGTCGTGGAACACCAGCAGGCTCAAGGGCCGCGCGCCCGCCACCGCGACGATTGTCACGAAGGCACTGAGCAGCGCCGTGAAGATCAGCGACGTGGATACGACGGCCTGCTCCGACTCCGGCGTCCGCTGGTCGTGGAACACCCGGCTGAGCGCCGCCCCGATCGCCTGCAACCCGAACGCGATCGCCACCGTCTGCGTGCTGAGCTCGATCAGCTCGATCAGCCCATACTGCGCCGGCGTCAGGAACCGCGAATAGAACGGGATGGCCAGGAAGCCGATCACCCGGCTTGCGATGTTCCCGAGCAGATAAAGCGACGAATCCTGCAGGACGCGATCCATCGGCGCGGGGGAAGCAGGCGTCCCCTGCCCCGGCGGAGCCCGTAAACCATCCATCAGCCTGGTGAACCCGTCAACGTGGAATGCCTGCGTGAGATGAGCGACCTGCCGCGCACCCTACAGTGCAGGCCACCCATCAACAATCGAGACAGGCCCCCCATACGCACCGCCGGCGAATAACGGCAAGCACACCGCGAATGTCGTCCCCGCGGCTTCCAGCGCACGCCAAGCTCATGTAACATCTTGTCACGGTCCCGGCAGGACCGCACGCGCTGACGGGGTGGAGACGGAACGTTTGTTGAGCGACCCCAGCCGGGCGATCCCGCACCTCATGGTGGTCGAACCTGCATCCAGCCTGTTCGCCGGCCGTCGAACGCTGCCCGTCCCGCGCGACTGGGCGCCCACCCTCCTCGTCGTCATCGACACCGAGGAGGAGTTCGACTGGCGCGCCCCGCCCAGCCCGAACAGCCGCTCCGTCGCCAACGTCCAGCTCGTCCCGATGCTGCAGGCCATCTTCGACCGCCACGGGATCCGGCCCGCCTACCTCGTCGACCACCCCGTCACCAGCGCGCCGGAAGCGGTCAGCCTCCTCCGCGCCATCGCCGAGGACGGGCGCTGCGAGATCGGCGCCCACCTCCACCCCTGGGTCACCCCGCCCGTCGAGGAGAAGCTCGACGCCTGGCACGCCTTCGCCTGCAACCTCCCGCCCGACCTCGAACGCCGCAAGCTGCAGACCCTGACCACCGCGATCGAGACCACCTTCGGCGCGGCACCCCGCATCTTCAAGGCCGGCGGCTACGGCGTCGGCCCGCAGACCGCGGGCTTCCTCGCCGAACTCGGCTACCGCGTCGACAGCAGCATCGTGCCGTTCACCGATTTCACCCCGCTGGGCGGCCCCAACTTCCAGGACTGGACGGGCCAGCCGTTCGAGACGGCGGAAGGGATCGTCGAAATCCCGCTCTCCGCCGGGTTCGCCGGGCAGCTCGCCGGATCGGGGCAGCACCTCTACCCCACCCTCCACGGCGCCCTTGGCCGCGTGCTGCACCTTCCCGGCATCGCCGCCCGCCTCGGCCTGCTCGAACGCCTCCGCCTCAGCCCTGAAGGACACACCCTGCTCGACATGGTCCGCCTGACCCGCGCCGGCATCGCCCGCGGGGAGCGCCTGTTCATGATGGCGCTCCACAGCTCCAGCCTTCTGCCCGGCGCCACCGACTATGTCCGGACGGAAGCCGAGCGCACCGCCTTCCTCGCCCGCATCGACGACTACTTCCGCTACTTCCACGAACGGCTGGGCGGCCGCAGCGGCGTCGTGTCCGACGTGGCGGCAACCCTGGCGGCCGGCACCCCCGCATGAGCCGTATCGGACTCGTCGGCGCCGGATACATCTCCCGCGTCCACCTCGACGCCATCCGCGCATCCGGCCGCCACACCGTCACCGCCGTCGTCGACCCCAACCTCGCCGCCGCACGACGCCTCGCGGGCGACGGGGTCGCCGTCCATGCCACCATCGAGGCCGCGATCGAGGCGAAGGCCTTCGACCGCGCCCACGTCCTCGTCCCGCCCGACCTGCACGAGCCCGTCGCCGCCACCCTTCTTTCTGCCGGCATCCCCGTCCTGCTCGAAAAACCGCTCGCCGCCACCGCCGACGCCGCCCATCGCCTCGTCGCCGCCGCGACCGCCACCCCGCTCGGCGTCAACCAGAACTTCGTCCACCACCCCGCCTTCGCCCGCCTGCGCGCCATGGTGGCAGCGGGCCGCCTCGGCCGCCCGCGCTTCGTCGCCTGCACCTACAACGTCCCCCTCCGCCAGCTGGCCGCCCGCCAGTTCGGCCACTGGATGTTCCGCGAACCCGGCAACATCCTGCTGGAACAGGCCGTCCACCCCCTCTCCCAGCTCACCACCCTCGCCGGCCCCATCGGCGCCATCGCCGCCCTCGCCGGCCCCGCGATCGAGGTCGCGCCCGGCGTCCCCTTCGTCTCCTCCCTCAACGTCTCCATGCAGGGCGAAACCCTTCCCGCCCAGCTCCGCTTCGCCGTCGGGCAGGAGTTCCCGTTCTGGCAGATCCAGCTCGTCTGCGACGACGGGGTCGCCGTGGCCGACATCCTCGCCAACCGCGTCTTCACCTACGACCGCACCCGCTGGCTGCCCGCCGTCGACGAAGCCCTTTCCGGTCTGCGCACCGCCGCCGGCGTCGCCCGCCACGCCGTCGGCGGCCTGCTGAGCTACAGCCTCTCCACCGCCAAGCTCCGCCCCCGCAGCGACGCCTTCTTCGTCAGCATGAAGGCCAGCATCGACGCCTTCCACACCGCCCTCGACGCCGGCCGCCCCCCCGAGCTTGACGCAGCCTTCGGCGCCGCCCTCGTCACCCTCTGCGAACGCCTCCGCGACACGGCCTTCCCCGCCGCCACCCCCCAGCCTGCCGCCCCGGCGCCAGACCCGTCGCCCCCGGATGTCGCCATCCTGGGCGGCACCGGCTTCATCGGCACCCACGTCGTCCGCCGCTTCCTGGAAGCCGGGCAGCGCGTCGCGGTCATGGCCCGCAACACCCGCAACCTCGGTCCCGTCTTCGCCGACCCCCGCGTCACCCTCCACCGCGGCGACATCCAGGACGAGGCCGCCGTCGCCCGCGCCATCCAGGGCGCCCGCATCGTCGTCAACCTCGCCCACGGCGGCGGCGGCGCGACGTTCGAGGCCGTGCGCGCCGCCATGGTCGGCGGCGCCGAGCAGGTCGCCCGCGCCTGCCTCGCCGCCGGCACGCAGCGCCTCGTCTACGTCGGCAGCATCGCCTCGCTCTATCTGGGCCCCCAGCCCGCCCCCATCACCGGCGCCACCCCGCCCGACCCGGAGGAGACCAAGCGCGGCGACTACGCCCGCGCCAAGACCCTCGCCGACCGCGCCATGCTCGCCATGCACGCGAACCAGGGCCTCCCCGTCGTCATCCTCCGCCCCGGCGTCGTCGTCGGCGAGGGCGGCGCGCCCTTCCACAGCGGCGTCGGCCTCTACAACAACGACCAGCACTGCATCGGCTGGAACGCCGGCCGCAATCCCCTCCCCTTCGTCCTGGCCGAGGACGTCGCCGACGCCGTCTTCCGCGCCGCCGAGGCCCCCGGCATCGATGGCCGCGCCTACAACATCGTCGGCGACGTCCGCATGACCGCCCGCGACTACACCGCCGCCCTCGCCAACGCCCTCGGCCGCCCCCTCCGCTACCATCCCCAATCCGCCCGCTTCCTCTGGCTGGAGGACACCGGCAAATGGGTCGTGAAACGCGCCACCGGCCGCGACGTCGCCGCCCCCTCGGTCCGCGACTTCCTCTCCCGCGGCATGATGGCCGAGTTCGACATCAGCGACGCCAAGCGCGACCTGGGCTGGACCCCCGTCGCCGACCCGGCCCGCTTCATCGACCGCGCGATCCGCGTCCACGCAGGCTGATGCCGGCTCCCCTTCTGCTGCATGCCTTCTCGACCTTCGCGGTCGGAGGCCCACAGGTCCGCTTCGCCGCCATCGCCAACCACTTCGGCCCCCGCTGGCGCCACGCCGTCGTCGCCATGGACGGCAACCTCGCCTGCCGCGAACGCCTCGACCCCGCCCTCGATGTCACCTTCCCCGACATCCCCCTCCGCAAGGGCGACACCATCGGCAACGCCCGGACGCTCCGCCGCGCCCTGCACGCCCTCCGCCCCGCGGCCCTGGTCACCAGCAACTGGGGCACCATCGAATGGGCCCTCGCCAACCGCGTCCCGATCGTCCCCCACGTCCACGTCGAGGACGGCTTCGGCCCCGAGGAACGCGCCGCCCAGATCCCTCGCCGCGTCTGGATGCGCCGCGCCCTCCTCTGGCGCCGCACCGTCGCCGTCCCCTCCCTCACGCTCCGGGACATCGCCACCCGCATCTGGCGGCTCGACCCGGCCCGCGTCCGCTACGTCCCCAACGGCATCGACCTCGCCCGCTTCGGCGCCCCCCCCATCCCGCACCCCGGCTGCGTGATCGGCACCATCGCCGCCCTCCGCGCCGAAAAGAACCTCGCCCGCCTCCTCCGCGCGTTCGCCCGCCTCCCCCCACCCGCACCCCTGGTCCCCGCTACCCTCGTGATCGTCGGCGACGGCCCCGAACGCGAGTCCCTGAACGCCCTGGCCCGCGAGCTCGGCATCGCCGACCGCGTCACCTGGTCCGGCCACATCCCCGACCCCGCCCCCCTCCTCCGCACCTTCGACATCTTCGCCATGTCGTCGGACACCGAGCAGATGCCCCTCTCCCTCCTGGAGGCCATGGCCGCCGCCCTCCCCGTCGCCAGCACGAACGTCGGCGACATCGCCGCGATGCTCGGCGACGCCCAACGCCCCTACATCGTCGACAAGGACGACGCGGCCCTGGCCCACGCCCTGTCCCGCCTCGCCGCCGACGAAGGCCTGCGCCACGCGATCGGCCAGGCCAACCGCGCCCGCGCCGAAGCCGAGTTCAACCAGACCCGGATGTTCGAATCCTGGGCAAGCCTATGGTCGGGCGCCGAAGACCATCATCGGAACTGACGCGCGACGCCCACGGCGTCCCGGGCAACCCTACCCGAACGGGTTCTTGACCCGCCCCGGCGCCTTCGCCGGCGCCACCGCCGCCGCCAATCCCGGGTCCGCCTCCAGCGTCGCGACCGCCGCCTCCAGGATCGCCCGCAACCGCCGCGCCAGCACAAGCCCCGCCCGGTCGCGCGTCACCTCGATCGTTCCGTACAGCACCACGCGGTCCCGCCCGTTCTCGATCGTAAGCCCGCCCAGCACCAGGCTCCCCTCGGACTCCGCGAACGGCACCAACTCGAGATGGGTCATCGAAATCCCCTATGGCCGAGGCAGCCGCATCGCACGAACCACCCGCCCCGGAAACGGCTCGATCCCGCCCAGTCGCGCCAATTCGACCAGGCTGATCTGCCGCCAACGTGCCCCCTCCACGTTCTCCACCAGGTAGGCCCCGCCCTGCAACCGCATCGGGTCGTAGATCGCCTTCCACAGATGCGTCGGCACCAGCACGTTGCCCACGCTCGCCAGCTCCGTCGCTGCGAAGGCCGCCCCCGTCACCACGTGCAGCGTGCCCCGCCGGGCCGCCTCCGCCAGCACCGCCGCCTCGATCCCCGCCCATACCCCGCGGTTCACGGACGGCGCCTGCGGCGTCATGTTGGCCAGGCTGAAGCTCTCCCGGTCCGCCTCCTCGTCCGGCATGTCGCCGCTGGGCGCCAGGTGGCCGCGGTCGAACCCGCTATGGTCGTAATCCGCAAGCTCCGCCCGCTGCTCGCGCGGCAGCCGCCGCTCCGCATGGAACGCGTTCCGCCGCGGCACCGCGCGCGCCTGCGCCACCGACTCCGCCGTCAGCCGCTCCGCCGCATACAGCCCCGTCCGGGTCACGCCCGAATGCAGCACCGCAAACGCCCGGAAGCACAGCGCCTGCGTCTCCGCCAGCATCGCGGCCCGCAGGACCCGCGGCTCCCGCCCCATCGCGAAATGCTCCGGGCACGCGGTCTCCGCCCCGGCCGGAGCCGCCACCAGAAGCGCGAACAGGGCGATCAATCGACGCATACCCCATGCCTACCACAACCAGGAACTCTCACGCTTCCCTGATCGGCGGGGCCGTCAACCATCCCGGCGCAGCCGGCGTTGTGGGGACAGACTAACCCACGGGAGATATGCCATGTTGAAGTATGCAAGCGCCTTCGCCCTGATCCTCGCGGCGGCCCCCGCCTTCGCGCAGTCCGGCGCCACGCAGTCGCCGCCGACCCCGAACGCGGCGGCCTCGGCCCCCACCCCCGCCACCAGCGTTCCGGCCGGCGCGCTGACGTCCAACCCGTCGACGACGCAGAACCCGAACGTCAGCGGCGCCCTGGGCGCCAGCTCGACGACCGGCAGCGGTCCGGCGGTGACGCCGGGCACGGCCGGCGCGGCGTCGGGCGCAATGTCGAACACGGTCCCCGCGGCGCCGCGCTAACTCGACAGCGCGTTCACCCCGGCCGATACTGCCGGGGTGGATGAAACGGCGGAATCACCCGTCACGCTCGCCATCGAGGCGAGCCTGGCGACCATCACGATGAATGACCCGGCCCGGCGCAACGCGCTCGGCCGGGTCATGCTGTCCGGCCTGACGAACGCCTTTCGCGACGCCGGCGGCGCCCGTGCGATCATCCTCCGCGCCGCCCCCGGCAATCCCGTATGGTGCGCCGGGTTCGACATCGCGCAGCTATCCCCGGGTCACGACCCCCTCGCGCAGGACGGCCCCCTCCAGGCCCTGTTCCGCGCCATCCGGGACTGCCCGGCCCCCGTCATCGCCATGCTGCACGGCAGCGCATGGGGCGGCGGCACCGACCTCGCCCTCCGCTGCGACATCGCCATCGCCGATCCCACTTGCACCCTGGCCTTCACCCCGGCGAAGCTCGGCCTCCCCTACGATCCCGAAGGCCTTCTCAACGTCCTGCTCCGCGCCGGCATGGCCGTCGCCACGGAGATGTTCGCCACCGCCGACCCCATCCCCGCCGAACGGGCCCTGCGCTGCGGCCTTCTGAACCACGTAGTCCCGGAGCCCGAGCTGGAAAGCTTCACGTCCGCCATGGCCCGGCGCATCGCCGCCAACGCCCCGCTTTCCGTCGCCAGCGCCAAACAACAGCTCCGCGCACTGAACGCCGCCCTGCCGCTACCGTCCGCGACGATGCAGTCCCTTCTGCAAGCCCGGCGGGCCGCCCTCGCCAGCGCCGACTACGCGGAAGGCATCGCCGCCTTCAAGTCAAAGCGCCGGCCGACCTTTCGGGGAACGTAGCTAAGGCACCTTCGCCGGGGCCGGAGCCTCCGTCGGCAAGGCCGGCACATCCGCGCCCGAAACCGCAGGCCGCGGCCGGTTCATCATCGCCCCCGTCATCGGGATGAAGAACACGCCGACATCCTTGCGCGACCGCACCTTCCCGTCCTCGTCCTTCGTGTAGACGTACAGCAACT
>CAXTPG010000013.1:0-63132 GCA_964246015.1 uncultured Acetobacteraceae bacterium
TCACCAGCAGCGAGGCCGCGCTGAAGATCATGAACGAGGCCCGCGCCGGCAAGCCGCAGGCCGACATCTTCGACGGCAGCGCCATCGTCTTCCGCCTGACCGCCGCGGGCGTCGTGGAGAACTACAAGCCCGAGGCCGCGGCGAGCTTCCCTGAAGGCAGCCGCGACCCCAATGGCGTCTGGACCGCCTTCAACACCTACGTCATGACCCCCGCGATCAACACCGAGGCGATCCCCGAAAAGGACGCCCCCAAGACCCTGCAAGACCTGCTCGACCCCAAGTGGCGCGGCCGCATCGCCTGGACCAACGACCCGACGACCGCAGGCCCGCCCGGCTTCATCGGCAACGTGCTGGCATCGATGGGGCAGGAGGCCGGGATGGCCTACCTGAAACGCCTCGCCGCCCAGAAGATCGTGAACGTCCCGGCCGCCCAGCGCGTCGTCGTCGACCAGGTGATCGGCGGCCAATACGCCATCGGCCTCATGACCTTCAACAACCACTCCGTCATCAGCGCCAAGGACGGCGCCCCCGTCCGCTGGCTGCCCATCGAGCCCGCCGTCCAGCTCCCCAACCCCGGCGGCCTGGTCAAGAACGCCCCCCACCCCAACGCCGGCAAGCTGCTGCTGGAATACATCCTCTCGCCCGAGGGCCAGACCGTCTTCCGCAACGCCGACTACCTCCCCGCCAACCCCGCCGTCGCGCCCAAGGACCCGGCCCTTCTCCCCAGCTCCGGCCGCTTCAAATCGACGGTCTTCCTCCCGGAAGACACCGCCGCAAAGCTGGAAGGCTGGACCCAGATCTACAACGAACTGTTCAAGTGAAAGCCCTCTCCCATCGGGAGAGAGTTGGGTGAGGGCCTCCACCCCGTACGCGTCCGGCGCCGGAGGCCTGAACAAAGTCGCCCGCTGGGCCGGCCCCACCTGGGCGCTCTCGCTCGGCGCCCTCATCCTCCTCGCCGTCCTCGTCCTCCCGCCCCTCGCCGTCCTGCTGCAGGTCAGCCTCACCGAGACGAACCCGGACGGCTCCCCCGGCGCGCTTACGCTGCGCCACTACGCCCAGCTCTTCGCCGACCCCCACCTCTACGCCAGCGCGCTCAACTCCATCGTCTTCGCCACCGCCGCGACCGCCGTCTCGCTGCTGTTCGGCGCCGTCCTCGCCTGGGTGGTGGAGCGCACGAACGCGCCGCTCAAGCCCCTCGCCTGGCTCACCACCATCGTCTCCCTCGGCACCCCGTACATTCTTTACGTGACGGCCTGGTTGTTCCTGCTGGGCCGCGCCGGGCCGTTCAACGACGCGTTCCGGCAGCTTGGCGGCCAGGGCATCCTGCTCGACGTCTATTCCCTCTGGGGCATGATCCTGATCGAGGGATTCCTCTGGTCCCCCCTCGTGTTCCTGCTCCTGTCCGCCACCTTCCGTGCCGCCAACGCGGACATGGAGGAAGCCGCCCGCATGAGCGGCGCATCCATCCTCGACACCGTCCGCCGCATCTCCCTGCCCCTGGCCAAGCCCGCCTTGCTCGCGATGGCGCTGTTCGTGTTCATCCGCAACCTCGAGGCCTTCGACGTGCCCGTGCTGGTGGGCACCCCCGGCCGCGTGACGCTGCTGACGACCGACATCTACCTGGCCACGAAGGAGGTCCCGCCGCTGCTGGGGCACGCCAGCGCCTTCTCCGTCCTGCTGATCCTCATCGTCGGCGGCCTGCTGGTCCTGTATGGCCGCGTCTCCCGCAGCGCCGAGCGCTACGCCAGCGTCACCGGCAAGGGGTTCCGTCCCCGCCCGTTCGACCTCGGGCGCGTCCGCTGGCTGGGAGGCGTGCTGATCGTGTTCAACTTCGTCGTCGTGCTCGGCCTGCCGCTCACGGCCCTGCTCTGGACGTCGTTCACGCCGTTCATCCGGCCCATCCGCTGGATCGGGTTCCAGACGCTGACGCTCAAGAACTACCTCGCCGTCTTCCGGGTGCCCGCCTACATCGACCTGGCCGTGAATACGCTGCTGGTCGCCGCCGGCGCCGCGACGGCCGCCATCCTCATCGCCACCGTCGCCGCCTGGATCGCCGCGCGCCGCCGCGCCGGGGGAGCGGCGCTGGACCAGCTTGCCACCCTGCCGCTGGTGTTCCCCGGCATCGTCCTGGGCGTCGCCATGATGGAGCTGGCCCTGCGCGCTCCGCTGCCCGTCTACGGCACGCTCTGGCTGATCGCGCTGGGCTTCACCATCCGCTACATGCCCTATGGCATGCGCTACGCCTATTCCGGCGTCCTGCAGATCCACCGGGAGCTGGAGGAGGCGGCCGGTGTCGCCGGCGCAAGCGCCTTCGGCACGCTGCGCCGGGTCGTTGTCCCGCTGCTGTCCCCGGCCCTGCTGTCCGGCTGGCTGTTCATCTTCCTGATCGCCGCCAAGGAGCTGTCGATGGCGGTCCTCCTCGCCGGTCCCGGCTCCCAGACGATGGCCGTCGCGATGTTCGACCTCTGGGCAAACGGTCAGGGCGGCGAGCTGTCCGCCCTCGGCCTGCTCTGGGCGCTGCTGATGACGGTCTTCGCCACCGCCTTCTACATGCTCGCCCGGCGCGGCAGCGCCTCCGCCTATGGACGGTAGCGCCATGACTCGCGCGTTGACGGTCGACGGCCTCACGAAGGTCTACGCCTCGTCCCAGGGCCCGGCCGGGGGCGTCCGCGACGCCACTTTCACCCTGCCGCCCGGCGCCTTCTTCACGCTGCTCGGTCCCTCCGGCTGCGGCAAGACGACGACGCTACGCTGCATCGCCGGGCTCGAAACCCCGGACCGCGGCCGCATCGCCCTCGGCGACACCCCGTTCTTCGACAGCGCGGCCGGCATCGACGTGCCGCTCAACCACCGCGCCATCGGCATGGTGTTCCAGTCCTACGCCATCTGGCCGCACATGACGGTGTTCGAGAACGTGGCCTTCCCCCTCCGCGTCGCGAAGGACCAACGCTACGACCGCGCCACCATCGCCCGCATGGTGGATCAGGCGCTGGAGACCGTGAGCCTCGCCGGCTTCGGCGCCCGGTCGGCCACAAGGCTCTCCGGCGGCCAGCAGCAGCGCGTGGCACTCGCACGCGCCATCGTGCGCCAGCCCCGGCTGCTGCTGCTGGACGAACCGCTCTCCAACCTCGACGCGGCCCTCCGCGACGACATGCGGACCGAACTCAAGCGCCTGCAGCAGCAGATCGGCGTCACGACCATCTACGTCACCCACGACCAGGCCGAGGCCCTGGACATGTCCGACACCATCGCCGTGCTGAGCGAGGGCCGCATCGTGCAGATGGGCACGCCGCGCGATATCTACTTCCGTCCCGCCAACGCCTTCGTCGCCGGCTTCGTGGGCGCCACCAACCTTGTCCACGGAACCATCCCCGCGACCGCGGCGGGCGCACAGGCACAGGTCACGCTCGACGCCGGCCAACCGCTCCGCTGCCTGGTCCCCCACGCCGCCACGGGCCGCATCGCCGTCTCCATCCGCCCCGAATGCATCGTCGTCGCCCCCGCTGGCACGCCGCCGCCCGAGGACTGCAACCGCCTCGACGGCGTCATCGCCAGCACCGGATTCCTCGGCAACATGAACCGCTACGCGATCCGCGTCGGCGACGCCCTGCTGCACGCCAACACCCCGCCCGACCTCGACTTTCCCGTCGGCGCCCCCGTCGCCCTGCATGTCGCCCCCCACAACGCCGTCGCCGTCCCGGAGGACTGAAGGATGCGGACCATGTCCCTGCTGGCTCTCGCCGCGCTGCTCGCCGCCACCACCGTCCGCGCCGAACCGGCGCGCCGCAGCGAGATGGTGACCAAGGGCCAGGTCACCATCGAGACCTACGTCCAGGGCGCCGGCCCCGCCGTCGTCATGCTCCCCTCCCTCGGCCGCGACGGCGGCGAGGATTTCGACGACGTCGCCGCCCGCATCGCCGCGCAGGGGTTCACGGTGTTGCGCCCGCAGCCCCGCGGCATCGCCGGCTCGAAAGGCCCGCTGGACGGCGCCAGCCTGCACGCCCTGGCCGACGACGTCGCGATGGTGATCGACAGACTGGGCGCCGGCCGCGCCGTCATCGTCGGCCACGCCTTCGGCCACTTCGTCGCCCGCATGACCGCCGTCGACCACCCCGGTGCCGTCCGCGGCGTCGTCCTCGCCGCCGCCGCCGCCGCGTCCTACGCGCCCGAGATCGCGGCCGCCCCCCGCATCGCCGGGGACCTCACGAAGCCGGACGCCGAGCGCCTGGCCGCCCTGCAACTCGCCTTCTTCGCCCCCGGCCACGACGCGACAGCCTGGCTCCACGGCTGGTACCCCGCCACCCTCCGCATGCAGGCCGACAGCCGGGAAAAGCAGGGCGTCAAGCAATCCGACTGGTGGCACGCAGGCACCGCCCCCCTGCTGGAACTCATCCCCGCCACCGACCCCTTCAAGCCCCGCGACCGCTGGAACGAGCTGCGCGAGGCCTATGGCGACCGCGTGAAGGCCGTCGTGATCCCCGACAGCAGCCACGCCTTGTTCCCCGAGCAGCCCGAAGCCGTCGCCAACGCCATCACCGCCTGGATCAAGACCCTCCCGCCCTGACCCTCCCGCCCTGACCCCTCCGCCTGGACACCGGACGCCCGGCCGGCGCAGCCTCCGCCCATGAAGCTGCTCCTCCACCACGCCCGCATCGACCCGGCCCGCGGCGGCGAGCGCATCGCCCGCCTCCCCTTCCTCGCCAACGGCCCCGTCGAGATCGCCTTCCAGAGCCCGCTCACCTTCCTCATCGGGGAAAACGGCTCCGGCAAGACCACCCTGCTGGAAGCCATGGCCGCCCGCTGCTCGATCCGCCCCGGCGGCGGCCGCAGCTACGAGGAGTTCGAGGACCGCGAGGCCACCGCCATCTCCGCCGCCGTCGACGTCGGCTACGGCAAGCGCCCGAAAGGCATGTTCCTCCGCGCCGACCGCTTTGCCGAAACCATGGCCCACGCCGGCCGCCTCCCCATGCCCAGCACCGGCGAATGGCGTCTGGCCGACGAGCAGAGCCGCGGCGAAGGCGTGCTCTCGCTGTTGAACGCCCGCGTCGACGCCAGCGAAGGCATGCTGTTCATATTGGACGAACCCGAAACCGGCCTCTCCCCGCAACGCCAGATGGCGCTGCTGGTCCTGCTGGACGAGCTGTTCAAGGACGGCCGCTCCCAGGCCATCGTCGCCACCCACTCCCCCATCCTCATGAGCCACCCCGGCGCCGACCGCCTGGTCATCGACGACTTCGGCGTGACGAGGCGCGACCTGGAGGACATCGACCACTGGCGCCACATGCGCCGCTTCATGTGCGACCCCGAGGGCGCGCTGCGCCGGCTGCTGGACGATTAGGGTGTGCGCCGCACCCCATCTCACCGTGCCTGAGGTTGAGGGAGCCCCTCGCACGACTGGCCACTCCAGGCCGCGTCCACCTACTCCCGCATGACCTCGTCCCCCACCCGGACCACGCCCCCCTCGATCACCCGCGCCGTCAGACCCCCATGTCCGCGCACGGCGTTGTAGCCGCCCTCCCCCAGCTCCTCCTCCATCCGCGAACACGGATGGCACTGGCCTGTGACCGCCAGCAGCGCGCCGCCAACCCGCAACCGCCCGTCCCGCACCGCCAGCAGGTTCAGGCCGGAGACGACCAGGTTCCGCCGCAGCCGCTCCGGCTCCACGGTGTCCACCCCCAGGAATGCGCCGATCGCCACCAGGTGCTCCGCCTGGATCAGCGTCACCTGGCGCGTGCCGCTGCGGCCGGAATAGCGATCGCCGACCAGCCCGTGCTCGGTGTCGAGCTGCGCCTCCGCGACCGGCACGATGGCGCCCCGCCGGGCCAGGCGCAGGCCGATCCAGTCCACTCGCCCCGGCCGTAGCGGGGCAGCGAGCAGCCGCGCGATCGTCGACGCAGGGTCGATCAAGCCAGCGCCCGGATGACCGCGTCCGCGAAGTCCGCGGTGCCGGCCGTGCCGCCCAGGTCCCGCGTGCGGACGCCCTGCACCAGCAGCGCATCGTCCAGCGCCGCCCCCAGCCGCGCCGCCATCGCCGGCCGCCCGGCATGGTCCAGCATCAGCACGCACGCCATCAGCACCGCCAGCGGGTTCGCCACCCCCTTGCCCGCGATGTCGGGGGCCGAGCCGTGCACCGCCTCGAAGATCGCTGCCTTGTGCCCGATATTGGCCCCGGGCGCCGTGCCCAGCCCGCCGACCAGGCCGGCCACCAGATCGGACAGGATATCCCCGAACAGGTTGGTCGTGACGATCACGTCGAACTGGTGCGGGTTCAGCACCAACTGCATCGCGCACGCATCGACGATGCGGTCGTCGGCGGCCACGCGCCCCTCGTATTGCCTGGCGATGTCGTAAGCGGTTTCCAGGAATATCCCCGTCAACGCCTTCAGCACGTTCGCCTTGTGGACGATCGTCACCTTCTTGCGCCCGTTCCGCGCCGCGTACTCGAACGCATACCGCGCGATCCGCCGCGACCCCTCCCGCGTGTTCACGCCCGACGACAGCGCGACGCCATGCGGGTCGTCGCCGATGGGGATGTAATGCTCGAATCCGACATAGAGCCCTTCGAGGTTCTCCCGCACGACCACGATGTCGATATCCTCGTACCGGCCCCCGGGGATCATGGTGCGGTTGGGGCGCAGGTTGGCATAGAGCTGGAATTCCTCACGCAGCCGCACGTTCACGCTGCGGAACCCGCCGCCGACCGGCGTCGTCAACGGTCCCTTCAACGCCAGCTTCGTCCGCCTTATGCTGTCCAGCAGCGCCGGCGGCAGCGGGTCCCCCCCTGCCGCGATCGCGGCCAGCCCGCCGGGCTGCACGTCCCATTCGAAAGGGCGGCCCAGGGCGTCCAGCACGCGCAGCGTCGCTTCCATGATCTCCGGCCCGATTCCGTCACCGGGGATGAGCGTGGCGGGGATGGGGCTGTCGGGCATGGCGGCTCCTGTTGCGCTGCACCATCGGAATAGCACAGCCCGCCCGCGAATCGCGCTACAAGCGTCGTGCAGTCGGCACAGGGGAAGCCAGCGGATGACGATCTACACCGGCCCGGTCTTCGAGATGGCGAAGAACCAGTTCGAGACCATCGCCGACTACATCGAGATCCCGCAGGACGAGCGCCCCCGCCTGCTCTACCCCAAGCGCGCCATGACCGTGTCCTGCCCGATCCATCGCGACGACGGCTCGACCGCGGTGTTCCACGGCTACCGCGTGCAGCACCACCTCTCGCTGGGCCCGACGAAGGGCGGCACCCGCTTCTCCCTCAGCGTCGACATGGGCGAAGTGGCCGCCCTCGCGATCTGGATGAGCTGGAAATGCGCCCTGGCCGGCCTGCCCTACGGCGGCGCCAAGGGCGGCATCACGGTCGATCCACCCAGCCTCTCGCTCCATGAGCTGGAGGCGCTGAGCCGCCGCTACATGCAGGAGATGATCCCCTTCGTCGGCCCGCAGATCGACGTGATGGCGCCCGACATGGGCACGAACGAACAGGTCATGGCCTGGTTCATGGACACCTACTCCATGTACCAGGGCAAGACGGTGACCGAGATCGTGACCGGCAAGCCCGTCGCCAACGGCGGGACGGTCGGCCGGCGGGAGGCGACGGGCCGCGGCGTCGTGCACTGCGCCATGCGCGCGGCCGAGCGAATTGGCCTGCAGGCGTCGGGCGCCACCGCCATCGTGCAGGGCTTCGGCAACGTCGGCTCCGTCTCCGCCACCGAACTCGCCATGCGCGGCGTGAAGGTCCTGGGCGTCAGCGACCACACCGCCTGCTACTTCGACCCCCGCGGCCTCGATGTCCCGGCCCTGGTCGCATGGGCCGCCAAGAACAAGTCCCTGGCCGGCTTCAGCAACGAGCTGGCGGCCGACCCGGCCACGCTCCTGGCGCAGAAATGCGACATCCTCGTCCCCGCCGCGATGGAGCGCGTCATCGACGCCGACATGGCCGCCCGCCTGCAATGCCGCATCGTCGCCGAGGGCGCCAACGGACCCACCACCCCCGACGCCGACCGCATCCTGGAGCAGCGGGACGACGTCACCGTCATCCCCGACATCCTGTGCAACGCCGGCGGCGTCATCGTCAGCTACTTCGAATGGGTTCAGGACCTGCAGCAGTTCTTCTGGGAAGAGGACGAGGTCAACACCAAGCTGCGCCAGGTGCTGGACAAGGCGTTCGACCGCACCTTCGCCCGCGTCGCGAAGGACAACGTCAGCGAACGCACCGCCGCGATGGCGATCGGCGTGGAGCGCGTGCGGGATGCGAAGGCGATGCGGGGCCTGTTCCCTTAGGGACATGCTCCGGCCGTCACCACGGCCGGTCCACCTCCCGCGCGGTCCCGTTTTCGATCAGCAGGAACCGCGTCCCCACCGCCGCCACGAAGCTGCGGTCGTGGGACACCAGCACGCAGGTGGCCCCCTGCGCCAGCAGCTCGGCCTCCAGCCGTTCCTGGCCCGGTATGTCGACGTGGTTCGTCGGCTCGTCCAGCAGATAGAAGTTCGGTTCCGTCAGCCGAAGCCCCAGCAGCCCCAGACGCGCCTTCTGCCCCGGTGACAGCACGCCGATGCGCCGCCCCTGCGCCTGCACGTCCAGCCCCGCGCCCGCCAGCAGCCCTGTCGCCCGCCCGTCGCCGATCCCGGGACGCCCGGCGATGAAGCGATGCGGCGTCTCCTCGCCGGGCAGGTGCGCCATCGCCTGGTCGGCATAGCCCAGCACGAGGCCGGGCCCGATCTTTACGCCCGCCACCTCCTCCGTGCCTGCCCGGCGCAGCAGCGCCACCAGCCGCGACTTGCCGACGCCGTTGCGGCCCAGCAGCACCATCCGGTCGCCCAACCGGATGTCCAGCTTCTCGACCCGGAACAATGCGGCGCCCTCCCGTCCCGGCGCCCGCACCGTCACGTCCCGCAGCGTGGCCAGCACCTTCGCATGGGTGCCGCGGCTGGCCAGGCGGATGTCGCCCGGCCGCTCCGTGTGCGCGGCCCGCAGCGTCTGCTCCAGCCGCTCCGCCCGGTCACGCAGCTGCATCGACTTCCTCTGCAACAGGTCGCTGCCGCTGTTCACGCCGATGTTCTTCAACGCACCGGCATTCCGGCGCAGCCGATCCACCTCCCTCGCATCCTTCGCGTGCTTGCGTTCGTCGGCGGCGTCGTCCTCCGCCAACAGCCGCCTGGCGGTCGAATACGGGTGGGCGTAGGCGCGGCTCGTCCCCGGGCGCAGGAACAGGGTGCGAGTGGTGCAGGCGTCGAGGAAGGCACGATCATGGCTCGCCACCACCATCGGCGTGCGGGCGGCGGGACCGTTGAGCCACGCCTCGAGCATCGCGATCTTCTCTCCGTCCAGGTGATTCGTCGGCTCGTCCAGCAGCAACGCGTCGGGCTGCGTCACCCACACCCGGGCCAGCATCGCCAGCCGCTGCCATCCGCCGCTCAACGCCCGGACGGGCTTGTCATGGAAGTCGGGGGGCGCGTCGAACTCGTCCAGGACGGCGCCGACGCGCCACGACTCGTGCTCGCGCGACGCCGGCGGAAGGGCGCGGCGCACCGCCTCGTGCAGGGTCAATGGCAGCAGGGAAGCGGGCACGTCCTGCTCGACCAGGCCCACCCGCAGACCGCGCGAGAGAAGGACGCTGCCCGAATCCGGCTCGGCCAGCCCGGCGATGCAGCGCAGAAGGGTGGACTTCCCGGTCCCGTTGCCGGCAACCAGGCCAAGCCGGTCCCCGGGCCCGACGATCAACGAGACGTCCTGGAACAACGGCCGGGGCGTAACGACGCCGAGGTCGCGCAGAGTGATGAGTGCCATGTCGAAAAACCCGGAATGACGCCGCCCGTGACGGGCAGGCGGATGCGACAAGGGCAGTCCGGGACGGAAGCGGTGCGGCTTCGGGCGGCGCTGCCCTGCGAGGCTTATCGCAGGGCGAAGACAGGGCCGCGCGGATGGCGCTGGTTGTATGCTTGCATGGCGCCCTCCCTCTGCCCATCGTTGCGGCCCCGGCAATGTAGCCGATGCGGCGCGGGAGGGGCAACCCTCGCCGCGCGCAGGAACGATCCCGCCGCCCGCGCGTAGTGGCCCCAGAGCGGGAGCGCACCATGCAGCAAGACGACCTTCGCGCATCCACCAACGTCGAAGACCGGCGCGGCATGGGCGGCGCTGCCCGCGGCGGACTGGGCATCGGCGCCGTCGTCGTGCTCACCCTTATCGGCTGGGCCACAGGCATCGACCCGCGCATGCTGATCGGCGGTGCCGAGATGGTCGCCGGCGGTGGCCAGCAAGCCCAGCAGCAGCAGGTGGCGCCCGCCACGCCCACGGACCAGGTCGGCACCTTCGTCGCCCGCGTCCTGGGCGAGACCGAGGACGTCTGGTCGCAGATCCTGCCGCAGCAGGCGCAGCGCCAATACCAGAAGCCCGTCCTGGTGTTGTTCTCGGGCGTCACCCAATCCGGATGCGGCACCGCGCAATCCGCCATGGGCCCCTTCTACTGCCCCGAGGACCGCAAGCTCTACCTCGACACGTCGTTCTTCCAGGACATGCAGCGCAAGATGGGCGGCGGCGGCGACTTCGCCTATGCCTACGTCATCGCGCACGAGGTCGGCCACCACGTGCAGAACCTGATCGGAGTGCTGCCGAAGGTGCAGGATGCGCGGGAGCACGCCGACCAGCGCACGTCGAACGGCCTTTCGGTCCGCACCGAGTTGATGGCCGACTGCCTCGCCGGCGTCTGGGCCTATCACATGAACCAGCGTCACCGGAACATCGACGCGAACGATGTGCAGCAGGCCGTCGCCACCGCCACCGCCATCGGCGACGACCGGCTGCAACGCCAGTCCGGCCGGGGCGCCGCGGTGCCCGACAGCTTCACGCACGGGTCTTCGGAGCAGCGGGTGCAGTGGCTGACGACCGGACTGCGGCAAGGGACGGTGCAGGCCTGCAACACGTTTCAGCAGTAGCACGGCACAGCACTGATCACTCGGCGGCGAAACTCGTCCGCACCGCGGCTTCGAGCCGTGCCAACAGCTCGTCATCAATGCCCTCGAAATACTCGGCCCGCTTGCCCGCTGACAGGCGCCCGTCATTCTGCGTGCAGAACTGGATGAACAATGACGACAGCCGGTCCGGCATGTCGGCCAGATCGGCAATACGCCGCTTCGCCTCATCGAACTGCTTGAGGTAGCGAAGCTCGTTCGGCAGGGCGAGCCGGATGGTGCGTTCGATGCAGCCGGCGAGATATTCGGCCTGCCGGGTCGCATCGAAGTAGCGATACAGGTCGGCCGTGTCATTGGTGACCCGCACGTTGCCCTCCGGCGTCGCCTCCCATTCGATCGCCCGCATCGCCGGCAGCGAGAAATCTTCCAGCACGGCGCGATACAACGCGAGATCGTCCAGGATCACCGCCGAGACCGGCAGCACGACACCGTTCGGCCCGACGCCCCCGTCCATCAGCGCCTTCTGGAACAGGAAGCGGTGCAGGCGCCCATTGCCGTCCTCGAACGGATGGATGAACACGAACCCGAACCCCAGCACGGCCGCCGCCAGCACCGGGTCGAACCCGTGCGCCCGCTGCACCGCATAGGCGTCGAGCAATCCTTGCAGGAGGGACGGCAGGTCTTCGGGCCGGGCCGAGACATGGTCGGGAATGGGGCTGGCCGTATCCCGGTCATGCCGGCCGACGAAGCCGCCCTCGGTCCGCAGTCCGTAGTGGACGAAGCGCTGCTGCCGGTCGAACAGGGACCGCTGCAACGCCAGCAGCGCCGCGATGGACAGCTCGACGGCCGCCGCCCCGCTGATCACCTGGCCCCAGCGTTCCAGCCGCGTCCGCGGCGGCGCCTCGCCCTCGATCCCGAACGAACCCTTGCTCTCGTTCAACACCATGTACGCCACGGCCCGGCGCAACACGGCCGGGTCCGCGGCGTCCACGATCCCCTGTGCCTCCGCCGCCAGACGTTCCGTGTTCCGCTCCGAAAGCCGGTCCGTGCGCCGGATCAGCGGGCAGAACCCGGGCACGCCGGGCATGTTGTCATCGACCTTGTGCCGCACCGACCGCGTCGGCGGCCGGGCGAAATAGCGTGTTGGGTCCAGGGCCGGAACATACTCCGCCGCCTGCAACGACGCGACCGGCAGCGTGTCGCCGGTCAGCCACTCATAGAAGAACCAGGCACGTCGGACGTACTGGCCCCGAGGGTTGTCCTCGATGAACGCGATCAACTCGTCCCTGACATCCCGTCGGAACAGGGACGCGAGCACCCGCAGATCGACCCCCTCATGCTTCAGCGCGACCCCCAGATGCTGGATCGGCGTCGCCGGCACCCGCAGCCCTGAACTGCGCGGCAGCAGCAGCCACTCCGTGCCGTCCGCCAACCGCATCGAGCGCTGCCGCCCGGCTGCAATCGCCAGCAGGCGCCGGGGCGGCGGGCATCTGAGCTTGTAATGGGCGATGAGCGCGGCGTATCCCATGGGGGTACACCCCAGAAGGGGATCGACCGGCTCCTCCGGTGCGCCTTTATCGATAACCCTGCCCATGCGGGAGCTTATCGCCGAAACCCGTGCGCGAAACCCGAAAATACCTGTCGCGACGCGTTTCTACCCGAAACCCGCCTCCTCCAGCGGCAGCGCCGTCGTGCTCTTCACCCGCTCCATGCTGAACCGGCTGCTCACGTTCTTGATCGGCACGGACGCGATCAACCGCTTGTAGAACCGGTCATACGCCGGGATGTCCCGGGTCACGACCCGCAGCATATAGTCGATGTCGCCCGCCATCCGATGCACCTCGACCACCTCCGGGAACCCCGCGACCGCGTCGGCAAACCGCGCCAGCCATTCCGGGGAATGATCGCCCGCCTCGATCGACACGAACACCGTCAACCCGAGCCCCAGCTTCTCCGGCGACAGCAGCGCGACCCGGCGCTCGATCACCCCCTCCGCCTCCATCCGCTGGATGCGCTTCCAGCACGGGGTCTGCGACAGGCCGACCTGTTCGGCCATGGACGCGATCGACAGCGTGCAGTCGGTCTGCAGCAGCGCCAGCAGCTTGCGGTCGATGCGGTCCACTACGCCGCCAGCACTTCCGCGCGCACGTCCTTCACGTCGCGGAAGGTCAGGCCCTCGTTCTGCTCCGCCGCGCGGTTCATCATGAAGGCGCTGCTGGCGAGGAACACCGGGTCCCCGTCGACGTCATCCGCCATGCCGGTCCGGTTGCCGATCAGGAACCGCTCCATCGCCACCTTGTCGCCCGTCACCCAACGGGCCAGCGAATACGGCACCGGCTCGAACCCGATTCCCACGCCATACTCGCCCATCAGCCGGGCCTGCAGCACGTCCAACTGCAAGGTGCCCACCACGCCGACGATCGGCTGACTGCCATCCTGCGGCCGGAACAACTGCACGACGCCCTCCTCCGCCAGCTCCTGCAACGCCTGGCGCAGCTTCTTCGCCTTCATCGCGTCGTCCAGCCGGACCCGGCGCAGGATCTCCGGCGCGAAATACGGCACGCCGACGAAGTTCAGCGTCTCGTCCTCGGTCAACGTATCGCCGATCCGCAGAGTGCCATGGTTCGGGATGCCCACGACGTCGCCCGCGAACGCCTCCTCGGCGATCTGCCGGTCCCGCGCGAAGAAGAACTGCGGCGCGTGCAAGGGGATCTGCTTGCCCGTCCGCACCTGCTTCAACCGCATCCCCCGCACCAGCCGGCCCGAGCACACCCGCGCGAAGGCGATCCGGTCCCGATGGTTCGGGTCCATGTTCGCCTGGATCTTGAACACCAGCGCCGTCAGCTTGTCCTCGGTGGCCACCACCGTCCGAGTATCCGCCGGCTGCGATCGCGGCGACGGCCCGAAGGCCACCAGGCTGTCCAGCAGGTCGGACACGCCGATTTCCTTGATCGCGCTGCCGAAGAACACCGGCGTCAGCGTCCCCTGGTCGAACGCCGCCCGGTCGAACTCCGGCAACGCCGCCTGCACCAGCTCCAGCTCCTCGCCCAAGGCCACCATGCGCGGGTCGCTCTGTTCCAACGGCTCCGTCAGGTGCAGGTCCCGCGTGCGCACGTCATAGGTTCCGGCAAAGGTCGCGGCCCGGCCCACCGGCCACGTCACCGGCGCCGTGTCCAACGCCAACGTGTTCGCGACCTCGTCGACGATCTCGAACGGATCGCGCGCCTCACGGTCCATCTTGTTGATGAACGTCAGGATCGGGATGTCCCGCATCCGGCAGATCTCGAACAGCTTGCGCGTCCGCGCCTCGATCCCCTTGGCCGCGTCGATCACCATCACGGCGCTGTCAACGGCTGTCAGCGTGCGGTACGTGTCCTCGCTGAAATCCTCATGCCCCGGCGTGTCCAGCAGGTTGAACACGCACCCGCCATACTCGAAGGTCATGACCGACGTGACGACGGAGATGCCGCGGTCCCGTTCGATCCCCATCCAGTCGGACCGCGTGCGCCGCCGCTCCCCCTTGGCGCGCACGTTGCCCGCAAGCTGGATGGCGCCGCCGGCCCGCAGCAGCCGTTCGGTCAACGTGGTCTTGCCGGCATCCGGGTGGGAGATGATCGCGAAGGTGCGGCGGCGGGCGATCTCTTCGGTGGGGGTCATGAAAACCTCGGCTGAAAGCCCTCTCCCGCCTGCGGGAGAGGGTTGGGTGAGGGTATCGCCTCATGTGGACGGTGTGCCAGGATGGCACGCCCTCACCCGGCAGCCGTCAGCGCGAGTAGAACTCCACGACCAGGTTCGGTTCCATCGTCACGGGGAACGGCACGTCCGACAGCTTGGGCGCGCGGCCGAAGCGGCCCTTCATGGAGCGGTGATCGACCTCCATGTAGTCCGGCACGTCCCGCTCGGCGCTCTGCGTCGCGTCCAGCACGACGGCGAGCTGCTTCGACTTCTCCCGCACCTCGATCTCGTCGCCGTCCTTGACCAGGAAGCTCGAGATGTTGACCCGCTTGCCGTTCACCAGGATATGGCCGTGGTTCACGAACTGCCGGGCCGCGAAGGGGGTGATGGCGAACTTCATGCGATAGATGACCGCATCCAGCCGGCGCTCCAGCAGCTCGATCAGGTTCTCCGACGTGTCGCCCTTCCGGCGGACGGCCTCGTCGTAGTACTTGCGGAACTGCTTTTCGCCGATGTTGCCGTAGTAGCCCTTCAGCTTCTGCTTCGCCATGAGCTGGATGCCGAAGTCGGTCGGCTTCTGCTTGCGGCGCTGCCCGTGCTGGCCGGGGCCATACTCGCGCTTGTTGATCGGCGACTTCGCACGGCCCCACAGGTTGACACCCAGGCGGCGATTGATCTTGTACTTGCTTTCGGCGCGCTTGGTCATGCGCGGTACTCCATTCTATGGGCCGCCCGCTTCTGCGATGTCGGCTTGTTGCACCGGTAGTCCATCGCCCGAATGGCGATAGCGGGCGCAGGCCCCGAAGGCCCGTCCACGTTCCCGGCAGTGCGGCGCGGTGTAGGCAAACCGCCCCGCCTTGTCAAACGCGCGCCCGGCGCTAGGTTCCGCGCATGGTCACGCGCGGCGAAATCCTATGGCTCGGCATCGCGTCCGGCACCACCGGCGGCCTGATCGGCGGCGCCATGCTGGGCGTCGGCATGAGCCTCGCCGTCAACGGCCAACCCCTCGGCATTCTGCTCGTCTGCATCGGCGGCCCCGCCTCCGCGCTCATCGGCTGGCTCATGGCCCGGCGGCTCGCACAGCAGCTCGACCGCGCCGACTGACCGCGCCAGCTCGTCCTCGAACCGCCCCAGCCGCCGCCGCCCCAGCGCCAACCCCGCCACCATCCCGTGCAGGGTCCGCAGCTCCTGCTCCGTCACCTCGCCCCGCTGAAACAGATGCCGGATGTTCTGCACCATCCCCGGCCGCTTCGGCGCGTTCCGCAGGAACCCGCACGCATCCAACTGGTCCACCAGGTGAACCAGGAACTGCTCCAGATCCCCCTTCGACGCGACGACCGTCTTGTGCGTCAACAACTGTGCGCCCGGCGTCTCGTCCGCCGCGGTCCACCACTCGTACGCCATCACCATGACCGCCTGCGCCAGGTTCAGGCTGTCGAAATCGGGGTTCAGCGGATACCGCACCAGCGTGTCCGCACATGCCATGTCGTCATTGTCCAGCCCCGCCCGCTCCGGCCCGAACAGGATGCCGGTTCGCAGGCCCCGCGCCTCCGCCCCCCGCACCGCCCCCGCCGCCGCCCGCGCCGTCAGCAGCGGCTTGATGACGTGCCGGGGCCGCGGGCAGGTCGCGAACACCCGGTGCAGGTCCGCCACCGCGTCCGCCACCGTCTCGTGCACCGTCGCATGCTCCAGGATCGCATCGGCGCCCGATGCCATGCGCCAGGCCCGCTCCTGCGGCCAGCCGTCCCGCGGCGCCACCAGGCGCAGGTGGAACAGCCCGCCATTGGCCATGCAGCGTGCGACGGCGCCGATGTTGTCCGCCAGTTGCGGCCGGACAAGGATAACGGCGGGGCTGGGATCGATCGGGCGCAGCGGGGCCCCGCCGTCCCGCCCCGTCATTTCGCCTCGGCCACCTGGCGCCAGATCGTCGTCCCGTCCGGCCTGTCCTCGAACGCGATGCCGCGCCCCGCCCATTCCGCCCGGATCGCATCCGCCAGCGCGAAGTCCCGGGCCTTGCGCGCCGCGATCCGCTGCGCGATCGCCGCCTCGACCGCCGCTGCATCGGCGTCGCCTCGGAACCAGGCGTCCGGCGCCTGCTGCAGCAGCCCCAGCAGCCCGCCCGCCGCCCGCAACCCGGACGACGCGTCCGCATCCCCGGCCATCGCGCGGTCCGCCAACGCATGCATCGCCGCGAACGCCGCCGGCGTGTTCAAATCGTCGCACAACGCGTCCATCACCGGCCCCGGCACATCCGCCTCCCCCGCGGGCGTGCGCTCCAGCGCCCGGTAGAACCGGTCCAGCTCCCCCCGCGCCTCCGTCATCCCCGCCACACTGAACTCCAACGTCGAGCGGTACTGGGCCCGCAGCAGCAGCAGCCGGATCGCCTCCCCCGGCGCCTGTGCCCGCGCATCGGCGATCGTCGTGAAGTTGCCCAGCGACTTCGACATCTTCTCGCCGCCGCTCAGGATCATGCCCCAGTGCACCCACGTCCGTGCAAACCCGCTTCCCGGCAGGGCACAGACGCTCTGCGCCCGCTCGTTCTCATGGTGCGGGAACATCAGGTCGCCGCCGCCGCCATGGATGTCGAACGTCTCGCCCAGATAGCGCCACGCCATCGCGCTGCACTCGATGTGCCATCCCGGCCGCCCGCGGCCCCACGGGCTCTCCCACCCGGGGATCTCCGGCGAGGACGGCTTCCACAGCACGAAATCTCCTGCATCCCGCTTATAGGGGGCCACATCGACCCGGGCGCCCGCCAGCAACTCGTCCGGGCTGCGGCCCGACAGCGTTCCGTAGTCGGGATAGCTGCCCACGCTGAACAGCACGTGCCCTTCTGCCGCATAGGCGTGCCCGCTCCCGATCAGCCGCTCGATCAGCGCGATCATCTCCGCGACGTGCGCGGTCGCTCGCGGCTCCTCGTCCGGCGGCAGGTTGCCCAGCGCCGCCATGTCCTCGTGGAACTGCGCCGTCGTGCGCCCGGTGACCTCCGCGATGCTTTCCCCGCTCGCCGCCGCCCGCGCGTTGATCTTGTCGTCGACGTCGGTGATGTTCCGCACATAGGTCACGCGCGGATACAGGCGCCGCAGCAGCCGGGTCAGCACGTCGAACACCGTCATCCCGCGGGCATTGCCCACGTGCGCCAGGTCGTAGACGGTGGGGCCGCAGACATAGAGCCGCACGTGCGACGGGTCGATCGGGGCGAAGATCTCGCGCCGCCGGGTCAGGGTGTTGTGGAGACTGAGGGTCGGCATGACCCCTTCTGTGGCGGCACGGCGCCGCGCGCAACTCCCGATCTACGCGGGGCGGAACCGCTGGACCAGCGTGGCAAGGTCCGGCTTGTCTGCAAGCAGGTCGTCGAGCGTCAGCGGGCAGTCGGCCGGAAGCTCTCTCAGTCCCCCGAGCGCCTCGCTGTCCGCCATAATCCGGTAAAGGGCCTTATCGAACAGCTCGGCAATGTCGATGCGCTGTCGCATTGAGGGCGTGAACCTGTCCTGAGCGTCGGTCAGGAACACCGCAAGCTCCCCGCGCCAGGGCGCGGCTGCGTCGCTTTCCGGCCAGCCATACAGCTTCAGGAGATGGACGAGCGCCTGTAGAAGGAGGCTCTTGCACGAGCGAAGCTCTGACAGACCCACGTCGCGAACCTCTTCGATGATGTTCGCCCAGTCGAGCCCGTCATTGAGCCGTTCGCCCGCAGCAACGCGCTGCAACAGCCGCGCCTGCGTCTCAGACCACGTCAGCACATCCTGATCGTACAACCCGTCCGGCATCAGTAGAGCTTGTCCCGGTACGCCGTCTCGATCCGCGCTTCCGCCTCCGCGGCATCGAACTGCGTCTGCTGGTCGGCGATGATGCGACCCAGGCTCGGGAACGCGCTGCGCTCGATCTGCGCCGCCGGGTCCCACAGGCGGGAGCGCTTCAAGGCCTTCGCGCAATGGAAGAACGCCTCGTCGATGCGGATCAGCATGCCCGTCTTCGGCACGCGGCCGTGGACCGCGCTGCCCCCGAGCATCGCCGCGTCCGTCGTAAGGCTCGCCTGGCCATTCACCCGCAGCGTCTCCTCCACCCCCGGCACGAAGAACACCAGCCCCACGCCCGGCGCGCTCAGCACGTTGGCCAGGCTGTCGACGCGGTTGTTGCCCGGGCGGTCCGGCAGCAGCAGCGTCACGTCGTCGATCACGCGCACGAACCCCGGCGGATCGCCACGGGGGCTCGCATCCAGCCGGCCGTCGCAATCGGCCGTCGCGATCACCAGGAACGGCGACAGCGCGATGAACCGCCGGCAATGCGTGTCCAGCCGATACAGCGTCTTCTTCTCGGCCATCGTGCTGACCTGGCCGACATGGGCGCGCAGGGCGGAGACGTCGGGGATGTCGTTCATGGCGCCATCCTGGACCGTCCCGCCACCCCGGATCAAGCGATCGCGGGCCGCCGCTGTTCCGCAGCGCCCCGCCCGATGAACGCCACCATGATGCTCGCCACCAGGCACAACGCCCCGGCTCCCATGAACGCCGCCATGTAGCTGCCCGTGCCCACCCGCGCGATGCCCGCAAGCCACGCCGCCGCCGCGGCGCCCGCCTGATGCGACGCCGCGATCCACCCGAACATCACCGGCGCGTTCTCCTCCCCGAAGCACTTCGCCGCCAGGCGCACCGTGGGCGGCACCGTGGCGATCCAGTCCAGACCGTAGAAGACCGCGAACAGGCTCAGCCCCATGAACGTGAACCCGCCCGCGTCGAACGCGAACGGCAGGAACAGCAGGCTCAATCCCCGCAGCCCGTAATACCAGGCCAGCAGCATCCGGTTGTCCCACTTGTCCGACAGCCAGCCCGACAGCGTGGTTCCCACCATGTCGAACACCCCCATCGCCGCCAGCAGCCCGGCCGCCATCACCTCCGGGATGCCGTTGTCGATGCAGGCCGGGATCAGGTGCGTCCCGATCAGCCCGTTCGTGCTGGCCCCACAGACGAAGAAGCTGCCAGCCAGCAGCCAGAAGTCGCGGCTGCCCAGGCCCGCGCCCAAGGCCCCGATGGCGCGCCGGGCCGGGTTCACGGTCGGGCGCACGCGGGGCACGATCGCGGTGGCGCCATACGGCGGCACACCACGGTCCACCGGCCGGTCCCACATGAACGCCGCGACGGGAAGGATCAGCAGCGCGGCCACGGCAGAGATCACGAGGCTGACGGCCCGCCACCCGAACGTCTCGGCCAGGTGCGCCAGCAGCGGCAGGAACACGAGCTGCCCCGTCGCCGTACTCGCTGTCAGCACGCCCACCACCAGCCCGCGCCGCGCGCTGAACCACCGGCTGGCCACCGTCGTCGCCAGCACCAGCGCGACGACGCCGCTGCCCGCCCCCACCATCACGCCCCACAACGCCACCAGGTGCCACGACTGCTTCATCAACGGCGTCAGCGCGACCCCCAGCGCCATCAGCGCAAGCGCGCACCCCACCGTCCGCCGCAGCCCGAACCGCTCGATGATTGCCGCCGCGAACGGCCCGATCAGCCCGTACAGCAGGATGTTGACCGCAACCGCGAAGCTGATCGTGTCGCGCGACCAGCCGAACTCCTTCTCCAGCGGCACGATCAGCACGCCGGGCGTCGATCGCACCCCCGCAGCGACGAGCAGGACCAGAAAGGTGCAGGCGGCGACGATCCAGGCGGGATGCAGGCGGCGGATCATGGAACGGCTCCAGCTCGGGTACCGCGGATATAGGAGCATATGCACCTATCGGCAAGCGTCCTCCGGCCGGTGGCGCGTTACCGGCGGTTGCGCCGCACCGGCCCGGTCAGCGCCGGCAGGGCTGGGCGGTAGAACGCCGCCCGCAGCCGCGCCGCCGCATAATCCTCGGCGACCGCCGCCTCCGCCACCTGGTTGCCCAGCCCGAAGAAATCATGCGTCGTCCCCGGGAACAGCCGCGCCTCGGTCGGCACGCCGGCCGCCGACATCCTTGCCGCCAGTGTCTCCGCGCCCGACCGCAGCGGATCGATCTCGGCCAGGATCACCGTCGTGGGCGGCATTCCCACGAAATCGTCCCGCGCCGCCAGATCGATCCGCGGGTCGCGCAGGTCGCGCGAGTTCTCGGCATACAGGTCCTGCGCCCAGTCCACCGTGGCCCGGGTCAACGGCCGGCTTCGCCCGCTCTCGCTCATGCTCGGCGTGTTCAGGGCCGTCCCCGCCCAGGGGGTGATCAGCAGCAGATGGTCCGGCACCGCCGTCCGGTCCCCCTGCGCGCCCCGGTCCCGCGCCCGCAGCGCCGTCGACAGCGCCAGGTTCGCGCCCGGCCCCTCCCCGGCCAGCGCCACGCGCGTGGGGTCCGCGCCCCACTCCCGCAGCTTCGACCGTGCCCACTGATACAGCGCATAGGCGTCGTCATGCGCGGCCGGAAACGGCGCCTCGGGCGCCGACCGCGTCCGCAGGCTGACGACGACCCAGCCGGTGCGGGCCGACAACTGACGGGCGGATTCCTCATAGGTATCCAGCCCGCCCGTGGCCCAGGTTCCGCCGCCGAAATACAGGATGACGGGCGTGTCCTTCGCAAGCTCCGGCCGATACAGCCGCGCCGCCAGCGGCCCCACCGCCCCGCTGGCCACCAGCGGCGACACCTGCGGCACGTCGGTGAACGTCGCGGGAAGACCCTTCACGTTCGGGATCGCCCGTGCGGCCGCGATCAATGACGGCACATCCCGCGCCCGCGCGACAGACAGCCCCGACATCTCCTGCGCGTGCATCGCCTGCCGCTCCTCCAGCACCGCCTGCATCCCCGGGCTCGGCGCATAGGGCGTGCGCCCCTGCGGCGGCTCGGACGCGCAGGCGCCGAGCAGGCAAACAAGCAGCAATGGGGCCAGGCGCGTCATAGCGGATTCCGGAACGGATGAAGACGCACCGTGCCCGCCCCGGCGCTGTTGAACAAGCCTGGCCGCGTGATAGCGTCGCCGAATGCGGGCCCCGCTCCTTCTTCCGCTCCTCCTCATGCTGACGCCCTGCATCCAGGCCCGGGCGTCCGAGGTGTACGAGGCGCGGACGATCGTCACCGGCATGGACCTGCGCAGCCGGCCCGAAGGCCTCCGCCGCGCCCTGGCCCAGGTGCTCGCCAAGGCCTCCGGCAACCCGGCCCTGCTCGACGACCCGCGACTCGCCGAGCTCGATCCGGCCACCCTGCTGCACGGCTTCGCCTACCTCGATCGGATGTCCGACCAGCCGAAGCGCGACGAGCAGGGCACGCGCGATCGCCCCTATGACCTGGTAGCCCGGTTCGACCCCGCCGCGATCGATGCCGTGCTGCGGCGATGGGGCGACGCGCCATGGCCCGCGCCGCGTCCGCAGATCGCGGTGCAGATCACCATCGTGCCGCGGCAGGGCCCGCCGATGCCGCTGCGGGCGGACACCGACCCCGACGAACGCCACCGGGCCGCTCTGCTCGATGCCGCCGCGCGCTTCGGGGTGGACCTGGTCCTTCCCGCCGCGATGGCGCCGCTCGCGACGCCGGACGGCCCAGTGCTGCAGGGCACGGTGCGCTGGAGCGACGCCGATACCGGTTGGAGCGCCGTATGGACCATGAACGTGCGAGGCACGCCTCAGCTATGGGGCCGCCGGGGCACGAGCTTCGACGCGGCCTACCGCGACGCCGTGGCAGGCGCGGCTGCACTGCTGTCCGGCCACACTCCGCCCCCGGGGCCGCCGTAGCACGCCGCAAGCAAGGTGGACCCGCGGCCCCGCCCCGCGTAAACGGCCGAAATGACACGCCTGATCCTGCCGTCGCTGTTCGTGCTCTGCGCCCTGCCGGTGCTGCTGTTCCTCGCGTTGCGGGTTCCAACCGGCGAGGTGCCCGACGAGGTCGCCCATATCGTGCGGGTCGAGAGCCTGCGGTATGGCGAGATCGTGGGCCATCGGCGTCCGCGCCTCGACCACATGGGCCAGCCCACACGGGACAGCGGTGTCTCCGCCCACGCGGCACTTCTGGGCGCGGGCTTCACCTTCACCCCCGGCAGCCCGATCGCCGAGCGCGTGCTGACCCGCGCGCGGGAGGCCACCCTGGCGGCGATCCCCTGGAACGACGCGCCGGAGTTCATCAGCGTGCCGAACACCGCCGTCTATTTCCCGGTGTTCTACGTGCCGGCCGCGGTGGCGATGCAGGTCGCGAAGTGGCGTGGCGCCGGGCCATGGTCCGCGATCAAGGCGGCCCGGGTGGCAAACGTTGCCGCCTACATGGTCATCGGCCTCGCGGCATTGCTGGCGGCGCGCCGGCTTCAGGGCCTGATGTTTGCCGTGCTGCTGCTGCCGGTCAGCCTGTGGGTCGCGGCGTCGTGCAACCAGGACGGGCTGCTGATCGCGACCTCCGTGCTGGCGGCGGGACTGTTGACGCGGGGCACGCTGGGGTCCTGGTGGGCCGCCGCACTGGCGATCGGGGTGATCTGCGCGGTCAAGCCGCTCTATCTGCCGCTGGCCGGAGTCGTCGCGCTGACCCTGCCCGGGCGGGGCGCCATGCTGCCGCTGCGGGCCGCCGGAGTCGTCGTCGCGGCGGTTCCGGCGCTGATCTGGTACGGCATCGCACAATACTACGCCGTCGTGCCGTTCGTGCGCGGCGACCCCTATGCGGCCGGGCCGAACTGGTTTGGCGCGCCGGGGCAGATGTTCGGGACCGTAGATGCGGCGGTGCAACTGCAGGTGCTGCTGCATCGGCCCGCGCTGCTGGTCACATTGCCGATCGACACGCTGCGGGCAAGCTGGGACTGGCTGCTGTGGGAGATGATCGGCATTCTGGGCGTGCTGGATATCCTGCTCCCCGCATGGCTGTACGCGCTGTGGCTCTGGTCGCTCGGGGCACTGGCGGTTGGCGAGTCGCTCTCGGCGCGGAGGGGACCTGGACCGGTCCGGCTCTGGATCCCGGCCGCCATCCTCGCGTGCGTGGGCACCGCGACGCTCGCCTTGTTCATCGGGCAGTACCTGTCATGGACCCGCACGGGCTGGGCGGCCGTGGAAGGCATGCAGGGGCGCTATTTCGTCCCGCTGCTCCCGTTCCTGGCCTTGGCGCTTCCGGCGCTGGCCATCCCGGGGGCTGCGTGGGGACGCTGGGCGTTGCGCGCGCCGGCGGCAGCCGCGGGACTCTCCGGCCTCGCCGTCATCCCGGCACTGGTCGTGGCGACATACTACCTGCGCTGACCCGGCGCAGCAGACGCTGCAAGGGCTGATCGACGGCGACCGCCAGGGCCAGGCCCCCCAAGACCGTGGAGGCGAGCAGCACCGCAAAGGTGAGGTCGGGGCCGATTCGGCCGGCCATGCCGGACGCGCCCAGCCACCGTGCGACGTAATCGAGCACCGGCAGATGCACGAGGTAGAGCGGGTAGGACACCGCCCCCGCCCAGCCGGCCATCACTGCGGCGCGCCGCCCGAATCGAATGCGCCCCCCGCGTTCCAGCACCGCGAAGGCCACGATGATGGATGCATACGCGGCGCCATAGATCGGGCGGGCCGCGACGGGCCCATACTCCACGCCCCAGCCGTCGAGCGACATGCGCCACCCGAGTCCCCCGATGCCCGCCGCCAGCAGAAGCCACGCCAGTCCCGGCCAGCGTGTCCAGCGCGGCAGCAGCCATCCGGCCAATAGGCCGGCGAAGAACTCGAAATTGAACAGGCTGAACAGGTGGCCGAAGACCAGCGAGCCATACGGCAGGAACGATAGCGGAGGCAGGACGAACCAGACCAGGACGGTCGACCCGATCCAGGCCACGAGGATGAACCGGCCGACGAACGGCAGCAGGCACAGCGCCAGCACCAGGTAGAACGTCACCTCCTGCCGCAGCGTCCAGGCGACGATGAGCAGATTGTCCGGCCGTAGCGGCAACAGGCTCATCCAGGCAGCGACGCTGGACGGCGTGATCGAAGGTGCGCCCCAGAATCGATAAAGCGGGATGAGGAACACGATCCAGTAGAGCGGGTAGACCCGGCAGAATCGCCGCCACAGGAACCGCCCCATGTTGCGGCCCTCGGCGAGGTCGTCCCGATGGGCCACCGCCATCACGAAGCCGCTGAGGACGAAGAAGAACTCCACCCCCGCGGTCCCCGGCATCGCGAAACTGTGCCAGCGCCCGAACGGCAGGTCCGCGCTGCCACCGATGAAGCTGTCGCTATGGGCCACCGCCACCGACAACGCGGCCAACCCGCGCAAAACCTCGATCGTCCTGATCTTCACCCTGATCCCCTGCCGGCCCGCGCGCCGTGTCGCACGAGTTAGAGCGATTCCGCTGGATGTTCCACGCCCGGAGGGTGCGTGGCGTCACGCGTTAACCTTTCATCAAGGCTAATCCCGCATTCTGCGACAGCGATCAGTGCGGGAGACAGGTTACATCATGCGGATGGGGGGCGGCACAGGCATAGGATCGCCCTCCGGTGGGATTTCAAGCGGGGGCAGATCGTTTGGGGGCGGATCCTGGACCGGGATCGGTCCGGGCTGGGGGATGGGGTCGGGCATCTGTGCGGTCATGCTGTTCTCCTCCGGGAGGGAACGGCCGGGCTCGAAGAGGGATGCCATCGGAAATGAAGAAACGCCGGACCTTGCGGGCCGGCGTTTCGACAACGGTCTGAACGGACCCGATCCGGCGGTTGCCGGATCGGACGCAGCGGTCTTAGACGAAGTTGGAGGCGTTGAGGTTCGTGACGCCGCCGAAGGTGACGCGCGTGCCGTCGGAGAGGACGACCGACGTGCTGCCACCCGTAGGCGTGGTAGCGACGATGGAGGCCACCTGCGTGCTGGCAAAGCCGGTGAGCTGGACCCGATCGCCCTCGCCGGGACGGAACCCGTTGATGAGGACGCTGGCCGTGCTGCCGTTGGTGCCACGGTTGGTGAAGCTGATGATATCCGCACCCGCGCCGCCATCGACGGTGGAGCTGCCCGACGAGGCGATGACGATGAGGTCGTTGCCCGAGCCGCCGCCGACGATATCGTTGCCCGTGCCGGTGAAGAAGACGTTGTTGCCGGTCGAGGCCGAGCCGGACAGCGTCTCGTTGCCAGCGCCGGCGACGAGGACGGTCTGACCGGAGCCGCGAGCGAACAGCAGGTCGCCGTTGCCGCCGCCGAACAGGGTGGAGCCGGCCGAACCGGTGCCGCCGCCGAGGATGTTGCCACCGTTGGAGCCGCCGCCGACCTGACCGCCGCCGAGACCCAGCGAGACGTTGGAGGTCCCGGTCCCGCCGATGATCGTGGCCGCGCCGGTGGTGCCCAGGAACGTCAGGCCCTTGGCGCCTTCGGTCACGAACGTGTTGCCCGCGCCGGCGATGATGACGTCGCTGCCCGTGCCGCCGAGGCCGGAGATGGTGTCGTTGCCGCCAGCGAAGATCAGGTTGCTGGAGTTCGTCCCGGCAGCGCCGGACCCGATCACGTTGCTGCCCGTGCCGGCCGAGATCGTGTTGTTACCCGTGAACGCCAGCACCGTGTCGTTGCCAGCGCCGGTCGAGACGCTGAACGCGCCGCCGCCCGTCGTCGGCGTGCCGATGAACGCCGGGCTGTCGCCCGTGACGATCGTGCCGGACCCGCCATTGGTGTTGAAGGTGAACGCGACGGACGTGTCGACGAGGATCTGCTGGCCCTGGCTGCCCGTGCCGCTCACCGTGACCGAACCGGCGCCCGGCGTCACGATCAGTGCGGTATCGCTCTTCAGGTTCTGAAGAGTGTAGGACCCGCCCGTGCCGATCGAAAGAAGACCGCCGCCGACCGTCGGCTGCGACGTCGTGCCAGGCACGCGGGTAAGCTGGCCGCCAGCCAACTGCGTGTTGATCGTCGTCTGAACCGCGGCCGATGCGCTGCTCGATTCGTTCGAACCAGTGCTCAGTGTCGTGGTGCTACCACCGCCAGAAATAGTCGCCATCGTGAAACCCCTTGACCGTTAGACCGTGGCATCGAGTTACCCCAGGTTCGATCCCAGGACAACCGTTAATCAAGCTCTCAAGTGCGATGCAGCATAACCTGATCGTGAGCGCCCTGTAAATCCCTTCGGATGCCGTTGCAGCCTGTTGCTGAACATCCGCCGGTTCGGGCCTCCGTACTGCATCACACACCCAAACCGCAACCCCGATCGGTTGTAACAGCGATAGTCCGTACCAGCATCGGCCAAAAAACTGCTTGACGGCAAAGAGCTAGGAAAACTAGCCTCGGGGTTATGGACAAAACAAGAACGTCTGCGCCAGATCACACCCAGACCACCGCACGGCGGCCACCCAACCGGATCTGCGGACGGCCCGGCGCCGCAGATCGACCCGCCATACCCGCCGGCCATCCAATGACCTGGCGGCTCATCACGGACGGCACGCCGCTCGACGGCGCGCCCTACCCGCATCCCGTGTTCGCGACGCTCTCGGACCTAGGACCAATGTCCTGCTCAAGGACCTCAGCCTGCTCCGCATGCCGCAGCGCAGCGGAATCATCGTCGTAATACCGTCACAGAGAGGAACATCCATTGCTTAGCCGAAACACCCACGGGACCGACACACCCCTCGATGCCCCCGCTGTCGTGACCCAACTCGAAGAAGCCGGACGCACGCTGCTGTCGCTTCCGAACACTGGACCCACCACGCGCCTGGTGCAGGGCGGGCTCGAATGGATCCGTGACGCCAGCGAATCATACGGCCGCGCGTCGGCCCGAATCCGCCCGGCGGTCCCGGACGCCGCACACATCTCCCGCATGGACCGCGCGCTCGCCTGGATCCCGCTCATCCCCATCGACAAGTTCGTCATCCGGCGGATCGTAGGCGCCCGAAGCCTGGTCGATCCCATGACCGGCCGGCACCTCTACTCGTGGCGGAGGCTCGGCACCGCCATCAACGCCGACCACAAGGCCATCCAGCGATGGCACGCGCAGGGAATCGATCTGATCGTCGCCAGCCTGTACCGGGCCGCCGCCGGGTCAGCGCCGGACCGGCACCCCAGCCTGCCGCAAACGCCCGGTCATCACCGAAGCGCCCACCCCTGACAGCACCAGCGCGGCGATCCAGCGTGTCTGGTCGCCGGGCGAGGCCCCCATGACGATCATGAGGAACAGCACCGTCACCACCACGGCCGCGAACTTCGCCCGCCCGCCCCGGCGCATCACCGCGGCCGCCAGCGCCAGGAACGTCACATACAGCCCAATGGACAGGGCGCGCACCGCATCGAGCATGGTCGCCGACAAATCCGCCACCGCCTCGGCAATCCGCCACGCGATGACGTGCAACGTATCCTCGAGCCGGAACAGGAACCGGTCCGGCCCGACCACATACACGAGTCCGGCCAGCCCAAGCCCAACCACCCAGGCGATCAACACGGGATCACGACGCAGCATCGACAGCCCCTGCTCCTGCAAGCCGCCCGATCAATTCGGGACGGCGACCGCTGGAAACAAGACGCTACTCTTTCACGGCGCCGGTCAACGAGCTGACGTAGTACTCGACGAAGAAGGAATACAGCAGCGCAACCGGGATGGACCCGAACAGCGCGCCCGCCATCAGCGCCCCCCAGTGGTAGTCGTCCCCCTGCACCAGCTGCGTCAGCACGGCCACGGGCACCGTCTTCTTCTCCGACGACTGGATGAACGCCAGCGCGTAGATGAACTCGTTCCAGGACAGCGTGAACGCGAAGATCCCGGCACTGATGAGCCCCGGCACCGCCAGCGGCAGCGTGATCCGCCGCAGGATCTGCAGCCGGGTCGCGCCGTCGATCAACGCGCACTCCTCAAGCTCGTAGGGGATCGACTTGAAGTATCCGATCAGCAACCAGGTGCAGAACGGGATCAGGAACGTCGGGTAGGTCAGGATCAGCGCCAGCGGGCTGTCGAACAGGCCCAGCTTGAACACCATCGTCGCGAGCGGGATGAACAGGATGCTGGGCGGCACGAGGTAGGCCAGGTAGATCGCCAATCCCACCCAGTTGCTGCCGCGGAACCGCAACCGCTGGATGGCATAGGCCGCGAGCACGCTGGCGAAGATGCTGATGAACGTCGCCGCCGCCGCGATGCCCATCGTCGTCATCAGCCATTGCGGGTAGTCGGTGTCCCACAGCAGCTTCTTCACGTTCTGCAGCGTGGGCGACGTGATCCAGAACGGGTTGTGCGTCTTGAAGTCATAGAGCTCGTTGTTGGGCTTGAACGTCGTGATCGCCATCCAATAGAACGGGAACAGCAGCACCAGCAGGAACATCGACAGCGGGATGTACAGCGTGACGATCCGGCGCGGGATGCTGTCCCAGTTCATCGCCCCCTGACGCTCGGCGACGGGGGTCACGACGGTGGCCGCGGCGGCGTCAGTCATTGCCTTCTCCCTGCTGCCACTTGCGCCGTGCGAGGCCGAAATAGCTGATGAGCGTTGCGGCGACCAGGAACGGGATCATCGCGACGGCGATCGCCGCCCCCTCCCCCAACTGCCCGCCCGGGATGCCGCGCTGGAACGCGAGCGTCGCCATCAGATGCGTCGTGTTCACCGGTCCGCCCCGCGTGATCGCATACACAAGCTGGAAGTCGGTGAAGGTGAACAGCACCGAGAAGGTCAGCACCACCGACAGCACCGGCATCAGCATCGGCAGCGTCACGTTGATGAACCGCTGCCAAGGCGTCGCACCATCCAGCATCGCCGCCTCGTACAGCGAAGGCGAGATCGTCTGCAGCCCGGCCAGCAGGCTGATCGCCACGAACGGGATGCCGCGCCAGATGTTGGCGACGATCAGGCTCAGCCGCGCATGCCAGGGCTCGCCCAGGAAGTCGACGTTGGTCGTGATCAGCCCCATGTTCTTCAGCACGTAAGAGATGATCGAGAACTGCGGGTCGTAGATCCACCAGAACGCGATCGCCGACAGCACCGTCGGCACGATCCACGGCACGAGCACGATGGCGCGGATCAACGACTTGAACGGGATGTTGTTGTTCAGCAGCAGCGCGAGCCACAGCCCCAGCCCGAACTTCCCGACCGTCGCGACGCCCGTGTAGAACAGCGTGTTGGTGACGCTCAGCCAGAAGATGCGGTCGTGCCACAGGCTCTCGAAGTTCTCGAGCCCGACCCATACGCCGGCCCGCCCGATCCGCGTATCGGTGAAGGCCAGGAACACGCCGAGGCCCAACGGATACGTCAGGAACACCAGCAGCAGGCCCACGGCCGGCAACAGGCACAGCGCGGCGAGGAAGGGCGTGTAGTCGAACAGCCGGATCAACCAGGTGTCCCGCGGCGGCGTCCAGCGCCAGGTCGATGCGGCGCCCGCTGGGGCAGCGCCCGCGACGGCTACGTTCTCGCTCATGCTCCCCCCGATGTTGGTTCACGCACTCTGCCGGCGCGCGCCGTACCGTATAGGACCGATCACACCGGCGCCAGCCCGCGCGCACGCAGCACGTCCCCGGCCCCCGCGATCACGCCCAACAGCCGCCTGGCCGCCCCGGCATGCGCCGCGCCCACGAACACGCCGCCCGTGAACACCGTCTCCGCCCCCAGCCCCGGCGGCAGCGCCCCCACCACGTCGACGCCCGGCACCATCAGCAGCTCACTCACCTGCTGCACCGCCAGCTCCGCCCGCCCGTCGACGACCAGGTCCCCGGTGTACCCGCTCTCGATCACCACCGCCTTCGCCCGCACCGCATCGCCGATGCCCAGCCGGTCCAGCAGCCCTTCGAAGTAGATCCCGCTCGCCCCCCCGCGCGACAGCCCCACCGACCGCGCCGCCAGCAAGGCCGCCACCAGCCCCGCCACCGTCCCCATCTCCGGCCGCACCGCCCCGGCCCGCACGCCGATCCCCACGCTGGACACGGCCAGGTCCCGCGCCCCCTCCAGCACGCCGTCGGCCACCAGCGCCCCGATCCCCGCCTGCGTCAGGATCGCCGCATCCCCCCGCTCCCCCGCCCGGATGCGCGGCAGCAGCAGCGCCGTCGGCAGCAGCGTCGTCTCGACCGCGATCCCCGCCTCATTCCGAAACGCCGGCAGCAGCGTCTCGAGCGTGGAGGCGAAGGCGAGGCTGGACAGGAGCCGCAGGGGCGCAATCACGGGCGTCATGCCCCGACCCGTGCCATCAACGGTCCCGCCGGTCCAGCCCGCACGGGCGCTGCGGTGCCCCGCGCCGGCACTCGATGGCGATGAACCCGGGCAGCCTGGCTCTGTTCATTCAAGCCTATCCACCCGCGTTGCGATCCGGAGACAGACACTCACTGTTCCCGCTGCTCGTCGAGCCTCAGCTCCTTCGGAACGATGTCCGGAAATGTTGCATGCAGACGCGATGACAATTCGACCGTGTCCGCCATCGCGGCCCCGATCAGCTCGATCAACTCCGTGTATACCTCAGACGGCAGGTTGCTCTTCATGTAGTGAGCAATGCCGTCGAAATGCCCTATCGCGCCCGTCAGCATCCCGTCGATCCGTAGGGCCACATCTCTCGTCACCAGCAGTCTCCAATTTATCTGGGAGGAAACGATTCTACTTGGAAGATAGTCTGACTCGTGCATGGTGTCAGGCATCGTCGCTGCAGCGCTGCACCGGGCGCGCGTTCCGCGCCGTGATCGCCGTCAGGCGTCTTGGACCGCCTCGTCAAGCCCATGCACTCTGCCAGGGGCATCCCGCTGAACGTGGGACGGCCGGTCCGGTCGATCATCGGAGCACTTGCGGCCGTCGCTACGGTGCCGAAAACCGGCACTCCGCGGCAATGAAGCCCGGCAGCGCAAACCAGATATCGCCGATATCCGGATCAACGCCGGCCTCGTGCCACTCGCGCATCACGCCGTCCACGATTGCAGCCGGGTCGTCGCCGAAGCGGGTCACCCGGATCCAATAGCCGCCATCATCGCTGCAACCCTGTATCGGGCGGGCACCACGGGCCATGATCTCTGTCAGCAGTTCGCGAACGGCTTCATTCAGCTCTTCGCCATGCACGTCGAAGCCGATGCGGATGCCAGAGATTACGGCAGCGAGGGCGACCGCATCCAATTCAAGCTCGTCCGGCTTTGTCTCAAGCCACTCGCCAAGCGAGACAGCGTAGAATTTGCTCTGTACGGCTCTGTTCATTTCGTTTGATGCACCTTGAACTCCGGTGGTAGCCGGGCGTCTTCGATATCAATGGTAAATCCGTGTTTATCGCTCAATCGGAGGCCAACACCAGAACCGTCGCGTCGTATAAACCAGTTGCCGTTATACCGAGGATTGTTCGCCGGCTGGGCCCCACTCAGCAGTTCGCTCCGAAGTCGCGCAAACTCCTCCGGAGTCACTGTTCGAATGTCTTGTCCCGCACCAGGGCGCCGAACCCCCACGGGAATGCCCTGTGGCACAAATCTCGACGGTAAAAAGGGGGAAAGGCCTCGGACCGTCCTCGTGGCGCTCGGCAGGCACTGCGGGAAGGCGTCCACCACCCCCACCCGCCCGAGCGACCTCGACCTCCCGCTCCCACTGCCGGACCCACGCCTCGCTAGGCACCCGCGTCGGGTCCCACACGAACGAAAGCTCCCGGTTGTCCGGCTGCAACTCGCGCAAAGTGCGGCGCGCGCTGTCGAAGCGGAGCAGCAGCATCTCATCCTGCGGCGTCCGCGGCCGGGCGCCGCCGCCGGGCATCAGCATCCGCCGCGGCGGCGGCGGGCTGAACTGGGCCGGGATGACCAGCGGATCGGCGCCCGGCGCGTCCGCCTCCTGCTTCATCCGCACCCGGTCAGGCGCGGGGGGTGCAGCATCCCGCGCCGCCCGCGCGGCGGCGATCGACTGAAAATGGGTTAAGGACAGCGTGCGGGGATCCACCGGCACTGCCGGCTCGGCGAGGATACTGACACCCCGCCTCACCCCCACGACGCTGATGATGCTCTCCCAGGGGATCGCGTCGATTTCGAGTTCTTCCGGTATTGCCTCCATGTAGTCCCGCAGAGACATATCGCTGAACTTCGAATGGCGGCTTCGATCGATCCTCAAACGGCTTGCGGCCTCCGCTATGGTGCGGAAAACCGGCACTCCGCAGCAATGAAGCCCTGCAGCGCGAACCAGACATTGCCGATATCCGGATCAACGCCGGCCTCGTGCCACTCGCGCATCACGCCGTCCACGATTGCAGCCGGATCATCACCAAAGCGGGTCACGCGGATCCAGTAGCCGCCGTCGTCGCTGCATCCCTGAATCGGGCGGGCACCACGGGCCATGATGCCGGTCAAAAGCTCGTGGACGGCTTTATCCAGGTCGTCACCATGCAAATCGAAGCCAATGCGGAGGCCACGAACGACCTGTTCGAGCGCGATGGCATCAACGTCCAGTTCGTCCGGGGTGTATGCGATCCAGTCACCCAGTGCCATTCCGTCGAACTTGCTTGGTTTGGAACGATCTATCATGGCGATTGGTGTATCCGGAAACGAGGCGGAAGGGTTGCTGCGTTTACATCAAGGGTGGGGCCGCTGTCCCGGCTGTCCGTGATGCCGAAACTGGTGCCATCCGGGCGGGAATACCAAGTGCCAGGATAGGGGGAGCTTGGACTTGGTGTCGCTCCACCTAGCAGATCTCGCATGACCGCTTGAAATTCGGTAGGGCTAACGGTTCGCACTCCCAACCCGGCTCGACCGACACGCTCTCCAAGGAACTGACCTGCAGGAGCCACGATCTCAATTGTTGTCCGCGGGACCCCGCTCGGCGCGTCGGGACGTCTCTCCGCCGGTACGGCGGGAAGCACGCGCCCCACCCCCGCCCGAGCAACCTCGACCTCCCGCTCCAACTGCCGAACCCACGCCTCGCTCGGCACCCGTGTCGGGTCCCAGACGAACGAAAGCTCCCTGTTGTTCGGCTGCAACTGCCGCAGCGTGCCAAGCGCACTGTTGAAGCGGAGCAGCAGCAGCTCCTCCTGCGGCGTCCGGCGCCGGGCGCCGCCGCCGGGCATCAGCATGCGCCGGGGCGGCGGCGGGCTGAACTGGGCCGGGATGACCAGCGGATCGGCGCCCGGCGCGTCCGCCTCCTGCTTCATCCGCACCCGGTCAGGCGCGGGGGGTGCAGCATCCCGCGCCGCCCGCGCGGCGGCGATCGACTGAAAATGGGTTAAGGACAGCGTGCGGGGATCCACCGGCACTGCCGGCTTGGCGAGGATACTGACACCCCGTCCCACCCCCACGACGCTGATTCGGCGCGACGGCGACGCACGCAAACGTCCAGGCGCAGACCTGGCGACCCCCGGCGCCGCTCGGGCCGCCCCCGGCGTCGACGTGCCGGCGACGAACCAGTCCGGATGCTCCTGCTTCCACCGTTCGAACGCGGTCCCGTTCGCGTCCGTCCGGAAGAAGGCCGGGATCACAAGCTCATCGTCGGAAGCGATCAACGGTCGGTCTGACATGGCCCCTCAATGACGACTCTCCTGTTATGGACTATTTTCCTACAGTGGTCAACCCTCATCACCGTGATGACGAACCCCCGCCCCCCGGCGTAGAATGCCCCGCCACCGCACCAGGGACCCGAATGTCAGGCTTCGCCAGCACCAAGGACCTCGTCGACAAGACCATCAGCTTCGACGAGCTCGCCCCCGGCCTGTATGGCTACACCGCGGAAGGCGACCCCAACAGCGGCGTCGTTATCGGCGACGACAGCGTCATGGTCGTCGATGCCCAGGCCACACCCGCCATGGCCAGCGACGTCATCGCCCGCATCCGCACCGTCACCGACAAGCCCATCGAGCACGTCGTCCTCACCCACTACCACGCCGTCCGCGTCCTTGGCGCCAGCGGCTACAAGGGCGCCGAGATCATCGCCAGCGACGTCGCACGCGACATGATCACCGAACGCGGCCAGCAGGACATGGACAGCGAGATCGGCCGCTTCCCCCGCCTGTTCCGCGGCAAGGACAGCATCCCCGGTCTCACCTGGCCCACCATCACCTTCCACAAGCGCATGACCCTCTACCTCGGCAAGCGCGAGGTCCAGATCATCCACATCGGCCGCAGCCACACCGCCGGGGACACGGTCGTCTGGCTCCCCAAGGAGCGCGTCCTCTTCAGCGGCGACGTCGTCGAGTTCGGCGCCACCCCCTATTGCGGCGACGCCCACTTCACCGACTGGCCCGCGACGCTTGAAGCCGCCCGGGCCCTCGGCGCCGAGGCCCTCGTCCCCGGCCGCGGCCGCTCCCTCATGAACCGCAAGGAGTGCGAGGAGGCCATCGAAGGCACCCGCGCCTTCACCAGCGACCTCTTCGCCATCGTGAAAAAGGCCTCCGCCAACGACGCCCCCCTCAAGGCCGTCTACGACCAGGCCATGGAGGCCATGCGCCCCAAATACGGCCACTGGGTCATCTTCGAGCACTGCATGCCGTTCAACGTCACCCGCGCCCATGACGAGGCCCGCGGCCTCGACAGCCCCCGCATCTGGACCGCCCAGCGCGACATCGAGATGTGGCAGGCCCTGGAGCAGGGCGCCCCCGTCCCCACCGCGGAGGCGCCGTGAACCAGACCCTGCCGCTGATGACCGAGGCGGAATACCTGGCCTGGGAAGAGCGCCAGGAGCTGAAGCACGAGTTCGACGGCTTCCGCCCCATCGCCATGACCGGCGGCACGGTCAACCACGACCGCATCCAGGGCAATCTGATCTTCCTGCTCAAGGGCAGGCTGCGGGGCGGCCGCTGCGAGCCCTTCGGGCCGAACATGCGCGTGCCGACCGGCCGCGGCCGCTACCGCTACCCGGATGCACTCGTCACCTGCAGCCCGCTTCAGGGATCGGCGCGCGACATAGACCAGCCCGTCGTCATCTTCGAGATCGCCTCCGACAGCACCGCCCACACCGACCGCGGCGCCAAGCTCGTCGAATACCGCGACATCCCCTCCCTCCTCCGATATGTCATGCTCGAACAGGCCACCCGACAGGCCACGGTGATATCCCGTGTCGACGACCATTGGAGGATCGACCTCGTGCGGAGTGGAGAGGTCCTCGCCCTCCCCGAGATCGCCATCGAGTTCCCCCTCGACGAACTCTACCTCGGCCTCGATCCCGAACCCCTCTGATGCCCTTCGACGCCCCCCGCTACCCCGCCCCGCCCCCCGCCCCCGGGCACCACCCCGCCGTCATCGTCGGCGGCGGCCTCGTCGGCCTCACCCTCGCGCTTGACCTCACACAGCGCGGCGTCCCCGTCGTCCTGCTGGACGACGACGACAGCGTCAGCACTGGCAGCCGGGCCATCTGCATGGCGAAACGCTCGCTGGAAATATTCGGACGCCTCGGCCTCGGCCGCCGCATGCTGGAAAAAGGCGTCACCTGGAACAAGGGCCGGGTCTTCCTGCAAGACCGCGAGCTGTTCGGCTTCGACCTCCTGCCCGAGGACGGCCACGAATACCCCGCCTTCATCAACCTGCAGCAGTACTACGCCGAGGCCTGGCTCGTCGAAGCCTGTCAGGAAGCCGGCGTCGATCTCCGCTGGAAGCACGCCGCCGCCGCCGTCACCCCCCACACCGGCGGCGCAGCCATCGACGTCGCGTGCCCCGGCGGCCCCTACACCCTCACCACCGACTGGCTGCTCGCCTGCGACGGCGCCCGCAGCCAGGTCCGCCGCAGCATGGACCTCCCCTTCACCGGCCGGGTCTTCCGCGACCGCTTCCTCATCGCCGACGTCGTCATGCAAGCCCCCTTCCCCACCGAGCGCTGGTTCTGGTTCGACCCGCCCTTCCACCCAAACCAGTCCGCCCTGCTGCACAAGCAGCCCGACGACGTCTGGCGCATCGACCTGCAACTCGGCTGGGACGCGGACCCCGCGGAGGAGACGAAGCCCGAACGCGTCATCCCCCGCGTGCAGGCCATGCTGGGCCCCGACGCCCGCTTCACCCTGGAATGGGTCAGCATCTACACCTTCCGCTGCCGACGCCTCGAACGCTTCGTGCACGACCGCGTCGTCTTCGTCGGCGACAGCGCCCACCAGGTCAGCCCCTTCGGCGCCCGCGGCGGCAATGGCGGCATCCAGGACGCGGACAACCTGGCCTGGAAACTCGCCGCCGTCATCTACGGCCGCGCCCCCGTATCCCTGATCGCCACCTACGACGACGAGCGTATCCCCGCCGCCGACGAGAACATCCTCCACAGCACCCGCGCTACCGACTTCATCACCCCCAAGACCCCGGCCGCCCGCGCCTACCGCGACGCGGCGCTGCGCCTGGCCGAGCACCACCCATTCGCCCGCGCCTTCGTCAACTCCGGCCGCCTCTCCCGCCCCTGCACGCCCCCCATCGCCGCCCCCGATACGGACACCTGGCCCGGCGCCCCCGCCCCCGGCAGCCCCGCCCCGGACGCCCCCGTTCTGGATGACGGCCGCCCTGGCTGGCTGCTGCATCATGTGGGCGGCGCCGGGTTCACGCTGCTGAGCTTCGGCACCTCGACCCCGCCGGTGCCCGGTGTCGCCACGGTCCGCATCGCGCCAGATGCCCTGCACGACGTCCGCGGCCTCGCCGTCCGTCGCTTCGCCGCCCCCGACGGCGCCTGCATCCTCATCCGCCCCGACCAGCACGTCGCCGCCCTGTTCCGCCGCTTCGACGCCGCCCGCATCCAATCCGCCCTCGCTCAAGCCCGGCACACACCCCTGCCGGCACTGGACCAGGTCGCATGACCCTCCAAGACCCCGACGCCGTCTTCGCCGCCCTGGTCGCCGCCCATGACGGGCTCGACGAACCCGCATCCCGCCGCGTCGATGCCGCCCTCGTGCTGCTCCTCGCCCACCACATCGGCGACGACCGGGTGGTGCTCGACGCCATCCGCGCCGCCCGCGCAACCGGAGACGATCGATGAACGTCACCCTCCGCCACGCCGAAACCAATCTCGCCACCGGCTACATGACCGGTTTCGGCAACGGCTTCGAGACGGAAGCCCTGCCCGGCGCCCTCCCCGTCGGTCGCAACTCCCCCCAGCGCTGCCCCTACGGCCTCTACGCCGAGCAGCTCAGCGGCAGCCCCTTCACCGCCCCCCGGACCACGAACGAACGAAGCTGGCTCTACCGCATCCGCCCCACCGTGAAGCACTGGGGCCGCTTCACGAAGGCCGACGCCCGGCTCTGGCGCACCGCCCCCTGCACCGAGGCCGACCTGCCCCCCGCCCCGCAACGCTGGGACCCGCTGCCCCTTCCCGAAGCCCCCACCAGCTTCATCGAGGGCATGACCACCATCACCACCGCCGGCGACGCCGCCGCGCAATCCGGCATGGCCGCGCACGTCTACACGGCCACACGCTCCATGGTGGACGAATACTTCTACGACGCCGACGGCGAGCTGCTGATCGTCCCGCAACAGGGCCGCCTCCGCCTCTGCACCGAATTCGGCGCCATCGCCGTCGAGCCCGGCGAGATCGCCGTCATCCCCCGCGGGGTGAAGTTCCGCGCCGAACTCCCCGCAGGCCCCGCCCGCGGCTATGTCTGCGAGAACTACGGCGGCGCCTTCACCCTGCCGGAGCGCGGCCCCATCGGCGCCAACTGCCTCGCCAACCCCCGCGACTTCATGACCCCCGTCGCCGCGTACGAGGACCGGGAGACCCCCTCCCGCATGACCGTCAAATACGGCGGCACGCTGTGGCAGGCGGACATCCTCCAATCCCCGCTCGACGTCGTCGCCTGGCACGGCAACTATGCGCCTTACAAGTATGACCTCCGCCGCTTCTCCCCCGTCGGACCCGTCCTGTTCGACCATGCGGACCCCAGCATCTTCACCGTCCTCACCGCCCCCAGCGAGACGCCGGGCACCGCGAACGTCGATTTCGTCTGCTTCCCCGACCGCTGGACCGTCGCCGAGGACACGTTCCGCCCCCCCTGGTACCACATGAACGTCATGAGCGAGTTCATGGGCCTGGTGTACGGTCGGTACGACGCCAAGCCTCAGGGGTTCACACCCGGCGGGTTCAGCCTGCACAACACCATGCTGCCGCACGGTCCGGACACCGAGGCGTTCGAGAAGGCCAGCGCCGCGAACCTCGCGCCGCACAAGCTGGAGGGCACGATGGCGTTCATGTTCGAGAGCCGCCACATGCAACGGGTCACCCGCCACGCGGCCGAGGCGCCGCAGCGCCAGGACGGCTACCAGGATTGCTGGGCCAACCTGGCCCGCCACTTCGACCCCACGAAACCAGGCTCCACATGAGCGATCACACCAACGACCCCTCGCTTTCGAGCTGGGTGCCGGGTGCTGCCAAGCACCCCGACTTCCCCATCCAGAACCTGCCTTTCGGCGTCTTCGGCCCCCTGGCCGGCGCACCCCGGGCAGGCGTCGCGATCGGCGACCACATCCTGGACCTGCGGGCCCTGCACGAGGCCGGGCTGCTGGACGACGAAGCCCAGGCCGCGCTCGCCACCTGCACCGGCCCCACCCTGAACGGCTTCCTGGCCCTGGGCGCCGGGCCCCGCAAGGCACTGCGCGACGCCGTCAGCACGCTGTTGCAGGAAGGCTCCGACGAACGCCCCCACCTGTTGCACGAGGCGTCCGACTGCCTGATGTATGTCCCCGCCACCATCGGCGACTACACGGACTTCTACGCCGGCATCCACCACGCGACCACGGTGGGCAAGCTGTTCCGCCCCGACGCGCCGCTCATGCCCAACTACAAGTGGGTCCCCATCGGCTACCACGGCCGCGCCAGCTCCGTCCGCGTGCCCGGTGAGGTGCGCCGCCCCAACGGCCAGCGAAAACCCGCGTCGGACACCACCCCCACCTTCGGCCCCAGCCGCAACCTCGACTACGAGCTGGAACTCGGCGTGTGGATCGGCCCCGGCAACGCCCCCGGCGCCCCGATCCCCATCGGCGAAGCCACGCAACACATCGCCGGCTACTGCCTGCTGAACGACTGGTCCGCCCGCGACATCCAGGGCTGGGAATACCAGCCCCTCGGCCCCTTCCTCGCGAAAAGCTTCTGCACGACGATCAGCCCCTGGATCATCACCCCCGAAGCGCTCGCCCCCTTCCGCGCGCCCCAGCCCCCCCGCCCCGAAGGCGACCCGGCGCCACTGCCCCACCTCCACGACCCCGTCGACCAGGCCGTCGGAGCCCTGGACCTCGAACTGGAGGTCCTGCTGCTCACCCCCACGATGCGGAAACAGAAGCTGTCCCCGCACCGCCTCTCTATCGGCTCCTCGCTCGACCTCTACTGGACCCCCGCCCAGCTCGTCGCCCACCACGCCAGCAACGGCTGCAACCTCAACCCCGGGGACCTGCTGGGCACCGGCACGATCAGCGGGCCGACGCCGGACTCCTGCGGCTCGCTGCTCGAGATCACGCAGGGCGGCCGCGCCCCCATCACCCTCCCCAGCGGCGAGGAACGCCGCTTCCTCGAAGACGGCGACGAGATCGTCCTCCGTGCCCGCGCCAGGCGACAGGGCGCCGCGACGATCGGATTCGGCGAGTGCAAGGGCGTCGTCCTGCCGGCACTATAGACCCATGTCGCTGACCCTGCCCCACACGGGCGTCGAACTCGCTCCCGCCGGACTCTGCCTGGACGTCGAACTGCCACCCCCGCCGCGATGGACGCCCCAGGACCGTGTTCAGCCGATCGGCCCGGCCGGGGAGACGACGGTACCCGCCGAACCCGCCGCCGCCGGGTCCAGGTAGTCCGTTCGCCACGGCCCCACGGCGGTCCCGATGATGACCGTATCCTCGTCCGCCCCGTCGTAGTGCACCGCCCCCGCGGGAACCACCATGAAACTCCCGGCCACGAAGCCCGCCGCCGCGCCACGGTCGAAGCTGTCGCCATACGCCAGCCGCAGGCAGCCGCTCAGCACGAACACGCGCGCATCCGCGGTGTGGCTGTGCGGCGAATCCCAGAACCCCGCCGGCAGGAAGAACGCATAGCTGAACGCCTCGCCCGCGACGTCCCGCCGCCCCTCCAACAACGCATACCGCGTGCCGTCCGGACCGGTTTCGTCCCAGGCGATCGTCTCCGGGGTCCAATGGGCGGCGCAAACGGTCATGGCGGCTCTCCTGTCGTCTCGCGCCGCATGCCATCCTCGCGGCGCTCTCACGCTCCGGTTCTTGCGCCGCAATTCGTTTCAGTTGCGCCGCAAGGATCGGAGCGCCCCCTGCCGCAGCGGCCCGTAGATCGCCGTCGACCGCGGCGCCCTTGCCGCGGCAGACCCGAAGGAACGACGACGATGTCCTCGCAAGCCCACCCCCACGCCGGCCGCCGCATGGTCCTGGCCGCCGCCGCCGGCCTCGGCGCCGCCATGGCAGCCGGCGGCGCAAACGCCACCGGCCTGGCCGCGATCCCCGCCTTGCCCGAAGGCAACCCCTTCGCCACCAAGGGCGCCGCCCCGGCCACCACCCGCCCCGTCCACACCACCCTCCGCCTGCCCGTCCAGACGGCGACCGCCGACAGCTTCCGTCCCTTCGGCACCGTCCTGACCGACGCCGGCCGCACCCGCCTGCCCATCAACACCTACGGCGACAAGCTCGACCTGTATCGCGAAGACTTCGAAAGCGACCAGCCGACCGAGTGGTTCATCGTCCGCGGCAAGGATCGCGGCACCGGCGTGCTGTTCCTGGAGCGCCACCAGCAGCTCAGCCAGACCTTCATCCCCGTCGGCGGCCACGGCTTCTTCACCGTCGTCGCGGCCGCCGGGGCGCGGGAGGAGAACGGCTTCCCCGCCCTCGATGAACTCCGCGCCTTCTGGGTGCCAGGCGACAGCGCCATCCAGCTTCACCGCGCCACCTGGCACGAGAACCCGATGCCGAAGCACGACGGCACCATGCTGCTGGTGACCAGCCACGCCAACCTGACGCTCGCCCACCAGCAAAGCCCCGACCCGCGCCTGGCCGCCCTCCCGCTCGACCTCGAGCGGCGCTGGTACCGGCACGGCGGCTACGACCTGTCGATCGCCGCATAAACCCGCTTCCCTCCCCGGCCATCCCGCGCAACTATCGCGCCGCAGCACAGGGATGGCCGGATGGCGTGGCGCGTCGGCGTGGATAGCGGCGGGACCTTCACGGACCTTTGCCTGTTCGACGACACGACCGGCCGGGTCGAGGTCTGGAAGGTCCCCTCCACCCCCGACGACCCCAGCCGCGGCATCGCCCAGGGCGTCGAGGAAGGGATCGCCCGCGTCGGCGCCGGCCTCCCGGACATCGGCTACTTCGGCCACGGCACCACCGTCGCGACCAACGCGCTGATCCAGCTCCGCGGCGTCCGCACCGGCCTCATCACCACCGACGGGTTCCGTGACCTGCTGGAGATCGGCCGCCAGAAACGCCCCGACCTCTACGACATGCAGGCCGACAAGCCCCCCACCCTCGTCAGCCGCGACCTGCGCCTGGGCGTCGTCGAGCGCGTCCGCCACGACGGCACGGTGGAATTGGCCCTCGATGAACCCGCCCTCCGCGCCGCCGCCATCTCCCTTCGCGACGCGGGCGTGGAAGCCGTCGCCATCTGCTTCCTGTACGGCTTCCTCCGCCCCGCCCACGAACAACGGGCGCGGGAAATCGTGAGCGAAGTCCTCCCCGACGCCTTCGTCTCCACCAGTCACGAGGTCGCGCCCGAATTCCGGGAGTTCGAGCGCATGAGCACCGCCGTCGTGAACGCCTATCTGGGCCCCGTCATGCGCACCTACATCGAGCGCCTGGGCACGCGCCTCCGCGACGGCGGCCTTGCCGCCGCCCCCCATCTCACGCAATCCAACGGCGGTGTCATCGGCTTCGACCAGGCCGCCCGCCTGCCCGTCCGCACCGTCCTGTCCGGCCCCAGCACCGGCGTCGTCGCCGCGCAGGCCCTCGCCACCATGGTCGGCATGCCCGAGCTGATCACCTTCGACATGGGCGGCACCAGCACCGACGTGGCGCTGCTCACCGCCGGCCAGTGCCGCCTGGCCAGCGAGGCCGTCGTCCACGGCTACCCCATCAAGGCCCCGATGCTCGACATCCACACCGTCGGCGCCGGCGGCGGCAGCATCGCCTTCATCGACAGCGGCGGCCTGCTGAAGGTCGGTCCCCGCAGCGCCGGCGCCCACCCCGGTCCCGTCTGCTACGGCCTGGGCAGCACCGAACCCACCGTGACCGACGCCAACGTCGTGCTGCAGACGCTGAACCCCACCCACCTGCTGGGCGGCCGCATGGCCGTGCGGCAGGACCTGGCGCGTGAGGCCATCGCCCGCCTCGCCGCCCCGCTCGGCCTCGACGTCATGGCGACCGCGCAGGGCATCATCTCCGTCGTCACCGCCAACATGGCCCGCGCCATCCGCGTCATCAGCGTCCAGCGCGGCTACGACCCCCGCGACTACACCCTCGTCGCCTTCGGCGGCGCGGGCCCCCTCCACGCCGCCCGCCTCGCCCGCGAGCTCGACATCCCCCGCATCCTCGTGCCCCGCAACCCCGGCATCCTCTGCGCCATGGGCCTGCTGCTCACCGACCTCCGCGCCGACTTCGCCAGCACCCGCCTGATGACCCTCGCCGCCACCGCCCTGCCCGGCATCGCCGCCGCGTTCGACGACCTGGCCGCCCGCGCCGCCGCCTGGTTCGACGCCGAGCACATCCCCCCCGACGCGCAACGCCTCACCCGCACCGCCGACATGCGCTATGCCGGGCAGAACTACGAACTCCCGATCCCCCTCCCCGAAGGCCCCATCGGCCCGGCCACGCTCGACGCCCTGGCCCGGGGCTTCGACGCCGCCCACCGCCGCATGTACGGCTTCGTCGCCGAGAACGAGACGGTGCAGCTCGTCACCCTCCGCATCGAGGCCGCGGGCCTCGTCCCCAAAGCCGCCTTCCAGCCCCGCCCCGAAGGCCCGCCCGACGCCACCGCCGCGATCACCGGCCGCCGCGACGTGTGGCTGCCCGAGGCCGGCGGCTTCATCGCCTGCTCCGTCTACGGCCGCGAGCGCCTGGCGCCGGGGCACCGGTTCGCGGGCCCGGCGATCGTCGAGCAGATGGACGCGACGACCGTGATCCCACCCGGTCTACACGCCCATGTGGAGCCGTTCGGCAACCTGGTCGTCGAGTTCGGGTAGCCTACGCGCCCTTCCGCGCAAGCATCGCCGTGGCGCTCGGGAAGTCCACCGTGTGGATCGTGACCGCCTGGAAGCCCGCGCGGACCACATAGGTCCACGCGTCGGCGCCGAACTCGGTCTTGACGGAGTAGTCTTCGGATGACGTCTCGGGGTTGCCGTGGAAGCTGCTCGGCAATCCTTCGCGGCTGCGGCTCATGCGCCCGATGATCGTGGGGATGGTGAAGCACAGGGCGCCGCCCGGCCGCAGCACGCGCCGGCACTCGGCCAACGCCCGCACCGGGTCCGCGACATGCTCCAGCGTGTCGGAGTGCACGACGAGGTCGAACGACCCGTCGGCATAGGGCAGGGCGGTCACATCCACCTCGGGGTAGGTTGCCAGCACGTGCCCGGGCAGGGTGCGCAGCAGCGGCGAAAGCATCCCGGCCTCGTTCACCTCCAGCACCCGGCACGCTCGCGCCAGCGGCGTTTCCAGCCAATCCCGGAACAGCGGCTGCGCGGCGTCGGTCCAGGCCACGATCGCCTGAGCCAGCGCGATCGTGCGCAGATTGGACCCGCAGGCCACGCAGGTCGTTCCCTGCTGTCGATCGACGTAGCGGACCTCGTCGGGGGCAAGCTGCCACTCGGCGATCAACTGGTCCCACAGGATGCGCCGATCCTCGAACACCCGGCCGCCGCAGATTCCGCAGCACAGGCCGCCGCCCTCGACATGCCTGGGCTTCACCAGCAGCCCTTGCCCGGTCGGCAGCGACAGCACCTCGACCCCGTGCGCCCGCGCGAACGCGTCCATCCCCAGCTTCTGCTGCCGATACCCGGCATAGGCGTAGTCGTCCATCAGCACGATGCCGCCGGGCGCCAGCCGGTCCCAGAACCGTTCGAGCGCCGCGACCTCGGGCGGTGAGCAGTTGAGGTCGAGGTGCAGGAACGCGATCTGGTCGCTGGTGACCTGGTCCAGCGTCTCCGGGATGGCGCCCACGACGACGATCGCGCGTGGCCATTCGGCGAAGTTCCGCCGGACCTCGTCGACATCGAACGTGTAGAACCCGGACTCGACCTCGCGCTGGTTCCGACCCTCGATCCCATCGGCCAGTTCGGCCGCCGACACATAGCGGAAGTCCAGCCCCGCGAACGTGTCGAGCAGCCAGAAACGGCGGTCGCGGCTGTTCCAGTCCAGGTCCTCCATGATGGCCGACGACAGGAACCCCCGATTGACGCCGCATTCGACGAAGTCGCCCTCGAGCGCGGACGCGGTGCGGGCGGCCCAAAGGCCGACATGGACGCGCCAATGCCAGTTGTAGTCCTTGCCGGCGGCACGCACGCCCCGGGCATAGGCCCGCAGGAACCTGGGTTCGGACATGAACTCGTGGTTGTGGATGCTGCGCAGGCCATCCTGGTCATAGGGCAGGTCGCGGATCGGGTTCGCGGCGTCCAAAGTTCCTCCACTTGCGCTGCCAATGGGTCCTGGCGTTCGGCCGCAGCCTCTCACATGATGTTCAAAGGTCAACACGGCCTTGCACGCAGGACGATCGCGATGAGCCTCGCCCATTCCACCACCCCGGCCCCGCAACCCATCGACCCCATCACCGTCGAGGTCATCGGCTCCGCCCTCGCCTCCATCACCGACGAGATGGGCGAGGCCCTCATCCGCGCCAGCTACTCCACCAACATCAAGGAACGCCGCGACTGCTCCACCGCGCTGTTCGACACGGAAGGCCGCACGCTCTGCCAGGCCGAGCACATCCCCATGCACCTCGGCAGCTTCATCGGCATCATCCCCCACATCCTCAAACGCCACCCCACGGCCCTCATGCGGCCCGGCGACGTGTTCTGCGGCAACGACGCCTATGAGGGCGGCGGCACGCACCTCCCCGACATCGTCCTCGCCGAACCCATCTTTGTTGACGGCGGCATCGTCGCCTGGGCCGTGAACCTCGCCCACCACGCCGACTTCGCCGACCGCGGCCACGCCCACATCTTCCAGGAAGGCCTCCGCATCCCGCCCATCCGGCTCTATTGCGCCGGGGAGCTGCAAGAGGATGTCCAGGAGCTGATCCTGCTCAACTGCCAGGTCCCGCGCGAACGCCTGTCCGACCTTCGCGCCCAGATGGCCGCGAACCGCCTCGGCGTCGCCCGCATGCAGGCCCTGTGCGCCAAGTACGGCACCGGAACCGTCATGGCCGCCACCGAAGCGCTGCTGGACTATGCCGAACGCAAGATGCGCGCGGGCATCGCCGCCATCCCCGACGGCGCCTATGCCTTCGAGGACTGGCACGACAACCCGGAGATCGACGACCAGCTCAGGTTCACCACCCGCATCGATGTCCGCGGCGACGAAATGCACCTCCATTTCGACAGCCCGCCCCAGGTCCGCGCCGGCATGAACATGACCTACACGGCCCTGCTCAGCACCGTGTACTATGCCGTGAAGACCCTCGTGGACCCCACCATCCTCCCCAATGCCGGCCTCGCCCGCCCCATCCACGTGACCGCACCCGAGGGCACCGTCGTCAACTGCACCAGCCCCGCCGCCGTCAACGGCCGCCTGGGCGCCTGCCAGCGCGTGGTCGACCTCATCCACGGCGCTCTCGCCCCCGCCCTCCCCGGCCGCGTCATCGCCGCCTGCAACGGCGCCTGCGTCTCCGCCACCTTCGTCGGCGCCAACCCGGACGGGGCGCTCTGGGTCTACCTCGAAACCATCGGCGGCGGATCGGGCGCACGCCGCACCAAGGACGGGCTGGACGGCGTCCATGTCCACATGACCAACACCAGCAACCTGCCGGTCGAGGCGCTGGAGATCGAGTACCCCCTCACCCTCCTGCGCTACGAGCTGATCGACGGCTCCGGCGGCGCAGGCCGGCAGCGCGGCGGCATGGCGCTGCGCCGGGTCTACCGCGCGGAAGCCGATTGCCGACTCCGCCTCGACGGCGCGCGCCTGCAATCCGCCCCCTGGGGCCTCGACGGCGGCGAACCCGGCGCCATGGGCCGCTTCCTGTTCAGCGACGGCGTCAAACCCTTCGACCACGGCAAGGGCGACCTGCGCGCCGGCGACATCGTCATCATCGAGACCCCCGGCGCCGGCGGCTACGGCCCGCCGGCCGAGCGCAGCCCCGCCGACCGCGCCCGGGACACGTTGGAACGCCGCTTGCTTCCCAATCCCTCAAACGGAGGCCTGAGCCCATGATGTCCCCCACCCGACGCGCCGTCCTGGCCGGGGCCGCGACCCTGCCGTTGCTGCACGCCCCGGCCCGCGCCGCCCGCACGCCGGGCGTCCTCCGCTTCGGGCTTTCGACCTACCCGCCCACCCTCGCCCCCTGGGCCAACGCCGGCACCGCGACCGGCACCATGCAGGCGCTGATGAACCGCGGCCTGATCGGCTACGCCCCCGACGGCAGCCTGCAACCGGAACTCGCCGAAAGCTGGTCCCGCGACGGCGACGCCTGGACGTTCAAGCTGCGCGACGCCCTTTGGCACAACGGCAAGCCCGTCACGTCCGCCGACATCAAGTGGAATTTCGAGCAGATCGCCGCGGAAAAGAGCACCGCCTACATGAAGGTGCAGTTCCAGGACGTGGCGAAGATCGAGACGCCCGACGCGAAGACCCTGAAGCTCGTCATGAAGGCGCCCAACGCGACCGTGCCCTTCATGCTCGCCACCTATTTCATGCCGATGATCTTCCCCGAGAGCAACGCCGCCGGCGCACAGGCCATCGGCGCCGGCCCCTTCATCCTGAAAGCCGCCGAACGCGGAGTGGGCCTCGAATTCGAAGCCAACCCGAAATACTACAAGCCCGGTTTCCCCAAGCTGAAGGGCGTGAAGGTCACCGCCTACGCCGACGAGAACCTGCGCGTCGCCGCCCTGCAATCCGGCGACCTCGACCTCATCGAATACGTCCCGTGGCAGAGCATGGCCGCCATCGAGGCCGACCCGCGCCTGGTGCTGCAGACCACCGACGGCCCGTTCATGTATCTGACGTTCAACGGGAAGGCCGGCCCCTTCGCCGACAAGCGCGTCCGCCGCGCCGTCGCCCACGCGATCCGGCGGGACGACGTGGTCAAGGCCGCCTTCTTCGGCCGCGGCGCGCCGCTGGAGGGCGTGCCTTTCGTCAAGGACAGCCCGTTCTTCGACGCCGCCCGCAGCAAGGCCCACGCCTACGACCCGGCCAAGGCCAAGGCCCTGCTGGCCGAAGCCGGCCTCCCCAACGGCTTCAGCACCAACCTCCTCTCCACCGCCCAGTACGGCATGCACAAGGACACCGCCGAGGTCGTCCAGCAAAGCCTCGCCGCCGTCGGCATCCAGGTCGAGCTGCGCCTGCCCGACTGGGCCACCCGCATCGCCCAGGGCAACCGCGGCCAGTACGAGATGGGCGTGATGGGCACCGCCGCCGAAAGCAACGACCCAGACGGCGTCACCAACCAGATCGACGGCAACCTCAGCAACGCCTACGGCCGCAGCATCAACCTCCCCACCCCCGAGATCCACGACCTGCTGGCCAAGGGCCGCGCGGAGTTCGACCCGGAGAAGCGCCGGGCCATCTACGCCGAGATGGAGGCGCGCGTGCTGGACGAAGCCAACTTCGTCGGCATCGCATGGCGGTCCCAGGGCTACGCCTTCAGCAAGGACCTGAAAGGGTTCCAGAACCTGCCGGGCGCCCTCACCTTCTTCTCGGGCTACACGATCGAACGCTGCGAGTTCGTCTAGGCGGTGCTCGCCTGGACCGCCCGCCGCCTCGGCGTCTCGGTCCTGCTCGTCTGGATCGTGGCGACGCTCGTCTTCCTCGCCATCCGCCTCGTCCCCGGCGACCCGGCCGAACTCCTGCTCAGCCAGGGCGGCATGTCGCCCGACCCCTCCGCCGTCGCCGAGCTGCGCGAGCAGCTCGGCCTCGACCGCCCGCTGCTGCAGCAATACGGCATCGATATGCTGGGTGCCGTCCGCGGCAACCTCGGCCAATCCATCGTCGACGGCAGCCCCGTCATGGAGAGCATCGCCCGCCGCCTCCCCCGCACGCTGGAGCTGATCGGCGCCGCGACACTCCTCGCCGTGCTGCTGGGCGTCCCGGCCGGCACCTTCGCCGCCGTCCGCGCGGGCGGCTGGTTCGACCGCATCGTCTCGGGCGTCGCGGGCCTGGCGATGGCCGTCCCCGTCTTCGTCCTCGGCACCCTCATGGTCCTGCTCTTCGCGCAGAAGCTGCACTGGGTCGCGGCCGGCGGCTACGTGAAGTTCGCCGACGCGCCGGGCCAGCACCTCCTGCTGCTCCTGATGCCCGCGCTTGCCATCGCGACCGGCCTGGCCGCCGCCATCTTCCGCATGACCCGCGCCTCCGTGCTGGACGTGGCCCAGCGCGACTGGGTCCGCACCGCCCGCGCAAAGGGCGTCGCGCCGGGCCGCGTGCTGCTGCACCACATGCTGCGAAACGCGCTGATGCCCGTGGTCACCGTGATCGCGCTGCACATGGGCAGCCTGCTCGGCGGCACCGTGCTCGTCGAATACGTCTTCAACTGGCCCGGCCTCTCCGGAATGCTCGTCGACGCCGTCTCCGCCCGCGACTACCCGGAAGTCGTCGGCATCATCCTCGTCATCTCCGTCATCTTCGTCGCCCTCAACCTCCTGGTCGATCTCCTCTACGCCGCCCTCGATCCCCGCGTGAGGCACGGATGACCAATCATCTGCTCCCTCTCCTGATGGGAAAGGGCTTTTAAAGTGAACCGCCTCCTCCTCCCCGCCACGGCCGTCGCCCTCATCGCGGCCGCGGCCCTGTCCGCCCCCCTCCTCGGCCTCCCCAACCCCGTCACCATGGACGTCGCCCACCGGCTCGCACCCCCCTCTGCCGCCCATCTCCTCGGCCAGGACGAGTACGGGCGCGACGTACTCGCCCGCCTCCTCTGGGGCGCCCGCGTGTCCCTCACCGTCGCCCTCTCCGCCTCCCTCATCGCCTGCGTCCTCGGCACCGTCCTCGGCATCCTCGGCGGCTTCCTTCGCGGCATCGTCGAAATCGTGACCGTCCGCGCCATGGATGTCGTGCTCTGCTTTCCGCCCCTCCTCCTCGCCCTCCTCGTCGTCACCCTGCTCGGACCCGGCGCCGGAACCCTCGTCCTCGTCCTCTCCGTCCTCTACCTCCCCGGTTTCGCCCGCATCGCCTACGCCGGCGTGCTTCAGGCGCGCGCGCAGGATTACGTCGAAGCCGTCCGGGTCCTCGGCGCCTCCCGCATCCGCATCATGGTCCGCACCATCCTGCCCAACGTGCTCGGCCCCATCCTGGTCCAGGTCAGCCTCACCTGCGCCGCCGCCATCGTGCTCGAAAGCGGCCTCTCGTTCCTGGGTCTCGGCGTCGTCCCGCCCGCGCCCAGCTGGGGCCTCATGATCCGCGGCGCCCGCGCCACGATGGACCAGGCGCCCCTGCTCCTCCTATGGCCCTGCGCCGCCCTCACCCTCACCATCCTCGCCATCAACGCCTTCTGCGACGCGCTGCAGCAGGTGCTCGACCCCCGCGCCGCCGGGCCACGCCGCCTGATCGACCGCGTCCTGCCCGGCCTTCTCCCCGCCGCCCCCCGCGCCCCCGCAGGCGTGCTCGACGTCCGCGGCCTGACCATCGAGATCCCGACCCCAGCCGGTCCCATCCGCCCCGTCCGCGACGTGTCGCTCCATGTGGCCGAGGGCGAGACCCTCGCCATCGTCGGCGAAAGCGGCTCCGGCAAGTCCCTCACCGGCCTCGCCATCCTGGGCCTGCTGCCCCCCGCCGCACGCGTCACCGCCGGGGAGGCCTTCGTCGCCGGCCAGGACGTCCTGCGCCTGCCCGAGCCCGCGCTTCGCCGCCTCCGCGGCCGCACCGCAGCGATCATCTTCCAGGACCCGCTCAGCAGCCTGAACCCCGTCCACCGCATCGGCCGCCAGATCGCGGAGGGCATCAGCGCCCACACGAACCTACCCGCCCGCGCCGCCTGGGCCCGCGCCACGTCCCTCCTGGCCCGCGTCGGCATCCCCGACCCCGCCGCCCGCGCCCGCGCCTTCCCGCACGAGCTTTCCGGCGGCATGCGGCAACGTGCCATGATCGCCATGGCCGTCGCGAACGATCCGAAACTGCTGATCGCCGACGAACCCACCACCGCCCTCGACGTCACCATCCAGGCCCAGGTGCTCGACCTCCTGGCGGGCCTGCGCGCCGAACGCGGCATGGCCGTCGTCTTCATCACCCACTCCCTGCCCGTGGTGGCCGAGATCGCCGACCGCGTCGTCGTCATGTACGCCGGCCAGGTCGTGGAGCACGGCGCGGTTCCCGACGTCTTCACCCGCCCGCTGCACCCCTACACCCAGGCGCTGCTGGCCAGCGCCCCGCACGAGGACGGTACGCCCCCCATCGGCATCCCCGGCGTCGTTCCGCTACCCCACCAACTCCCCCCCGGCTGCAGCTTCGGCCCCCGCTGCCCCCACCACCTTCCCGTCTGCGAGACCCCCCCGCCGCTGATCGAGCTGCCCGGACGGTCGACACGCTGCGTCCGCTGGCAATCGCTGGAAACCCGCGAGTGCGCCGCGTGATCGAGGCCCACGCCGTCAGCAAATCCTTCCCCCTCCGCGGCTTGTTCCGCCGCGGCGCCGTCCACGCCGTCCGCGACGTGACTTTGGCGGTCCCCGGCGGCGAAGCGGTCGGCCTGGTCGGCGAAAGCGGCTCGGGCAAAAGCACGCTGGGCCGGGTCATGCTGGGCCTGCTGCCGCCCACCGCCGGTCGGGTGGTCGTGGATGGCCAGGACCTGGCTACCCTCGACGCCTCCGGCATGCAGGCCCTCCGTCGCCGCATGCAGCTCGTCTTCCAGGACCCCTACTCCAGCCTCGACCCCCGCCGCCGCGTCGGCGCGCAGATCGCCGACGGCCTCTCCATCCACGGCCTGGTGCCCCGCGCCGACCGCGCCGCCCGGGTCGCGGTCCTGCTGGACCAGGTCGGCCTTCCCGCCACCCACGCCGACCGCTTCCCGCACGAGTTCAGTGGCGGGCAGCGCCAGCGGGTCGGCATCGCCCGCGCCCTGGCCACCGCCCCCGACCTTCTGGTCGCCGACGAACCCGTCTCCGCGCTCGATGTCTCCGTCCAGGCGCAGGTCCTGGCGCTGCTGGCCGATCTCCGCACTCGGCTCGGCCTGGCCCTGCTGTTCATCAGCCACGACCTGCCCGTGGTCCGCAGCCTCTGCGATCGCGTCGTGGTGCTCTACCTCGGCCGGGTCGTGGAGGACGGTCCTGTCGCCGACGTCTTCCGCCGCCCGCTGCACCCCTACACGCAGGCCCTGCTCTCCGCCGCCCCCAGCCTCGACCCCACACGCCGCCGCGCCCGCATCCTGCTTCAGGGCGATCCGCCCAGCCCCGCCAACCCGCCCGGCGGCTGCGTCTTCCGCACCCGCTGCCCCATCGCACTCCCCGCCTGCGCCGAAGCCATCCCCCCGCTCCACGCGCACGATGGCGCGGCGCACCGGGCGGCATGCATCCGTGTGGGCGACGCCTGAGCAGGTGTTGCACCCGTCAGTCCAACCACCCCCGGACCTCCCGGGAGACGAACGCCAGATCCTCCGCCGAAATTGCCGGGTTTCCAGCCCGGTGCCCCCACACGCTCGGGATGGCGCGCAACGCTCCACGCCGCAGGAACGGCAACTCCGCCTCGTTGTCCGCCACCCGGAAATACAGGTCGTGATCCCCCGGCATCAGCAGCACCCGGGCCTCGATCGTCCCCAGCGCCAGCGCCAGGTCCCCCCCGTATCGGGCGTCCCGGCTGATATCCCCCGCGTCCCACGTGCAAAGCTGCGCATGAAGGTCCGCCGCCGGCCGGCGGGCGAACCGCGCCTCCCAATCCGTCCGCAGGAACGTATCCAGGTCCGGGGCCCCCAGCACCGTCCGATGCATGTCGGCCCGGTAGAAATCCTGGCTCAGCGCCCACCCCGCATAGATCCGCCCGAACGCCCGTAACGCCGCCGCCGGCTCCGTAGAGAAACGCCCCACGCCCACATACTCCGCCGCGGCCTCCAGCACCGCCATCTGCCCGCGCAGGAAGACCTGGTTGTGCACCGCTGTGCGGGCACTCCCGCAGTTCACGATCGCCCGCGCCACCTGATCCGGAAACAGCGCCGCCCAATGGTACGCCTGCTGCGCCCCCATCGACCATCCGTACACCGCGTGCAGACGCTCGATCCCCCACACCTCCGCCAGCATCCGCCGCTGCGCATGCACGTTGTCCCAAGCCGTCACCAGCCCGGGCCACCCCGGCGTGTTGGACGGACTCGACGAAAGCCCGTTCCCGAACATGTCGGGAATGACGATGAACCACCGCCCGGGATCCAGCACGCCCTCAGGCCCGATCAGCCATTCCTGGTCCATGTGCCGGGCCGAGTAGCTGGTGGGGTACAACACGACGTTGTCCCGCGCCGCCGACAGCGTCCCATGCGTCTTCCAGCTCAGCGTGGCGCCGGGCAGCACCGCGCCCGACTGCAGCACCAGATCGCCGAGCGCGAATCGCCCAGCCTCCTGCGCCCAGCTCATGTCCCCACGCTCATGCCAACAATCTGCGCACGAACCCCACGTGCCAGCGCACATACCCGTCCTGCACGACGCCCAGCCGCTCCCGGATCACCCGGTGCGCATCCGCAAGCCTGTGGAACGGGATCGACGGATACAGATGATGCTCGGCATGGAAGCTCATGTTCCACATCACGAGGTGAACCAGCCGGTTGGTCAAGGTCGTCCGCGTATTCGTCAGCCCATCCGCATCGTGCGTGCAGCCCGTGTGCTCCGTCAGCAGATACAGCCGCAGCAGCGGCTGCCCCAGCACCTGCGGCCCCAACCAGAACACCAGCGGCGCCCACCAGCCGATCAGTACTACGGACACCCCGGCGCACACCGCCACGAACGCCGCCATGCCGCGGATGGACCGCACGATCCGTGGCGCCATCCGCGCCGTGACATAGGGGTACGCCGACAAGTCGCCCCGCAGCCCGTCCCGCAACACCCGCAGCCGCATCCGCCAGTACGGCAGCGCCAGCACCCGCAGCACATATCCGTCGAAGGAGGAAGGCGGCGGCGGCGTCAGCTCCGGATCGAGCGCCGGGTCCTGCGTATGGCGATGATGCGCCAGGTGGAACGCCGCGTAGAAGTGCCAGTTGAGCAGCGAGGGGCACGCCGCGAGCCACCCCACCGCCGCATTCGCCCGGCGCGACGCAAACGCCGTCAAGTGCATCGTCTCGTGCACCGGCGCGAACAGCGCCGCCTGCATCACGCCCAGCAGGATCATCGCGGGAACGAGCGTCCAAGGTCCCGAGACCGCGACCGACCACCCCGCAAGCCCGAGCAGAGCCAGATGCACGCAGAGGCGGACGGACCCCAGCTTGTCCGACCGAACGGACAGCCGCCGCAGCTCAGCCCCGGTCAGCACCTTCTCAGCAATCCCAGCCATGCCAGCCCCCAGTCGACGCCCTCAGGTCGGCGTCAGGGAAGCACGCCGCGTGCCAACCCTTCGATGACTGGAAACCGAGGCCTGGAACCCTTACTCGTCTTCGTCTTCCTCGACGACGTTGACGGGGCCGCTGTCCAGCCCCTTGGCCGCCAGGTCCCGGTCGACAAGCTCGATGACGGCCATCGTCGCCATGTCGCCATACCGCATGCCGGCCTTCAGCACGCGGGTATATCCGCCGGCCCGGGTCTTGTACCGGTCGGCCAGCGCCGTGAACAGCTTGGTGACGATCACGTCGTCCCGCAGCGCCGCATGGGCCTGCCGCCGCGCATGCAGGTCACCCCGCTTGCCCAGCGTGATCAGCTTCTCGGCCACCGGCCGCAGCTCCTTTGCCTTCGGCAGCGTGGTCGTGATCTGCTCGTGCTTCAGCAACGCATGGGCCATGTTGCGGAACATGGCCTGGCGATGGCTGGACGTGACGCCGAGTTTACGGCCGGAAACACCGTGACGCATGATTGGATATCCTCAAAAGGGCCTAGAACGGCTCGTCCAGCCGCTTGGCCAGGTCCTCGATGTTCTCCGGCGGCCAACCCGCCACGTTCATCGCCAACGACAAGCCCATCGCCGTCAGCACTTCCTTGATCTCGTTCAGCGACTTCCGCCCGAAGTTCGGCGTCCGCAGCATCTCCTGCTCGGTCTTCTGCACCAGATCGCCGATATACACGATGTTGTCGTTCTTCAGGCAGTTCGCGCTGCGGACCGACAGCTCCAGCTCGTCCACCTTCCGCAGCAGGTTGCGGTTGAACGGCAGGTCGTCGTGTTGCTCCTCGGCCCGAGCCAACTGCGGCTCGTCGAAGTTGATGAACAACTGCAACTGGTCCTGCAGGATGCGGGCGGCCAGCGCCACCGCGTCCTCGGGGCTCACTGCGCCGTTCGTCTCCACCTGCAGCAGCAGCTTGTCGTAGTCCGTCACCTGGCCGACGCGCGTCGGCTCGACCTTGTACGACACCCGCTTCACCGGCGAGTAGATCGCATCGATCGGGATCAGCCCGATCGGCGCATCCTCGGGCCGGTTCGCCGCAGCCGGGACATAGCCCTTGCCCAGGTTGACCGTGAACTCCATGCCCAGCTTCACGCCATCGTCCAGCGTGCAGATGACCAGGTCGGGGTTCATGACCTCGATGTCGTGCCCGGTCTGGATCGCGGCCGCCGTGATCTCCCCGGGGCCGGTCGCCGTAAGCACCATCCGCTTCGGGCCTTCGCCATGCATCCGCAGCGCAAGCTGCTTGATGTTCAGCACGATGTCCGTCACGTCCTCGCGCACGCCCGGGATGCTGCTGAACTCGTGCAGCACGCCGTCGATCTGCACGGCCGTCACCGCGGCCCCCTGCAACGAGGACAGCAGCACGCGCCGCACCGCGTTCCCCAGCGTCATGCCGAAGCCACGCTCCAGCGGCTCCGCCACCACGGTCGCGATGCGGTGCGGGTCGGCGCCGGGCTCGACATCGAGCTTTTCCGGCTTGATCAGGCTTTGCCAGTTCCTCTGGAGGACCATGGATCGTCTCCAACAATGCAGGACGGCGCCGCGTCCAGGGCGGCGCCGTCGATTTCAAAGCAGACGGCTAGACCCGGCGGCGCTTGCGCGGACGGCAGCCGTTGTGCGGGATGGGCGTCATGTCGCGGATCGCGGTGATCGCGAAGCCCACGGCCTGCAGCGCGCGCAGCGCGCTCTCGCGCCCCGAGCCAGGACCGCTCACCTCGATCTCCAGCGTCTCCATCCCGTGCTCGCGCGCCTTGCGGCCCGCATCCTCGGCGGCCACCTGCGCGGCATAGGGCGTGCTCTTGCGGCTGCCCTTGAACCCCTGCATGCCGGACGACGACCAGGCGATCGTGTTGCCCTGCGCGTCGGTGATGGTGACCATCGTGTTGTTGAACGTGGCGGCGACGTGCGCCACGCCGGAAATGATGTTCTTGCGCTCCTTGCGGCGGGGGGCGCGGACGGTGGCGGGCTTCGCCATAGGGCAGTTCCTGACTGTTCGTGAGCCGAGACGGCTAGTGCGACGAGACTACTTCGTGACCTTCTTCTTGCCGGCGATCGCGACCGCCTTGCCCTTCCGGGTGCGGGCGTTCGTGTGCGTCCGCTGCCCGTGGACCGGCAGACCGCGCCGATGCCGCAGGCCGCGGTAGCAGCCCAGGTCCATCAGCCGCTTAATGTTCATCGCGACCTCACGCCGCAGATCGCCCTCGACCCGGTACTCCCGGTCGATCAGCTCGCGGATCTTCAGCACCTCCTCGTCCGAGAGCTGGTTCACGCGCCGCTCCTCGGGGATCGCAAGCTGCTGGCAGATGTCCTTCGCGTTCGAAGGGCCGATGCCGTAGATGTACCGCAGGCTGATCAGCACCCGCTTGTTGGTCGGGATGTTAACACCGGCAATTCGCGCCACGCTGTCTCTCCTGGTCGCCCCCGCGCGCGCCTGTGGCGTGTCGGGCCGTGCTGAAGGTTCCTGCTCGCCTCGTGCGGGGCGCTGGGAACCCGAAAAATGCGTTGCCGACCACCCCTCATCAGGGAGGCCGAAGGAGGCGGACTTATACAGCCCGGCCCGCCACTGTCAACGCGGCGCGATCAACATCGCGTGAGCCGAGGGCCTTTAGCAAAGCCTAGCTGAGATATCCGGACAGCCACGCACGGAATTCAGTCAGGTCGTGCGACCAGAATACATGCACGCCGCCGTCGGACAGGCGCTGGACATCCTTTGCCGCAATCACGCCTTGCAACAAAGCCGCAGTCCGCACGAAGCTGCCCCAGTGGGCCGTCCAGGCCGTTGCCTTCTTGAGTACGTCGTTGATCCGCTTGACGGAGTTCGTCTCGTCATTCGTGACCTTGCACTCCATCGCAAGCACGTACGAGTTCGCCAAGCCACAGGCCACATCGACCTCTTGCGGACGGGTCGTGTTCGTCGCAAACCGAGTCTTGTGCATGAAATGACGCGCCGGCACGACGCCCCGCGTGTCGATCAGCTTACTCGGGAGCTTGATCCAGCCATCGGACGTCAGCAAGTCAGTCACGGCCTGCTCCTGCTCCGATGCAAGCCTGATTCGTCGCGCCGTGGAGACACGCTGCAGCGCGATAAGGGTCGATGCCACCCGCAACAGCGTCATGACGTCGCGGCGGGATCGGGTGCGGGCGCCAGCAGCCGCCCACTTCACGACGCCAACATCCAAGCGGTCCCGGATTGCCGTGGCGACCGCCGATGCCGTTGCCGCCTGAAGCGGGCTGCGCTTGTTCTCCGATGATTTCTTCCACGACGGGCACACCAGTCCAAACTGATCCTGGCTCATCGGAGGAGCGAGAAGCTGGCGATAGACGAGCATGTGGCCGCCGTCCGCATGCAACGATGTCTCGATATCGGAGAGGTAGGACGACGCCCGTAGTGCCTGCGCAACGTGCCGGCGGGCCAGCCGCACCGCGAAGTGCCAATCTGCGATGGCCTCGTCAGGTTTCAGATTGTCGAGATAGAGGCGGCGGGCCTTCTGCGCATTGCGGACGTGCTTCGGGTCGATGCTCACACAAGCACGCCGGTCGCGAGTGACCCGGCGATGCGTGACGTTCGTCGATTGGGTGCAGCTCGTCGCGAAGGGCCGTTCGCAGCTTCTTCCCGAGCCGTGTAGCTCACGTGGTAGGCGAGGCGGGCCGGCAACGGCAGCACGTCGGCGAAGGGTGGCGCCGCGCCCGTCTCATTGAGTGCCACGTGCGGGAACAGCGCCTGGCCCACCGCCTTCGCGAGCATCGGCGGGACGGCGTTGCCAATCAGGCGGTATTGCGCTTGTACCGGACCCTTGAAGGTCCAATCGGCGGGAAAGCTCTGGATCGCGGCGCACTCGCGCGGGCAAAGGCGGCGGAGGCCGCGTACCGGGTCCCTGATCCAATCCTGCTGCGCACTGGCCGTCACGGTTCGGGCGCTTTGCATGAGGTCTGCGACGAATGCCCCTTGCTTGTAGCCCCAGTGACCGCCTGGCCTGGTCCGTTCCGTCTTGCCGGCACTCTTCACGCCGCTGCCGGCAGGAATATCGGCCAGGTCCGCGGCCATCCTCCCCAACGGGCGGATGATCTCGTCGTCAGCCAGTTCACCCACGCAATCCAGGGCGTGGCCGAGCGATAGCCACGCTGGAAGCCTGTGCGTGCCAGCCTGCTTGGCGTGGCTCGGAGTCGGAAACGGCGGTGCGTCCCCAGAGCGGAAACCGGTCATGAACAGGCGGACCCGCCGTTGGGGGACGCCAAAATCGGCGGCATTCAACAGTGCAACGGTCGTCTGAAAGCCAGCATCGAGCAACTTTCGCCTGATATACGCGAGAGCGGAGCCAGGCTCACCGTCAGGGCCGCGGGCCGTCAACAAGCCCCGGACGTTCTCCATCAGCAACCATCGCGCGTCCAGGCCATTGGCAAGCCGGACGAACTCATCCAACAGCCGGCCCCTCGGGTCATCGAACCCGAGTTGATGCCCGGCGCTGCTCCATGACTGGCAAGGCGGCCCGCCCGCAACAAGCTGCACATCGCCCCGCACGAGGCTGGCCTTCGCCAGGATCGCAGACGGTTGCAACCGCCGGACGTCGGCTCGCTCAATGAACGTCCCCGCGAAGGCGCGCCGCCCCCCTCCGACCGCCGATCCGACGTTCGCCTTGAGCGTCGCGACTGCCAATTCGTCGTGGTCCGAGGCGTAGGTGGCCCGCCATCCCGCCATCTCAAGACCGAGATCCAGTCCGCCGGCGCCGGAGAACAGCGAGACATACGCAGGTTCGCTTCGTTTCACTCGAGGTCTCCAGACGGCGATGCCTCCCGATCGCGAATCGAGTTTAACACGTCAACGGTTTACAGTCCCTCATCGGTCGATGATGCCCAAACCGAAAATCGACGTCCCTCGTCGCAGCTCACACCACGACGAAGCAAGCCTACCCCGCAGCCTCCAGCGCCGCCTCGATCTGCTGCGTCACCTCGTCCATGTCCGCCATGCCGTCGATCGTTACCAGCCGCCCAAGCGCCCGATAGTGCGGCAGGATCGGCGCCGTCTGCGTGTGATAGACGTCCAGCCGCGCCGCCACCGTCTCCCGCCGATCATCCACCCGCCGCACGAAGTCGTGGCTACCGCACACGTCGCACGTGCCCTCCACCCGGGGCTTGTGGAAGCTGTCGTGATACCCCGCCCCACACTTCCCGCAGGTGAACCGTCCGGCGATCCGCTCCACCAGCTCGGCGTCGTCCACCTTCAGCTCGATCACGGCCTCCAGCCGCTTCCCTGCGCGCGCCAGCATGGCATCCAGCGCCTCCGCCTGCGCCGCATTGCGCGGGAACCCGTCCAGGATGAACCCCGCCGACACATCCGGCTGGCTGATCCGATGCTCCAGCATCTCCACCAGCAGCGAGTCCGGCACCAGCAGCCCGGCCTCCATCAGCGCCTTCGCCTTCTGCCCCGTCTCGCTGCCCGCCTTCACCTCCGCACGCAGCATGTCCCCGGTCGAGACCTGCAGCATCCCGTACTTCTGCTCCAGCCGCTTCGCCTGCGTGCCCTTCCCGGCCCCCGGAGGACCCAGCAGGATAAGGTTCATCGCCCCCGCCCCTTCGCCCGGCCCTTTCGGATCAGCCCCTCATACTGGTGCGCCAACAGATGCGACTGCACCTGCGTCACCGTGTCCATCGTCACCGATACGATGATCATCAGGCTCGTGCCGCCGAAGTAGAACGGCACGCCATACCGGCTGATCAGGATCTCGGGCAGCAGGCACACGACACACAGATAGATCGCCCCAACCGTCGTCAGCCGCGACAGGATGGCGTCGAAATACTCCGCCGTGTTCGTCCCCGGCCGCACCCCCGGCACGAACCCGCCATACTTCTTCAGGTTGTCCGCCGTCTCCGTCGGGTTGAACACCACGGCCGTGTAGAAGTAGCTGAAGAAGATGATCATCGCCGCATACGCGATCATGTAGCCGGGCTCGCCATGCCCCAGCTTCTGCCCGACCCACGCAAGCCACGACGTCGCATCCGTCTGCGAGAACCCGGCGATCGTCGCGGGGATCAGCAGGATCGAGCTTGCGAAAATCGGCGGGATCACCCCCGCCGTGTTCACCTTCAGCGGCATATGCGTCGAGTCGCCGCCGAACATCCGCTGCCCCACCTGGCGCTTCGGATACTGGATCACCACCCGCCGCTGCGCCCGCTCCATGAACACGACGAACGCCACGACCGCCACCGCGATCACGATGAAGGCCAGGATGAAGATCGGCGACAGCGCGCCCGTCCGTCCCAGCTCCAGCAGGCTCACCAGCGCCGAAGGCAGGTTGGCCACGATCCCCGCGAAGATGATCAGGCTCGTCCCGTTGCCCACCCCCCGCGCCGTGATCTGCTCGCCAAGCCACATCAGGAACATCGTGCCGCCCACCAGGGTCACGACGCACGACACGCGGAAGAACAGCCCGGGATCGATCACCGCCGCCCCGAAACTGCCCCGCATGCCCTCCAGCCCGACCGCGATGCCATAGGACTGCACGAGCGCGATCAGCACCGTCAGATACCGCGTATACTGGTTCAGCTTCTTCCGCCCGGCCTCGCCCTCTTTCTTCAGGGCCTCCAGCGACGGCACCGCGGCCGACATCAGCTGCACGATGATGCTGGCGCTGATGTACGGCATGATGTTGAGCGCGAACACCGTCATCCGCCCCAGCGCGCCACCGCTGAACATGTCGAACATGCCCAGGATGCCGCTGCCGTGCTGCTTCAGCAGCTCGCCCATCACGGACGCATCGACGCCGGGCACCGGGATGTATGTGCCCACCCGATAGACCAGCAGCGCCCCCAGCGTGAACCAGATGCGCTTCTTCAGTTCCGTCGCCTTGGAAAACGTCCCGAGGCTGAGGTTTGACGCGAGCTGTTCGGCCGCCGAAGCCATTCTTGGTCCCCCCAACATGGGAACGGCGCCCGCAGCCCGTCCGGACCACTGGGCGCCGCCCTTGCCCGCTAATCTGGTGCCCGGCCGCGCCGGACACAACAGCCGCTCAGGCGGACGGTGCTTCCGGCTCGCCCGAAGCCTTCGCCGCCACCGTCATCGTCACGCTGCCGCCCGCCTTCTCAACCGCCGCAACCGCCGCCGCCGAGGCACCCGAAACCGTCACCTTCACGGCCCGCGTGATCTCGCCCGTCGCCAGCAGCCGCACGCCGGCCAGCTTGCCCAGCCGCACCAGCCCCGCCGCTTCCAGCGCCGCCTCGGTGATCTCCGAGTCGGCCGCAAGCCGCCCGGATTCCAGCGCCTTCTCCAGCGTGCCAAGGTTCACCGGCGCATATTCCTTGCGGAACATGTTGTGGAACCCGCGCTTCGGCAGCCGCCGGTAGATCGGGAGCTGACCGCCCTCGAACCCGTTCAGCGACACGCCCTCGCGCGCCTTCTGCCCCTTCACGCCCTTGCCCGACGTCTTGCCCTTGCCCGACCCGATGCCGCGGCCCAGTCGCTTGCTCTTGAGGCGCGAGCCCGAATTGTCCCGGAGTTCGTTCAGCTTCACGGCTCACCTTCCACGCGCACCAGGTGCGCCACGCGACGGATCATCCCGCGGACCGAAGGCGTATCCTCCAGCTCCCGCGTCCGCCGGATCTTGCCCAGCCCCAGCCCCGCGAGGGTCTGGATCTGGTCCTTCTTGCGACCCAGCCCGGACGCGACCTGCGTCACCCGGACCGTGGCCTTCTTCGCGACATCAGACATCGGCCGTCTCCGCCGCTGCCTCGGGCCCCTCGCGCTTGCCCAGGATGTCCGAAACCTTCTTGCCGCGCCGGGCCGCGACGCTGCGCGGGCTGCCGCACCGCTGCAACGCCGCAAAGGTCGCCTTCACCATGTTGTGCGGGTTCCGGCTGCCCAGCGACTTCGCGACGACGTCGCCGATCCCCAGCGTCTCGAACACCGCCCGCATCGGCCCGCCGGCGATGATGCCCGTGCCGGCGCTCGCCGACCGCAGCACCACGTGCCCGGCGCCATACAGCCCCTCCACGTCGTGGTGGAGCGTGCGGCCCTCCTTCATCGGCACCCGGATCATGCCCTTCTTGGCACGCTCCGTCGCCTTGCGGATCGCCTCAGGAACCTCGCGCGCCTTGCCGGCGCCATAGCCGACCCGGCCCTTCTGGTCGCCCACGACCACCAGCGCCGCGAACGCGAACCGGCGTCCGCCCTTCACAACCTTCGCCACGCGGTTGATCGTGACCAGCTTGTCCAGCAGGTCGTCGCCACCATCGCCTTCGCGGTTGCGGTCGCGGTCACGCCCGCGGCCGCCGCCTTCCCGTGCTTCCCGTGCCATCGCTATTCTCCTAGAACGCCAGCCCGCCTTCGCGGGCGGCGTCGGCCAGCGCCTTGACGCGGCCGTGATACAAATAAGCCCCGCGGTCGAACACGACCTTGTCCACCCCGGCCGCCACCGCGCGCTCGGCCACCAGCTTGCCGACCGCCGCCGCGGCGCCCTTGTCGGCGCCCGTCTTCAGGTCGGCCCGCAGCGCCTTCTCCAGGCTCGACGCCGCCGCCAGGGTCCGGCCCTGCGCGTCGTCGATGATCTGCGCATAGATGTGCTTGCCCGAGCGGAACACCGAAAGCCGCGGACGCCCCGCCGACTTCTGCCGCAACTGATAACGCAACCGCTCCTGCCGCCGCGCCTTGAGGTTTGCTGAAGTACGCATCTTACTTCTTCTTGCCTTCCTTGCGGCGGATCGTCTCCGTGTCGTACTTCACGCCCTTGCCCTTGTAGGGCTCCGGCGGACGGAACGACCGGATCTCGGCCGCGACCTGTCCCACCTGGCGCTTGTCCATGCCCGTCACCGCGATCGCCGTCGGCTTCGGCGTCGTGATCGTGATGCCCTCCGGCACCGGATACACGACGTCATGCGAGAAGCCGAGGTTGATCACCAGGTTCTTGCCCTGCACCGAGGCCCGGAACCCGGTCCCCGTGATCTCCATCGACTTCGTGAAACCTTCCGACACGCCCTTGACCATGCTGGCCACCAGCGCACGCGTCGTGCCCCACATCATCCGGGACTGCGCCGCCGTGCTCCGCGGCGTCACCGTCACCTTGTTGTCCTCGACCGAGGCGTCGACCAGGTCCGTCAACGGAAGGCTGAGCGAACCAAGCTTGCCCTTGGCCTCCAGAACCCGCCCGGCCAACACGACCGAAACGCCCGCCGGAAGCTCGACGGGATATTTGCCTACGCGAGACATATGCCCATCCT
>CAXTPG010000014.1:0-60517 GCA_964246015.1 uncultured Acetobacteraceae bacterium
ACCCGACCAAGGTGGTCCGGACGGCGCTGCAGGATGCGGCTTCGGTGGCGAGCCTGCTGATCACGACCGAGGCGATGATCGCGGAGCGTCCTGAGAAGAAGTCTTCCATGGGCGGCGGCGGTGCCCCCGGCATGGGCGGCATGGGCGACATGGACTTCTAACCGGTCCATTCGTGACGATGAGGAGAGGGGCGGGCCGCAGGGTCCGCCCCTTTCTTTTGTCGCGCCGGAAAACGTGACTTCGTTTGACTCTTGCCATCGTTCATGCGTCCATGGCAGCTGCAATCGTGTTTTTGACTAGCCTTGCTGCGCATTCCTTCGGGGGCCCAGAAGTCGGACCAAAGCCCGGTTGTTGGCGTCCCGCGCTGTTGCGGGCGCCTCGACGGAGAGCGACAGCGTTATGGCGACCGGTACTGTGAAGTGGTTCAATGCCACGAAGGGGTTTGGCTTCATCATGCCGCAAGACGGCGGCAAGGACGTGTTCGTCCACATCACGGCCGTTCAGGCGGCGGGGCTGCGGGGGCTGAACGAAGGCCAGGCCGTCAGCTACGACGTGGCGATGGAGCGTGGCAAGGCGGCCGCAACCAATCTGAAGATCGCCTGACCGCCTTCATCCGGCGCGGCCTGTCGCACGTAAGTACCTTGTGGATCCTTGGGCTTGTGGGGCGCGTTGCGCCGGGAATTGCGGAGACGGTAGATGGCGATCGGCACGGTGAAGTGGTTCAACGCCACCAAGGGCTATGGCTTCATCATGCCGGGTGACGGCACGAAGGACGTGTTCGTGCATATCACGGCGGTCCAGGCCGCGGGACTGAACGGCCTGAACGACGGGCAGAAGGTCAGCTACGACGTGGCGATGGAGCGCGGCAAGGCAGCCGCGATCAACCTCAAGCTCGCCTGACGGTCACGCGCCGGTCCATGACGCGGCGCTGACCCCCCCGGTCAGGATGTCGGAGCCTCGGGACACCGCAGCCACTTCGGTCGCATGGGCGGCGCGCATGATGGCCGTGACCTCGACTGCCTCCACCTCCGAGGTCGTCCGCACTGCGAGAATGAGCTGGCCGGCCGCGCCTTGCTGGTCTCGGGCCTCCACCCCTGCATCGTCGGCCGCCTGGCCGGCGGCGTTTGCAGCCAGGCCGCTGCCGATCCCGACGGCCGCCGCCGCAGCCACGGCCAGCCCGGCGGCCCCGCCCGTCGCCAGCGTTGCGCCCGCCACCGCAGCCGCCCCGGCATAACCGGCCATGCTGGTCCCCATCGTCCTCAGCTGCGCCTTGTCGATCGCATCCGTCGGATTGCCGGCGGATTCGTTCGGCGTGGCGGCGCGGCTGTTCGGCTGATCGTCCGGCAGGCTGAAATCGGCGCGATCATAGCCGGCGAGGGTCAACTGGCTCAGCGCATCCTGCAGTTCGGCGTCGGTACGGAAGTGGCCCTGCACCTCGTGCACGGTCTGCTTCAGGGCGGGGCCCTGCTTCTGGTCGGTCATGTCGCTCATCGCCTGGCTCCCGTTCTTGGGACGGAAACGCGGGAGGCGCGTGGCTGTTCCCGGCTATAGCATGGCCTCGGGATCGACCTCGTCGCCGAGGCGGAACAGCAGGTCGCCGGGTTCGACCATCGGCCTTGCGCGTTCGGCGACGATGAGGCCGGCCTGGGGGAAGCGGACGTCGATGCCGGGGGAGCCGAGTGCGGTCAGCGGCCAGACAGTCCCGGCCAGGGCGCCGGCGGCGACGGTGTCGCCCAGGCGGGCGGCGGGCTCGAACAGGCCGGGATGTTCGGCCATGGGAGCGGCGGCGGCGGGCTGCAGGACGATGAACCGGGTGGCTGCCGGGGGCGTGGATGCGTTCAGCAGCCCGGCGTGGTGCAGAAGGCGATGGAGGCACTCGGTCGCCAGGCGGGTCGTGGCCGCGTCGAGGGTGGCGGCGCCGCCGAACTCGGTGGCGACCATGAGGACGCCCTGGCGGTCGGATTCCGCGGTCATGGAGCCGGTGGCGCCGGCGGCGGCGGCGATGACCGTGTAGGGCGCGCCGAACGCCCGGGCGGCGGCGAGCTTGCGGCGGCGAAATTCCGTGTCGCCGCCCCAGTGGAGGTAGGCGCAGGGGACGTATCGGGCGGAGGCGCCGCCGCTATGCAGGTCGCAGGCGAAGTGGGCGCGGGGAAGGATGTGGGCGGCCACCCAGGCGGCGAGGGCGGCGGTGGGGCCGGCGTCGGGGCTGCCGGGGAAGGCTCGGTTGAGGTTGCCGCCGTCGAGCGGGGAGACGCGGCTGGCGGCTCGGACGGCGGGGAGGTTGAGGGCGGGCATGACGATGAGGCGGCCCCGGAGGGCGGCCGGGTCCAGCGTGCGAAGCAGGCGCTGCAGGACGGCCTGGCCTTCGTACTCGTCGCCATGGTTCCCGGCGCTGAGGAAGGCGGTCGGGCCGGGGGTTTCGCCAGCCAGCACGGCGATCGGGACGGGGATGACGGCGAAGGCGTGGCGGTCGTCGGAGTGGACGAGGCGGACGTGGCCGGTGCGATGGCCGGGGGAGTCGAGGTCGATGTCGGCTTGGGGGAGGGGCATGCGGGTGGCGTCCTTCTGGAGCGGCAGGACGACTCACCACCGAAATCACGAAGAACACCAAGAGCTTTCGGCGGTACGGCTGAACGGGCAGGGTTGGTGCGGATGCTTGCACGGTCGCCTGCATGGTTGACGGCCTGCGGCGCCGGGCCGCAGCATCCGGCATGACGATGCGTCTGCTGATGGTCGTGCTTGCGTTGCTCGCCGGCCCGGCGGGGGCGCAGTATTCCAACCCGGCGGTCGATGCGGCGCTGGACCGGGCGCGGACGGAGCTGGACGCAGGGGTTCGGAGCGGGCTGATCGCGGAGGCGCAGCGGCTGGCGCTGGCCGAGTTCGCGGTGGTGCCGACGCAGTATCAGGTGAACGTGTGGGCGAGCCGGCGGGGGATCGTGGTGCCGGCGCGGATGGACGAGATGACGCTTGCGGCGGAGATCAGGCCGGCCGGTCCCTGACTGGGATCCGGGTCGCGGCGAGGCGCACGCCGCCGCGCTGGCGGACGTCGGCGCTCGGCACGCGGGCCTTGATCTCGGCCTGGAACTCGGCGCGTTTCTCGTGGATCGTGACCAGGACGGGGCCCATGGGAATGCCGAGGTCGACCAGGACGGCCTCGGCCAGTTGCAGGCTGGCCTCGATGGTCTCGGGGACGGCGTCGGAGGCGCCGGCGGCGTAGAGCTGGGCGGCATGGACGGCGTCGCGGGCGCGGACGATGAGGAGGATGGCCGGGTTCTCCGCGCGGGCGACGCGGACGACCTCGTCGGCGCGCGCGCGGTCGTCGATGGTGACGACCATGGCCTGGGCTTCGGCGAGGCCGACGCGGCGGAGCAGCTCGGGGTGGCTCACGTCGCCGTAGTAGACCGGGGCGCCGGCGCGGCGGGCGCGGGCGACGCGGCGGGTGTCGCTGTCGAGCGCGAGCCAGGGGACGCGATGGGCGTCGAGGAGGGCGGCGACGGTCTGGCCGACGCGGCCGAAGCCGGCGAGGATGACGCGGGGGGCCTCGTCGCCTGCGCTGGGGGCGAGCAGGTCCGGCGCGATGGGGGCGATGCGGGCGGGAGAGATCGCGGTGCCGAGCCAGGAGAGCAGCGGGATGCTGGCCATGGTGAGGGCGGCGACGATGTAGGCGAAGGCGGCGAGGTCCGGCCCCATGATGCCGAGTGTCGCGGCGATGCCGAGGATGACGAAGCTGAACTCGCCCCCGGCCGCCAGCAGCAGCCCGGCTTGCGCGCCGACGGGCAGGCGCAGGCGGAAGATGAGGCCGAGGCCGGCGACGACGGCGGCCTTGATCGCCACCAGCGCCGCGGCGGCGGCGAGGATCGACAGCGGGGAGGCGAGCAGCCGGGCCATGTCGAGGTTGAGGCCGATGGAGATGAGGAAGACGCCGAGGAGCAGGCCCTTGAAGGGTTCGACCGTGACCTCGATCTGGCGGCGGTATTCCGTTTCGGCGAGGAGCAGGCCGGCGATGAGGGCGCCGAGGGCCATCGAGAGGCCGGCGAGGGCGGCGGCGAGGCCGGTGGCGAGGACGACGAGCAGGCAGGCCGCCATGAAAAGCTCGGGGCTTTTGGTCCGGGCGACGCCACGGAAGAGGGGACGGAGGCCGAGGCGGCCGAGTCCCACGAGCAGGACGATCATGGCGAGCGCCTGTCCGATGGTGACGGTGATGTCCATCATGCCGGCCGAGTCGCGCTCGCCGAGGACGCCGAGGGTGAACATGATCGGCACGACGGCGAGATCCTGGAACAGGAGGACGGCGAAGCTGGCGCGGCCGACGTGTCCGGTGACGCGCTTTTCCTCGGCCAGGACCTGGGCGACGACGGCGGTGGAGGACATGGCGAGGGCGAGGCCGATGACGATCGCCTCGTAGCCGGCGGCACCGAGGAGGCGGGCGGCGGCGCCGATCAGGACGGTGCTGAGGAAGACCTGCAGGCCGCCCAGGCCGAAGACGAGTCGTTTGAGGGCCAGGATGCGCTCGAACGAGAGTTCCAGGCCGATCATGAACAGCAGGAGGACGACGCCGAGTTCGGCGACGGGGGCGATGGTCTCGCGGTCGGTGATGGTGACCCAGCGGAGCCAGGGGGCCTGCGCGGTGAGGGCGCCCAGGCCGGCGGGGCCGACGAGGAGGCCGACGAGCATGAAGCCGAGGACGGGGCTGACGCGGATGCGGTGGAAGAGGGGGATGACGATGGCGGCGGAGCCGAGGATGACCAGCGCTTCCCGCATGGGGCCGTGGGCGGCCGCCTCGATCGCCAGGGACATTGGGGTTCCTCGATTCGTCGAGGGAGAGAATAGCAGGGTGACGCGCAGGAGGATCGGCCGCACTTCGTCGTCGCGGGCTTGACCCGGGCCAGTTCGAGGGATGACGTGCAGCGGGCTTCAGGGTGGGCGGCGCGATGAAGTTTCTGCTGGAGCAGATGACGTATCCCGAGTTCCGGGAGCGGATGAAGGAGGACCCGGTGATCCTGCTGCCGCTGGGCAGCCAGGAGGTGCAGGGGGGCAGCAACCCGATGGGCGACTTCATGCTGGCGACGGCGCTGGCGGCCCGGGTCGCGGAACGGACGGGTGCGATCGCGGCGCCGACGATGCCGTTCGGGTGTGCGGATTACTTCCGGGACGTGCCGGGGGGCATCCAGGTCTCGGCGGCGACGTTCCGGGGCGTGCTGCGGAACATGGTGGTGTCGTTCCTGGACCATAAGCTGGAGCGGCTGCTGGTGTTCAACGGGCATACCGGCAACAACGCGCTGATCGACCAGTGCCTGCGGGAGATAAGGCGCGAGCGGGGGGTGATCGTGCCGTGGATCAACATCTGGCCGCTGGTGCCGGCGCGGGTGCGGCAGCAGGCCCACGGGGAGAATGCGGCCCGGGCGTCGGGGCATGGGGCGGACCCGATCGGGTCGGTGTACCGGCACCTGTTCCCGGCGCTGACCCGGCCGGACCTTGCGGATCTGCCGGAGACGAAGCGGACGCTGCTGGGGCTGCCGACGTCGGGGCTGACGAGCGTCCGGTTGGGGGATGTGGAGGTGGGGGCGCCCGTCAACATGGTGGACCACTGCGAATATGTGGTGGGCGGCGATCCGACGCTGGCACATGCGGCGGCGGGAAAGCTGTTCGCGGATTACATCGTGGAGACGGCTTCGGCGTTGGTGGAGCATCTGAAGACGGCGCCTGTGCGGGGGTGAGGCGACGGTCGGGCGTTTCGCCGGGCCATGGAATGGCGTGTGTCTTTGGCTAATCCGTCGCGGCGCTGCGGCTCTCGCGATGACCCGGGACGAGGCTCCCGCTTTTCCACGCTGCGCGGACCGCGTATCAGCCCCGGCATGAGCCTTCTCGTCCTGGATCACGTCACGTTGCGCGTTGCGGGCCGCACCTTGCTGGATGGGGCGGAGCTGCGGGTGGATCCCGGGCGGCGGATCGGGCTGGTGGGGCGGAACGGGGCGGGGAAGACGACGCTGCTGCGGGCGATCGCGGGGGAGATCGCGGTCGATGGCGGCGAGATCCGGCTCAGCAGCCGTGCGCGGCTGGCGCAGGTGAAGCAGGAGGCCCCGGCGGGGGGGCAGAGCCTGGTCGACACCGTGCTGGCGGCGGATGTGGAGCGGACGGCGCTTCTGGGGGAGCGGGAGACGGCGGAGCCTGCGCGGCTGGCGGAGGTGCATGAGCGGTTGCGGGCGATCCAGGCGGATGCGGCGCCGGCGCGGGCGGCGACGATCCTGGCCGGGCTGGGGTTCGACGCGGGGCAGCAGGCGCGGGCCGTCGACAGCTTCTCGGGCGGGTGGCGGATGCGGGTGGCGCTGGCGGCGGCGCTGTTCGCGGCGCCGGATCTGCTGCTGCTGGACGAGCCGACGAACCACCTGGATCTGGAGGCGACGCTGTGGCTGGAGGGGTGGCTCGCGCGGTTTCCCGGCGCGTGCCTGATCGTGAGCCACGACCGGGGGCTGCTGGACCGGGCGGTGGAGGCGATCGCGCATCTGGACCGGCAGAAGATCGGGCTGACCCCCGGCGGGTATGACGAGTTCGTCCGCATCAGGACCGAGCATGCGATGCAGCAGGCGCGCGCGGCGGAGCGGATCGCGGCGCAGCGTGCGCACATGCAGGCGTTCGTCGACCGGTTCCGGGCGCAGGCGACGAAGGCGCGGCAGGCGCAGTCCCGGCTGAAGGCGCTGGAGCGCATGCCGATGATCGAGACGGTGGTGGAGGACGCGCCGAGCCGGTTCGCGTTTCCGGAGCCGGCGCGGCTGGCGCCGCCGATCCTGATGCTGGAGCGGGTGGCGGCCGGGTATGGCACGACGCAGGTGTTGCAGAACGTCAACCTGGGCGTGGAACCGGATGACCGGATCGCGCTGCTGGGCGCCAACGGGAACGGCAAGAGTACGCTGGCGAAGCTGCTGGCCGGGCGGCTGGAGCCGCTGTCCGGGGAGGTGCGGCGGTCCAAGACGCTGAAGGTCGGGTATTTCGCGCAGCACCAGACGGACGAGCTGGTGCTTTCGGAGACGCCGGTCGATCACATGGCGCGGGCGCTGCCGCGGGCGACGCCGCCGCAGGTGCGGAGCCAACTGGCGCGGTTCGGGCTTGACGCGGACCGGGCGGATAGCCGGGTGGGGGCGCTGTCGGGCGGGGAGAAGGCGCGGTTGCTGCTGGCCTTGGCGACGCGGGATGCGCCGCATCTGCTGATCCTGGACGAGCCGACGAACCACCTGGACATCGATGCGCGGGAGGCATTGGTGCGGGCGCTGGCGGAGTTCCAGGGGGCCGTGCTGCTGATCACGCACGATCCGCACCTGGTGGAACTGGTGGCGGACCGGCTGTGGCTGGTGGCGGACGGGACGGTGCGGCCGTACGACGGCGACATGGACGAATACCGCGCCCTGTTGACGGAGCGGGCGCGGCCCGGTGGCCGCGCGGATGCCGCGCCCACGCGGCGAGACGAGCGGCGGGGACGGGCGGAGGCGCGGGTGCAGACGGCGCCGCTGCGCAAGAAGGCGCGGGATGCGGAGGCGCTGATCGCGAAGCTGGGGGCGGAGCGGGCGCGGGTGGAGGCTCGGCTTGCCGACCCGGCCCTGTATGCGCCGGGGCGCGGGGCCGAGGTCGTGGCGGCGCAGCAGGCGCTGGCCCGGCTGGCGCGTGAGACGGAGGCGGCGGAAACGGCCTGGCTGGAGGCGGAGGCGGCGCTGGACGAGGCGTCGTAGGTGGACAATCTGGGCGCGATGCGGCTGTTCGCGGCGACGCTCGTGCTGTTCGGGCATTCCTACGCGATCACCGGGCGGCCGGCGCCGACGTGGTTCGGGACCGAGGTGCACGTGTTCGCGGTGCGCATCTTCTTCGTGATCAGCGGCTACCTTATCGCTGGCAGTTGGTTGCGGGATCCGCATGTGGGCCGGTTTCTGATCCGGCGGGCGCTGCGGATCATGCCTGCGCTGGTGGTTGCCGTCGTGGTCACGGTGCTGATTCTGGGACCGCTGGCGAGCCGGTTCGGGATTGGGGCCTATTTCGCGGCGCCCGAAACCCGGCTGTATCTTTGGAACGCGGCGCTGGCGCCGTATTTCGTGCTGCCCGGGGTGTTCGACGACGGGCGTCCGTTCACGGCGGTGAACGGGTCGTTGTGGTCGTTGCCGGTCGAGGTGCTGATGTACATGCTTCTGCCGGGCTACGTGCTGACCCGGCCGGGGCGGGTGGGGCGGATCGCGGTGGGTGTCGCCGCGGCCGTGTCGCTGGGGGGCGCGTTCTGGTTCACGACGGTGCGGCCCGATGTGGTGGAGCCCGTCGTGTATTGGACCAGCCTGCCGTTCGCGGCGCGGTTCGCGAGCGACTTCGTGCTGGGTGCGGCGGTGCGGGTGGCGGCGCTGGAGCGGTTCCTCGATCTGCAATGGGCGTTGGTGCTGGTCGTGCTGGCCGGGTCGCTGGCGTTCCATCCCTGGGCGATGGCGGCGGCGGGGCTGGCCGTCGCGCCGTATGTCGTGCTCGCCTGGGGGCTGGCGGCGCCGCCGGTGCTGGGCGGGATCGGGCGCCGGACGGATATCAGCTATGGCGTGTACCTGTGGGCGTGCCCGGTGCAGCAGCTTGGCGTGTCGCTGATGGGGCCGACCGTGGAACCGCTGGTGCTGACGGCGATGAGCGTGCCGGCCGCGTATGTCTTGGGGTGGGTATCGTGGCATGCGCTGGAGCGGCATGCGCTGCGGCTGAAGCCGGGTTGGCGGCCGGGGGCCATGACGGACGTGCGCGGAGTTGTGAAGCCGTCGTTGCACGACTAAGAAGTCGCGGGCACGGGAAACTTTGCTTTTCATGCGGATTGGAGCGCGGGCATGGCCGTTGATGGCGAGGGTGCGTCGGACTCCGTGGCGATGCCGGACGGGGCGGCTGCGCTGCCGGCGGGGTTCGACGAGGCGCTTTATCTCGCGTTGAACCCGGACGTCGATTCGGCGGTGCGGCAGGGCCATATCGCGTCCGGCTTGGCCCATTGGCTGGAGTATGGCCGCAACGACGAGATCGCGGGCCACCGCCCGACCCTGCTGCACGAGCAGCATTACCGGATCAGCGCCGATATCCGGATGAGCCCGCCGACCGCGGAGGAGATCGCGGCGTTCGATGCCGAGGCGTATCTGGAGGCCAACAGCGACGTCCGGTTCGCGATCGGGGGGGATGCCCAATCGGCGTTGCGGCACTGGATCGAGCATGGCCGGTACGAGGGGCGGCTGTCGTCGAACCGGAAGACGTATCTGCGGCGGGTGAAGCAGCCGTCCGCGATTGCGGCCAAACCGTTCGGCGTGAACTTCTACGCCCCCTTCGCCGCCCGCAGCGGCCTGGGTTCGGCGGCGCGCGGCTACCTGGCGGCCTTGCGTGCGATCGGCATGCCGATCCACCTGGTCAACATCGACGTCAGCTCGGGCCAGTTCCGGGTTGCGGCGCGGGAGTACGAGGTGCCGGGGCCGTACCGGATCAACCTGATCCAGGTGAATGCCGACGCGTTGGACCGGTTCTACAACCTGTTCCGGCATGGGCGGTTCGACAACGCGTTCAACATCGCGATCTGGGCGTGGGAGCTGAATGTGCTTCGGCCCGACTGGTTCACGACCTTTGCGGCGGTGGACGAGGTCTGGACGCTGAGCGACTTCAACAGCCAGGCCGTGGCGCCGATGGCGCCGCTGCCGGTGATCACCATGAACTGCGTGGTTCCGCAGCCGCCGCCTTCGTCGTTCGACCGGGCGTATTTCGGGCTGCCGGACGGGTTCCTGTTCCTGACGGTGTTCGACGTCGGCAGCTCCATGATCCGCAAGAACCCGCATGCCGTCGTCGCGGCGTTCCGGGCGGCGTTCGCCGACCGGAGCGACGTCCATCTCGTGCTCAAGTTCCATGCCGCGCATGCGGACCCGGCTGCGTTGCGCGCGTTCCTTGCCGACGTGCACGGCGTCCCGAACGTCATCGTGCGGGCCGGGACGCTGACCAACGAACAGATGCACGGGCTGCAGACGTGCTGCGACTGCCTGGTGTCCGCGCATCGGAGCGAGGGCTTCGGCCTCAACATCGCGGAGTTCATGCAGTTGGGGAAGCCGGTCGTGGTGACGGGCTATTCCGGGAACATGGACTTCACGACGCCCGAGAACAGCTACCTGGTGCCGTACCGTCCGCAGCAGCTGGAGGCGTCATCGGGACCGTATCTGCCGGGCTATCAATGGGCGGAGCCGGACCAGGAGGTGCTTGCGGAGCAGATGCGGCTTGTGGTCGCCGATCCGGCGGAGGCGGCCCGGCGCGGCGCGCTGGCTGCCCAGACCATCCGGGACCGGCTGTCTGCGGCGGCGATCGGGGAGCGGATGCGGGCGCGCTTCACCGCGCTGGGCCTGGAGCAGGCGCTGCCGGCGTATGTGGCGCTGCTGGCCCGGGCACCGATGGCGGCGGCGCCGGTGGCCGAGGCGACGGCCGCGCTCACGACCGCGGCGGCGATTGCGGCCGCGCCGACGGTCAGCCTGGTGGTGCCGGTCTATAACGTGGCTGCGGAGTATCTGGAGCGGTGCATCGGGTCGGTGCTCGCGCAGACCTATCTGCGCTGGGAGCTGTGCATCTGCGACGACGCATCGACCCGCGCCGAGACGCGGGAGGTGCTGGCGCGGTTCAAGGGCACGGATCCGCGGATCCGTATCCGCCGGCTGGAGCGGAACGCGGGCATTGCGGGGGCGTCGAACGCGGCGGCGGCGATGGCGACGGGGGCGTATCTGCTCATGCTCGACAACGATGACGAGCTGACGCCCGATGCGGTGCAGAAGGTGGTGGATGCCGTCCGGGCTAATCCGAAGATCGACGCGCTGTATTCCGACGAGGATAAGCTGGACACGTCCGGGCGGCGTTGCGACCACTACTTCAAGCCGGACTGGTCGCCCGAGCACCTCGAATCCGTCATGTACACGCTGCACCCCTTGACCGTGCGGACGAGCTTGTTCCTGAAGCTCGGCGGGTTCCGGCAGGAGTTCAGCGGCGCGCAGGACTGGGATCTGATGTTGCGCGTGTCGCGGGAGACTCAGGCGATCCATCACATCCCGAACATCCTGTATCACTGGCGGATGATCCCTGGTTCGGCCTCGGCCGAGGTGGACGCGAAGCCTGCGGCGCTGGATGCGGGCGGGCGGGCGCTGGAGGACCATGTGGCGGCGAAGTACGGCGCCGCGGCGCGGGTGGAGCCGTCCGGGTTGCAGGGGTATTACCGGGTGCGGCATCAGGTGATGGGGGAGCCGCCGGTCACGCTGCTGATCACGACCAACAACTCGAAGCTGACGCTGCCCGATCGCAAGCCGTTCGTGATGGTGGAGAACCTGATCACCTCCATCGAGGCGCACACGGATTATCGCAACATCCGGATCGTTGTCGTCGACAACGGCAACACGCCGCCGAAGCTGCAGGCGCGGTACCGGCGGTCGGGGATCGCGCTGCACAGCTATGCCGGGTCGATGGATCCGTTCAACTTCGCGGACAAGGCGAATTTCGCGTTCCGTCAGGTGCGGACCGAGCATGTGGTGTTGATGAACGACGACATGGAGGCGTACGACGACGACTGGCTGCGGGCGCTGCTCGAGTTCTCGCAGCAGCCGGAGATCGGCGGATGCGGGGGCAAGCTGCTGCATGCGGACGGGACGATCCAGCATGTCGGCACGGTTCTGGGGGTGAATGGCGGAGCCGCGCACGTGTATCACGGGTTCCCCGGCGATTTCGTGGGCTATAACGGATATACGCATGTGGTGCGGAACTACTCGGCGCTGACCGGCGCGTGTTTCGCGACCCGGATGGGGGTGGTGAACGAGGTGGGTGGCCTGGATCCGCGGTTCGCGATCGATTTCAACGACATCGACCTGTGCCTGCGGATGCGCCGGCACGGGTATCGGCTGATCTACACGCCGTATTCGCGGATGTACCATTTCGAGAGCAAGACGGCGGTGCGCACGTCGCAGGCGCCTGGCGAGGTGCAGCTGTTCAACGAGCGATGGTCGGAGATCGTGGAGCGCGATCCGTTCTACAATCCGAACCTGTCGCGCACCCGCCACGACTTCGCTGCATTGTAGGACGACGATGAAAGCGATCATCCTCGCAGGCGGGCTTGGCACCCGGCTTATGGAAGAAACCGAGACCCGGCCGAAGCCGATGGTCGAGATCGGGGGGAAACCGATCCTGTGGCACATCATGCGATCCTATGCCGCGCATGGGATCAGCGAATTCATCGTGTGCCTTGGCTACAAGGGCTATGTCATCAAGGAATACTTTGCCAACTATTACCTGCACATGGCCGACGTCACGATCAATCTGGCCCGTAATGAAAAGATCTTCCATCGCGCCGCCGCGGAGCCCTGGCGCGTCACGCTGGTCGATAGCGGCGCCGAGACCATGACCGGCGGCCGGCTGCGGCGGGTGCGGGACTACATCGGCGGCGAGCCGTTCTGCATGACTTATGGGGACGCGGTCAGCACCGTTGATATCGCCGGGCTGATCGCCTTCCATCGCGCCCATGGACGCAAGGCCACCGTGACCGCCGTGCACCCCCCGGCACGGTTCGGCTCGCTCGACCTCGTCGGGACGGCAGTGCGTGGGTTTCGGGAGAAGCCGGTGGGCGAGCAGCTCATCAACGGCGGGTTCTTCGTTCTGCAACCCGAGGTGCTCGACCTGATCGAGGGCGACGCGACGACGTGGGAGCGGGAGCCGATGGAGCGGCTTGCGGCTGCGGGGGAGTTGCAGGCGTTTCGGCATGACGGGTTCTGGCAGCCGATGGACACGCTGCGGGAGAAGCGGCTGCTGGAGGAGATGTGGCAGTCGGGCACGGCGCCCTGGCGCGTGGACGGTGTTTGAGGGCGGATGGCCGGGCACCTCCGACACGAGCGCCGATCCGAATGATGCCGAACGATACTGCCTGGGAGTCGCCGCATGATTGAACGTCCCTGCCGCTTCTGCGGCGCGCATCTTGCCGAGACCTTTGCCGACCTCGGCATGTCGCCGCTGGCAAACTCGTTTGTTCCGCAGGCGCGCGCGCGCAGCATGGAGCCGACCTATCCGTTGCACGCCTGGGTGTGCAGCGACTGCCGGCTCGTGCAACTCGAGGAGTTCGAGAGTCCCGAGCACATCTTCAGCGATTACCTGTATTTCTCATCCTATTCCGAAAGCTGGCTGCGTCATGCCGAGGCGTATGCCGAGGCGATGGTCGGGCGGTTTGGTCTTGGACCGGGCTCGACGGTCGTCGAGGTCGCCAGCAACGACGGATACTTGCTGCAGTACTTCCTGCGCCATGGCTGCCGGGTGCTGGGGGTGGAACCGGCGGCGAACGTCGCGGCGGTCGCGATCCAGAAGGGCGTCCCCAGCGAGGTGGCGTTCTTCGGCCGGGCGACGGCCGAGCGGCTGCTGGCGGCCGGACACGGGGCGGACCAGATGGCCGCCAACAACGTGCTGGCGCACGTGCCTGATCTCGCCGACTTCGTGGGTGGTTTCGCCGTGCTGCTGAAGCAGGAGGGGGTGGCGACGTTCGAGTTCCCGCATCTGCTGCGGCAGATGAAGGAAAGCCAATTCGACACGATCTACCACGAGCATTTCTCCTACCTGTCGCTGCATGTCGTGCGGCGGGTGCTGGCGGCGCAGGGCTTGCGCGTGTTCGACGTGAGCGAGCTGGCGACGCATGGCGGCAGCCTGCGGGTGTTTGCCTGCCGCGACGGGGCCGGGCATGCGGAGGAGCCTGCCGTGGCGCGGGTGCTGAACGAGGAGGCGGCATTCGGGCTGGAGGGGCCGGAGGCCTATCGCGCCTTCGCCCGGCAGGTGGTGGATGTGAAGGCGGCGCTGCTGCGATTTCTGCTGGACGCGCGTGACGCCGGCAAGACGGTCGTGGCCTATGGCGCCCCGGCAAAGGGAAACACGCTGCTGAACTATTGCGGCGTGGGGCCGGACCTCGTGCCCTTCACCGTCGATCGCAGCCCGCATAAGCAGGGCACGCTGCTGCCAGGCGTGCGGATCCCGATCCGCGCGCCCGAGGCCATCGTCGAGGCCCGGCCCGACTACGTGCTGATCCTGCCCTGGAACCTGAAGGACGAGATCGTCGCGCAGATGGCGGCGGTCCGCGGCTGGGGCGGGCGGTTCGTGGTGCCGATCCCGACGTTGCAGGTCCTTTGAAGGTGGAATCCCGAATGCGCATCCTGATCACCGGGAACATGGGCTATGTCGGCCCCGTGGTCGTGCGCCATCTGCGCGCGCGGTTCCCGCAGGCGGAGCTGGTCGGCTACGACGCGGGGTTCTTCGGGCATTGCCTGACCACGCGCGGGGCCTTGCCCGAGACCCTGCTGGACCGGCAGCACTTCGGCGACGTGCGGGACCTGCCGGGGGAGATGCTGCATGGCATGGACGCGGTGGTCCATCTGGCAGCCATCTCGAACGACCCGATGGGGAAGGCGTTCGAGCAGGCGACGGACGACATCAACCGAGGCGCCAGCGTGCGGCTTGCGGCGCTTGCATCCGAGCAGGGCGTGCGGAACTTCGTCTTCGCATCGAGCTGCAGCGTGTACGGCTTCGCGGGCGGCGCGGCGCGGACGGAGGCCGATCCGGTGAACCCGCTGACGGCCTATGCCCGGTCCAAGATCGAGACCGAGCAGGCGCTGAACGGGATGGCGAACGGCCCGATGGTGGTGACGTCGCTGCGGTTCGCGACGGCGTGCGGGATGTCGGACCGGCTCCGGCTCGACCTGGTGCTCAATGATTTTGCGGCCTGCGCGGTCACGTCGGGCGAGATCACCGTGCTGAGCGACGGGACGCCGTGGCGGCCGCTGATCGACGTCGCCGACATGGCGCGGGCGATCGAGTGGGCGATCGGGCGCGGGGCGGAGCAGGGTGGACGGGTGCTGACGGTGAATGCCGGGTCCGATCGGTGGAACGTGCAGGTGGGCCAGCTGGCGCAGGCGGTGGCGTTGCATTTCCCGGGCACGCGGGTTTCGATCAACCGGGATGCTCCGCCGGACCGGCGGTCCTACGAGGTCGATTTCGGGCTGTTCCGCAGTCTGGCGCCGGAGCATCAACCGCGGGTGGAACTGGCGGACAGCATCGGACGGCTGAAGGCAGGCCTGGGCGACATGGGGCTGACGGATGCGAACTTCCGGGAGACGGGGTTGATGCGGCTGAAGGTGCTGTCCGGGTTGATGGAGGGTGGGGCATTGGCGCCCGACCTGCGCTGGAAGTCGGGACAGGGCGCCTGATGCGCTTCACTCCGCTGGCTCTCGACGGGTTGTGGCTGGTGCAGCCCGACCGGCGCGCCGATGAGCGCGGGTATTTCGTGCGGACGTTCTGCGAGGAGGAGTTCGCGGCGCACGGGCTGCCGACGCGGTTTCCGCAGCACAACGCGTCGTTCAATGCGCGGCGGGGCACGCTGCGGGGGCTGCATTGGCAGGATGAGCCGTATCCCGAGGGGAAGCTGATCCGGTGCGTGCGCGGGGCGGTGTTCGACGTTGCGGTCGACATCCGGCCGGGTTCCGCCACACGCGGGCGGTGGGTCGGGGTGGAGCTTTCGGGCGCGAACGGTGACGCGCTGTACATCCCGCCGGGGTTCGCGCATGGGTTCCAGGCGCTGGAGGACGGGACGGAGCTGTCATACCTGATGACGGAACGGTACCGGGACGGGATGGCGCGGGGCGTGCGATGGGACGATCGGGCGCTCGCGATCGGCTGGCCTGTGCAGGACCCTGTGCTATCGGCGCGGGATGCGACGCTGCCGAACTTCGACACGTAGATGGTCGGCGCGTGTGCTTTCGATTTGATTGATTATTGACGCGGGGCTGCATTTCCGCTTCCGTATCGTTTATGCGTGTTCCCTCTTTCGCTACGGTCATCGTCGTTCTCGGTCTTGCGGGATCAGGGGGGGCGTTAGCGCAAGCGCCCGATGAGCGTATACGGTCGCCGCCCCGCGCGAGCGACGAGTCGGCCATCATCGAAGTGTTGACGATAATGTTGCGGGAAGCGCAGCATCGCGAGAGCCTCGCCTTGTTGCGCGCAATCCGCGTGGAGCGGTTGCTGGTAGAACGGAGCCAGCCTGCGCCGCCACTGCCACAACGGCCGGAAAGTCAGAAATGAATACGATCAGGAAAGCCATTGCTGCTTCGATCTGCCTGCTTCTTCCCGCCGGGGCAGGCGCGGCGACGACCATCACCGGGGACCTGCAAGTCACCGGGATCATCTCGAGCGGCGTGGCCGTGGGCGTTTCGGCGGGAGGCGCCACGCTAGGCACCGCGACAGCGCTGACCTTCGAGACGAACCAGGTCACGACCGTTGCGGCGGGGACGGGCGTCCGGCTGCCCGCGGGTTCGACCCTTGCGTCAGGGCTGGCGACGACGATCGAGGTGTGGAACACAGGCGCCAACAGCCTCAGGGTCTACCCCGCGAGCACCGACGCTTTCTATGGCACATCGGGCGCGGGCGTTCCGCTGCTGGTCGGGACGGGCGAGCGCATGCGGTTCTTGTTCACTGGGACGGGGACGACCTGGTCTGCGGCTCACGACAGCCTTGTCTTTGGCCCCAACAGTGTGGCTGCCGTACCAGGATCGGCGGAGTTTGTGGTTGCAAACGGTGCCGGATATCCTCGGCTGCTGACAGTGCTCCCGGGGACCTACAACCTGACGAGCAACGTCAACTCGTATCGCCAGAATGCGTGGATGTTCCTTCGCGGTGCGACGCTCACGGGAGCTGGACGCATCGACGCCGTGACAGATGGGGGCGCAGTCAACAACAGCGGACTCGCGCTTGCGCGTCACTTGGCTGAACCCAACAACGAAAACGTCTTGTTCGTGTCGGCGCAACTCAATCCAACGAACGGGGAAAACTACGAGAAAGCCGGGGTGTATTCACGGCTGCTGACAGCCGATCCATCGGTCGACTTCAACCGCGATGCAGTGGCGTTCGAGGGACAGGTCGGGATCGTGACGCCGAACAAGTTCGGGCGGGCTTGGGGGATCAATACGGGGGCCGGGCCGATCAAGCCCCCCAATTCCTCGGACGTGCGGCCGGACGGGTATGCCGTGGGCGGGGAGTTCGGGACCATGTCATATAGTGGCGTCGACGCGGGGACGCTTGGGACGCCCACGTCGAAGATTGCAGTTCACGCGGTGGCGTATGGCGAGAACACGAGTACGGCTGGTCTTGTCCTCAGCCCGAACGGAACAACGTTCCTGGATGGAATCATTGCTCAGAGGGAAGCAATTAGCACGGACGGTCACGCGTTTTCTGTTCGTCCGATGAGCTTGCCAGGGGCTCTCACGACGCGGGCGGACGACCTTGCGTGGATAACTCGCGACGGGCATGCGAGGTTCAGACTAGCGAAGATCGATACACTGGGGATCACAGGCAATATGGCATCTGGATTGACCTTCCCTCTGTATTCTACGGCGGGAGATGCTGCAGTCCAAATCGGCTGGAACTACGCCAACGGAGGAGGAGCCGCTGAAGTCGATTTCGTCAACAACTACCATGACGCCACGACCTCGTTCACTTGGTTCCAAAGAACCGGTGCAGGGATAAACGCAGCTAATGCCCTTATGAGCGTTTCGCCATCAGGTAATCTACAACTCGCAGGTAACAGCCTTGCCATTGCCAACCCACGCACGCCGGCTTCAAGCTCGACGGCTTGCGATCTCGGAACGGTAAGCTGGGACGTTTCCTATATTTATGTGTGCATTTCACCTAACACCTGGAAACGGACGTCACTCACCACGTGGTAAAATATGATCATTCAACGCCTCTCATGGGCACGAAGACTTCTTCCACGTATCCGCGCCGGTGCCAGTAAGGGTGGCGGGCGATGCAGCGCAGGCCAGGCTCCTTTCTGACGTGTTCGTTTACCCACAACTGCCTCACATCAAGGCTGTCGGTGGGTGCACGGGCTTCTTGATTTATGGAAAGCATCGTGCAGCCGCGCGCGGCTATCTCTCTGATGTACGCCGCCGCGTGTTGCTCCGGGATTTCCGGCAGGCTGTCTCGGTTGAAGACGAGATCGAACTTGTGACGACGATCAGAAAATTCCCAATATGGACGCAAGAACACAATCGCCTTATCATTTGTTTCAGAAAACATCTCGACCGAGTCGGTTCCGAAATTCTTCATGACCATCCATCCTTGCACGAGAAGGATGATCGGCAGGTCGAAGATGGTGTAAGTGGGAACGCCGGCAAGGATCGCCTGCACCGCAGTGCCACCTAATCCGCCGCCGATCTCGGCAACCGAAGTCAGGCCCTGTGAATCCATAAGTGACTTGAGCCTTACGGCAGAATAGATGTCATCTGGCAATCGTGCATCCAGGACCGCTCCATCGACGGCGATCCCGAAGGCCCCCATCACTGGCCGTCGCCCGATCTTGTACCCTAATGCACTCTCAATCCGGCGGACCAGGCTGTTTGCGCTTGTTGCAAATGCCCCGCCATATACGCCCTGCTCGGGATTCTCAATCGGTTGCAGCCCAAGCGACTCTGCGAGAGAGATCAGTCGGTCGAGGATAAGAATAACGTTTGGTTCCAAACCGTCTCCACCGGCCATAGCATCAAACACGTCCTTTCCGGGACCAAGCCCATGCGTTAGCTTTTGCCTCATGGCGTTGCGCATATACTCCGCAATACCCGGAATGTCGCGCTGTTCCACAAGGCTGTAGAACTCGCCGTGGAACTCGTGTTTCGACATCTCCCATATGCCCGAGTCCGCTTTGTTTGAGGGCGGCAGTTGAGACTGCTCGTGGTGCAACATTCGTAGGAAAACACCCATCAACCGTTCGGCGATCGCCTGATCTTCTGGAGCCTCTGCGGATGCCTCAAATGCTAACGCTTCGGATACTTGGAATGGCAAAGCCGGATGGGAGCAGTACTGCCAAATCCCTCGCTTTCCGTGCTCGAGGCATCCGTCATTCTCAAACGAATATTCTTTTGTCAGTATACGCCCTGCCTCCGCAGATACGGCATACTCCGGCATTTCTCGTTCCTCGACTACATGGAGTTGGTGATACGCTGTCGGGTTGATGACTTCAAGTCGCTGCTGCCTCACGCTTCCACTCCCGTTGACCCCGCCCGGTGGCCGTGCCCACATCCGCCCTGTCCAGAATGGGACGGAGACCCAGATGCGCCGCCTTGTCCTGATTCTCGCAGCCATCCTGGCCGCACCCCTCGCCGGCGCGCAGACACCGTTGCCGGCCGCACCATCCCCCAATGCCGCTCCTGCGTTAATGAATGCGCAGCCGCCCACGCAGGACGCGTTCGTGAAGGCGGTCGAGGAGGCCCGGACGACGTTCGCCAACGGGATCAACGACATGGTGCGTGGCGTGGCTCGGCCGCGCCGGGCCGAGGCGGTGTGCAAGGCGGTGCCGCGGGGGCGGATCGACAGCTGGACGGGACGGATGACGACGCTTGCCTCGAGCCCCGGGGGGCGGGGGGTGGTCGCGATCGAGATCGCGCCGCAGGTGACGCTGGCGACCAACCGGACGGATGCGGCGGACGACCGCGACAAGACGCTGATCGACGTGCGGAGCCCGCTGTTCGCCAATGCGTCGGCGCTGGCGGTGGGGGACCGGGTGCAGTTCAGCGGGACGCTGGTGACGGCGCCGGAGGACTGCTTCAAGGAGGTCGGCAAGGACGTGAAGACGTCGCTGACGGAGCCGGAATACGTCATCCGGCTCGACGCCATCAAGAAGGTGGTGCCGCCGACGGCAAGCCAGGTGCTGAGCGGGCAGGCGGCGCCGATGAGCATCGCGCAGTCCAGCGACTTCGTGCGGGATGCCGTCGATACCATCGCAGGGGGCGTCGCGTGCGGGGCGGAGCAGCGGCGGGTGTTCGCGATCATCATCAAGCTGCTGATCCGGGCGTCGGCCGGGCAGTCGGTGGAGCAGCGGGACAACCTGATCGGGCTGATGTTCAGCCCGCCCAGCGCGCAGGCGCAGGCGCCCGACAACTGCCCGGCGAAGCTGGGGGCGCTCGACCGGCTCGAGGCCGAAGCCTCGTAGGAGCGGCCCCTATGACATTGATCGCGCTGGAGCCCTCGCGCATCATCACGGTGGCGCGGGCGGCGTTCGCCCGGCCGGATACGGAGTTCCTGTGCTTCGGCGAGAGCGACCAGGCGGCGCCCCCGGGCGCTCCGGCGGCGCTGTCGGCGGCGCTGGGACGGGGCGATGCGCTGTATCCGGACGTGCGGGGCGTGCCGGCGCTGCGGGAGGCGCTGGCCCGGCATCTGACCTGGTTGCACCGGCTGCCGGTGGACGAGTCGCGGGTGCAGGTCACGGCGTCCGGCATGGCGGCGATCAGCGTCGCGATGCAGAGCGTCGTGCGGGCTGGGGACCGGGTCGTGCTGCATACGCCGGCGTGGCCGAACCCGGGCAACGCGGCGGCGCTGCGGGGCGCCGTGATCGATCGGCTGCCGTTGGGCCGCTTGCCGTCGGGCCGGTTCCGGCTGGATCTCGAGCGGCTGGGGGCGCTGTTGACGGGCGCGCGGGCGTTCGTGCTGAACTCGCCCAACAACCCGACGGGATGGACGGCGACGCTGGAGGAGCTGCAGGCGATCCTGGCGCTGTGCCGGCGTCACGGCGTCTGGCTGATTTCGGACGAGGTTTATTCCCGGCTGGTGTACGATGGGTCGGACGCGGCGCCGTCGCTGCTCGACCTTGCGGGGCCGGATGACCGGGTGATCGTGTGCAACAGCTTCAGCAAGACCTGGGCGATGACGGGCTGGCGGGTGGGCTGGATGGTGGTGCCGCAGGGCACGCGCGAGGCTGTGGCGGAGGTCGCGGAGGCGACGTATTCCGGGACGGCGCCCTTCATCCAGGCGGCGGCGCTGGCGGCGGTGGACGACGAGGCGTTCGTGGCGCGGTTCCGGGCGCATTGCGCGGAGGGGCGGCGGCTGGCGATGGAGGGGCTGGCGGGGTTGAACGGGGTGCGCGTGGCGGCGCCGGACGGGGCGTTCTACGCCTTCATCGGTGTCGATGGAGAGGCGGACAGCCTGGCCCTGGCATTGCGGCTGATCGAGGAACACGGGGTCGCGCTGGCGCCCGGCAGCGCGTTCGGGCCGGGGGGGGAGGGGTCGTTGCGGCTGTGCTTCGCGCAGGCGCCGGAGCGGATGGCGCGGGCGATGGAGCGGCTGCGGGCCGGGTTGCAGGCCAGATGAGCCGGGGGTGCGCCGTGTGCGGCGCGCCGGTTCGGGCGCCGTACCAGGCTCCGGCGGCGGAGCTGGCGCCGGATCTCGATCTGCGCCCCGGGGAGCCCGCGCGGTCGACGCTGCCGCGGTGGGTCGCGACGTGCCGGGGCTGTGGGGCGTCGGCGCCGGACCTGGTGGCGTTGCCCCGGGGTGCGGCGGAGACGGTGGGAAGCCCGGCGTATCGGGCGCTGTCGGGGCGGGGGACGGAGCTCGCGTTCCTGCGCTGGGCAATGCTGTGCGAGGCGGCAGGGGAGGCCGACGAGGCGGCGGGGGCGGTGCTGCAGGCGGCTTGGGCGCTGGATGACGCCGGGCGGGATACGCGGGCGTTGCGGCTGCGGGCGGCGGCGCTGTGGGGCCGGGGCGCGACGATGCAGGAGGGGTTGCGGGTGCTCGATGCGCTGCGCCGGGGCGGGGCGGCCGAGGCGGCGGGGGCGCAGGCGGCGTGGATGCTGGCGCGGCCGGGGGTGGACCCGACGGACCGGGCGGTCATCGTGTTCCAGCAGGGGCTGATCGACGCGGGCGATACGGGCCGGCATCTGCTGTCGAGCGCGTTGCGGCCGCCGTCGCGGACGCCGCATGTGACGCACGGGAAGACGGCGCCACGGGGATTCTGGGCGCGGATGGTGGGGAGGTGACGCTCGCGGCCCGGCTCCGCCAGGCGCTGGACCGGAAGGCGAAGCCGGTGGGATCGCTGGGGCGGCTCGAGGATCTGGCCGTGCGGATGGGTGTCATCCAGAACACGCTGCGGCCGGTGGTCACGGACCCGATCGTGCTGGTGTTCGCGGGCGACCATGGGGCGGTGGCGGCGGGCGTCTCGGCGTACCCGGCGTCGGTGACGGCGGCGATGGTGGGGGCGTACCTTGACGGACGGGCGGCGATCAACCTGTTCGCGGAGCTGGCCGGGGCGCGGCTGCTGGTGGTGGACGCGGGGGTCGCGGCGGAGCTGTCGCCGCATGTGGGGCTGGTGTCGGCGAAGGTGGGGGCGGGCACGCGGGACTGGACCCGTGGCCCGGCCATGACCATCGACCAGGCGATGCAGGCGATCGCGAGCGCTGCCGAGGTGGTGGAACTGCTGGCGGGCGGCGGATCGACGGTGCTGGCGCTGGGGGAGATGGGGATCGGGAACACGTCGAGTGCCGCGCTGCTGGCGCACAAGGTGGCCGGGTTGCCGCTGCGGGCGGGGCCGGGGGCGGGGCAGGACGAGGCGGGGCTGTCACGCAAGCAGGCGGCGATGGAGGCGGCGAGCGGCCGGACGGCGGCGCTGCTGCCGCCGCACGAGGCGCTGGCGGAGTATGGCGGGTTCGAGATCGCGATGCTGACCGGGGCCATCCTGGCGGCGACGGGGCGTGGCATCTGCGTCGTGGTCGACGGAATGATCGTGACCGCGGCGGCGCTGGTGGCGCATGCGATCCGGCCGGACTGCCTGGATGCGTGCGTGTTCGCGCACCGCTCGGCGGAGCCGGGGCACGAGGCGATGCTGCGGCATCTGGGGGCGGAGCCGCTGCTGGACCTGGGGCTGCGGCTGGGCGAGGGGACGGGGGCGGCGCTGGCGATCCCGCTGATGCGGGCGGCGGCGAGCGTGCTGGGCGACATGGCGGATCTGACCGACCTTGCTTGAGGCCGCGCGGCGGGAGTGGGGGCTGGTGCTGGTGGCGGTGCAGGCGCTGACCCGGGTGCCGGTCGTGGCGCCGTTCGGGCCGGATCTGTTGCGGCAGGCGACGCGGTACTTCCCGCTGGTCGGGCTGGGGGTGGGGGCCGTGGCGGCGGTCGTGTTCTGGTTGGCGAATCTCGGGCTGCCGGGCGTGGTGGCGGCGCTGCTGTCGGTTGCCGCGACGTTGCTGCTGACGGGCGCGCTGCATGAGGACGGGCTGGCGGATTGCTGCGACGGGATGTTCGGCGGGCGCACGCGGGAGGCGGCACTGCGGATCATGCGGGACAGCCGGGTGGGCGCGTTCGGCGTGCTGGGTCTGGGGGTCGTGCTGGGGGTGAAGGTCGCGTGCGTGGCGGCGCTGCCGCATGCGGCGGGGGTGCTGGTCGCGGCGCATGCGTGCAGCCGGTTCTGGGCGGTGTTGCCGGCCGCGATGCTGCCCTATGCCAGGGCGGACGGGATGGCGGCAGGCGTGGCTCGGCCCGGGATGGTGGAGCTGGTGATGGCGGCGGGGTTCGGGCTGCTGCCGTTGTTGATGTTGGGGGCGCGGGCGGGGGCGGCGCTGGTGCTGTCGGGGTTGGCGGCGTTGGCGGTGGGCGCGTGGGCGCGGCGGCGGCTGGGGGGCTATACGGGCGACGTGCTGGGGGCGGTGCAGCAGGTGACGGAGGCGGCCGTGCTGCTGGCGGCGTTGTGGCGCGCGGGCTGATCCTTCTGGCCCGGCACCCGCGGCCGCGCATCCCCGGGCGGATCTGCTACGGGCGGACCGATGTGCCGTTGGCGGAGCCGGCGGAGGCCGGGGCGGCGGCGCTGATCGCGGCGGCGGTGGATCCCGTGGAGCGGATCGTCAGCAGCCCGTCCAGCCGGGCGCTGCTGGTGGCGCAGGCGGTGCGGGACCGGACCGGGGCGCCGCTGCATACGGATGACCGGCTGCTGGAGATGGATTTCGGCGCGTGGGAGGGGCGGGCGTGGTCCGGCCTGCCGCGGGCCGAGATCGATGCGTGGGCTGCGGACCCGTTGCGCTATGCGCCGGGCGGCGGGGAGAGCGTGGAGCGCGTGCTGGCGCGGGTGCGGCGGGCATGGACGGGGCTGGCCAGCTCGGCCGACACGACGCTGGTCGTGTGTCATGCCGGGCCGATCCGGTGCCTGCTGCATGTGGCGCTCGGGGTGCCGATCCTGGAGGCGATCCAGGCGGGGATCGCCTATGGGTCGGTGACCCGGGTGGAGGGGTGACGGGCGGCGGGCGCGGGGTGGTATCCGGGGATCAGATCGCCCTTGCCGCGATCTCGCCTTCGCGGATGGCGTCGCTGGCGCGGCGGGGGGCCAGGGCGTCGCCGATCAGATGGAGGGAGAGGCCGGTGGTGCGGGCGGGTTCCAGGGCCTGGAACAGGGTGTCGTCGACGGCGGCGCCCAGGACGAAGACGATGTCGTCGGCCGGGTGGGTGGTGCGCTCGTCGGTGTAGATGTCGCGGAGGTGGGCGGTCGTGCCTTCGATCGCCGTGAGTTCCGAGTCGACGACGAAGCGGACGCCGAGCTTGCGGAGCATGCCGTGGACCTTGCCCCAGTCGCGGGAGGCGGCAAGGTCGGGGGAGGCCTGGCCGAGCTGGGTGACGAAGGTGACGTGGTGGCCTTTGCGGGCCAGGTATTCGGCGACGACGGCGCCCTGGCGGCCGCCCAGGCTGTCCACCAGCAGGACCCGGGCCCCGAGTTTCGGCTCGTCGCGGAGGACTTCCTGGTAGGACCAGGTGTTGGGCTGGTCGGCGCCGGGGAGGACGGGGCCGTCCCAGCATTCGGGGTGCAGCGGGGTCCAGCCGTGCTTGAGGGCGGTGGCGCCGGTGGCGACGACGATCGTTTCGAAGCCGGCCAGCATCTCGGGGGTCGCGATGGTCTGGCGGCGGATGTTGATGGGGCGCTTGGCGATCTGGGATTCGAGCCAGTCGACGACGCCGGCGAGTTCCTTCCGGCTGTCGGCCTTGGCCCAGAGGCGGACCTGGCCGCCGAGTTCGGCCTGGCGTTCGAAGAGGGTGACGTGGTGGCCGCGGTCGGAGGCGGTGAGGGCGGCGCGCATGCCGGCCGGGCCGCCGCCGACGACGGCGACGCGGCGGGGGGTGGCGGCTGGCGTGAGGGTGCCGGCGCCCAGGGTGAGTTCGGCGCCGGCTGCGGGGTTGTGGATGCAGGCGATGGGGGCCTGGGCGAAGATGGAGCTGAGGCACCAGTTGGCGCCGACGCAGGGCCGGATGTCGTCGCCGTGGCCGCTGGCGGCCTTGTTGACCCACTCGGGGTCGGCGATCAGGGCGCGGGCGAGGGCGACCATGTCGACGTCGCCGCGGGCGATGTAGGATTCGGCCTCGGCCGGGTCGACGATGCGGCCGACGCCGATGACGGGGAGCTTGACCGCGTCCTTGATCATCCGGGTGGCGGGCATCTGGTAGCCGTGCGGCATCGGCGACGTCGGGTAGATGAGCATCCGGTTGAGGTAGGTGCCCTGCGTCACCGAGATGTAGTCGAGGTGGCCGGTGGCTTCGAGCCTGGTTGCGATCTCGGCCCAGTGTTCCGGGCGGAGGCCGCCCTCGTGGCCGTCGTCGCCGTTGATGCGGACGCCGACGATCATGTCCGGGCCGGTTTCCTGGCGGGTGGCGTCGAGGATCTCCATGACGATGCGGAGGCGGTTCTCGAGCGAGCCGCCGAACGCGTCGCGGCGGTGGTTGGTGGCGGGGGAGAGGAACTGGTTGAGCAGGTAGCCGTGGGCCATGGAGTGGACCTCGACGCCGTCGAGGCCGCCCAGCTTCGCGAAGCGGGCGGTGAGGCGGTAGCCCTCGATGATGGCGGCGATGTCGGCCGGGGTCATCTGCTTCGGGACCTCGCGGTAGACGGAGTCGGGGATGGGGGAGGGGGCCCAGACGGGTTCGAGGCTGGCGACGCTGCTGGTCTCGCGGCCGCGGTGCCAGGGTTGGGCGAGGATCTTGGCGCCGTGCTCGTGCACCGCGTCGGCGATCTTCCGGTATTGGGGGGCCATGCGGGCGTCGAAGGCGAAGGCCTTGCCCTTGTAGGGCTGGGTGGTCGGGTGGACCGCCATCGCCTCCATGGTGATGATGCCGACGCCGCCCTTCGCGCGCTCCCGGTAATAGTGGATGTGGGCGTCGGTGAAGAGGTTGTCCTTCACGAGCAGGGTGGCGTGGGCGGACATCCAGACGCGGTTGCGGATGGTGTGGGTGCCGAGGCGGATGGGGCTCAGCAGGTTCGGGTAGGCGGTCATTCGGGGGTCTCCTGCAAGGCGGGGATGCGGTTGCCGCCGTCCGGGATGCGGAGGCAGGCGGCGAGGGCGCAGCCGTGCGGCGCCAGGGGCGGGCGGGTGATTCGGCAGGGGTCGATGGCGACGGGGCAGCGGCTGGCGAAGGGGCACCCGGGGGGGAGGTCGAGGGGAGAGGGGATCTCGCCTTCCAGGACGTGGCGGGCGATGCGGATGCGGGGGTCCGGGGGAAGGTGGGCGGAGATGAGGGCCTGGCTGTAGGGGTGGAGGGGGCGGTCGAAGAGGGTGGCGGCGGGCGCGTGCTCCATGACGCTGCCGAGGTAGAGGACCATGACGCGGTCGGCGATGCGGCGGATGGTGCCGAGGTCGTGGGTGATGAACAGCAGGGCGACGCCGGTGTCGGCCTGGAGGCGGGCCAAGAGGTCTAGGATGCCGGCGCGGACCGAGAGGTCGAGCGAGGACGTGGGCTCGTCGAGGACGATGAGGCTGGGGTTGGTGGCGATGGCCCGGGCGATGCAGATGCGCTGGAGCTGGCCGCCGGAGAGGCCGGCGGGGGTGCGGCGGAGGGATTCGGGGGGGAGGCGGACGCGGTCGGCGAGGTCCTGCACGCGGTCGCGGCGTTGGGCGGCGGAGAGGGTGGTGTGGAGCTTGAGGGGTTCTTCCAGCAGGGCGGCGATGGTCATGCGGGGGTTGAGGGCGCTCCATGGGTCCTGGAAGACCATCTGCATGGCGCCGCGGAGGGTGCGGACGCGGCGCTCGGGGAGGTGGGTGATGTCCTGGCCCATGAAGCGGATGGACCCGGCGCTCGGGTCGGTGAGGCGGAGGACGGTGCGGCCGATGGTGGACTTGCCGGAGCCGCTTTCGCCGACGAGGCCGAGGGTCTCGCCGGGGGCGATGGCGAAGGAGACGTCGTTGACGGCGTGGACGTGGCGGCGGCCGACCGGGAAGCGTTTGGTGAGGTTCTCGACTTCGAGGACGGGGGTGGTCATGGGACGAGGTGGCACAGGGCGGTGCGGCCCGGCGCCGGGTGGCGCAGCGGCGGCAACGTGAGGCAGATGTCTTCGGCTGCCGGGCAGCGGGGGCGGTAGGGGCAGCCTTCGGGCATCGCGTAGAGGTTGGGGGGCGGGCCGGCCGGGGGCGCGGGTGCGCCGGGGCGTTCGGCGGCGGCGTCCAGCAGCATGGCGGTGTAGGGGTGGGCGGGCGTTTCGAAGACCTGCGCGACGGGACCGGATTCGACGACGTGGCCGGCGAACATGACGATCATGTCGTCGCAGTAGTGGGCGACGACGCCGAGGTCGTGGGTGATGATCATGGCGCCGATCTGCCGGGCGCGGACGGAGGCGCGGAGGAGGTCGAGGATCTGGGCCTGGACGGTGACGTCGAGACCGGTGGTGGGTTCGTCGGCGACGAGGAGGTGGGGGTCGTTGACGAGCGCCAGCGCCATGAGAACGCGCTGGGCCATGCCGCCGGAGAGCTCGTGCGGCCAGGCGCGGAGGATGCGGTCGGGGGCGGCGATGCCGACGTCCTGCAGGGCGGCGAGGGCGCGGGCGCGGGCCTGGGAGGTGGGGATGGACTTGTGGGCGCGCTGGACGCGGAGGAGCTGGTCGCCGATGCGGGCGAGGGGGTCGAGCGACGATTTCGGGCTTTGGACGACAAGGCCGATGCGGCTGCCGCGGAGGCGGTTGAGGGCTTCGGGGGGGAGTGCGAGGAGGTCCTGGCCTTCGAAGCGGGCGGCGCCGGCGACGACGCGGGCGGGGTCGCGCAGGAGGCCCAGGACGGACATGGCGGTGAGGGACTTGCCGGCGCCGGTCTCGCCGACGACGCCGAGGATGCGGCCGCGGTGGACGGTGAACGAGACGCCGTTGAGGGCGTGGGCGGTGCGGAGGCGGTTGTCGAGGTCGCGGGAGACGAAATGGGTGTGGAGGTTCTCGACGGCGAGCAGGGTCGTCTGGCTCGCGGTCATCTCCGCCTGGGGTCCATGAGGTCCTGCACGCCGTCGCCGAGCATGTTGAGGCCGAGGACCATGAGGATGAGGGCGAAACCGGGGAAGACGCCGACCCACCATTGGCCCGTGACCATCAGCTCGGTGCCCTGGCGGATCATGGCGCCCCATTCGGGTGTGGGGGGCTGGATGCCGACACCGAGGAAGGCGAGGGTCGCGGAGATGCGGACCGCCCAGGCGGCGCGGACGGCGGTCTGTGCCATGGCGCCCTTGAGGGCGTTGGGGAGGATGTGGACGAGCATGATGCGCCAGGCCGGGTTGCCCATGGCGATGGCGGCTTCGACGAAGGTGCTGGAGCGGAGGACGATGACCTCGGCGCGGACGATGCGGGCGAAGAGGGGGCTGTCGAGCAGGCCGATGACGAGGATGACGTTGAAGAAGGACGGCCCGGCGGCGGCGACGACCGCGAGGGCCAGGATGATGGAGGGGAAGACGCGGAGCATGTCGAAGACGCGCATGAGGGCTTCGTCGAGCCAGCCGCCGCGATAACCGGTGACGAGGCCGACGGGGACGCCGACCAGGAGGCCCACGCTGACGGCGGGGACGGCGATCCCGAAGGCCCAGGCGCTGCCGGCGAGGACTCGGGAGAAGACGTCCATGCCGTTGGCGTCGGTGCCCATGAGGAAGGGGCCGCCGGGGGGCTTGAGGACGTGGGCGGCCATGGCGGAGACGGGGTCGAACGGTGCCAGGGTGCGGCCGAAGAGGGCGCAGGCGGCGAGGGCCAGGAGGATGGCGGCGCCGATGACGAGGGTGGGGCTGCGGCGGGCGAGGCCGGCGATGCGGGCGAAGGGCTGGGGGAGGGTGCCTGGGGCGGCGATGGTCGCGCTCATGTGGCCATCGCCGCGCGGGGTTCGGTGAGGAGGACGAAGAGGTCGACCGCGAGGAAGACGATGACGGAGAAGACGGCGAGCATGAGCACGTAGGCCTGCACGGCGGAGAAGTCCCCGGCGACGATGGCGGCGAGGCCGTACTGGCCGACTCCGCCCCAGGAGAAGACGTATTCGATGAGGGAGACGGTGCCGACGAGGGCGGTGAGCTCGGTCGCGACGAAGGTGACGAGGGGGGTTGCGCTGTTGCGGAGGGCGAGGGCACGGACGACTCGGGCGGGCAGGCCCTGGGCGCGGGCGTAGCGGACGTAGTCGGAGGCGAGGACGTCGAGCACGATGGCGCGGGTCTGCTTGATGATGGGGGCGGCGGAGATGACGGCGACGCAGGCGACGGGAAGGGCGAGTTGGGCGAACGCCGAGCGCGCGGCCTCCCACTGGCCGGCGAGGACGGCGTCGAGCGCGTAGCTGCCGGTGATGGTGGGGGGCGGGGAGAGCATCAGGCTGATTCGGCCCATGCCCGGCGGCGCCCATTCCAGCACGTAGAAGAAGACGAAGAGGGCGACCAGGCCCAGCCAGTAGGTGGGAATGGAGAAGCCGAACAGGGAGAGGACGCGGCTGACCTGGTCGAACCAGCGGTTGGGGCGGGAGGCGGCGCGGACTCCGACGGGGATGCCGATGGCGGCGCCGATGAGGACGCCGGGCAGGAGCAGTTCGAGCGTGGCGGGGATGCGGGAGAGGAGGTCGTCCATGACGGGGCGGTTGCTGATCCAGGAGCGGCCGAGGTCGCCGTGGAGGACCCGGACCAGGTAGGTGGTGAACTGGCGCCAGAGGGGCTGGTCGAGCGAGAGGGATTCCCGGATGGCCTGGATCTCGGGGATCGTGGCGGTGGGGCCGGCGAGGAGGGCGACGGGGTCCTGGCCGCTGAGCCGGACGAGCATGAAGGTGCAGAAGAGGACGCCCAGGAGGAGGGGGGCGAGGAGGATGAGGCGGCGGAGGAGGATGGTGCGGATGGGCATGCGGGTGGGTTACGGTGACGGGGCGGATCGGGCGAGTGCCGGGTGCCGGTGGGGCATGCGAGTGCCCGCGGCACGAGGTCCCCGGGTCAAGCCCGGGGATGACGTACGTGTCGGTGGCGTCCGGGGCCGGGTTTTCAATGGAGTTCGGCCAGGTCGAGCTGGATGGGGTCGGTGCCAGGCCCGGCGTGGCGGCGCCACATCCAGATGCGTTTCAGGCAGCGGCGTTTGGTGGGGGTTCTTTCCGCGGCCGGGCGGTCGTCGGTGTAGGCGAGGCGGCCGTGGAGGGTGGTGAGGTTGTTGGTGAAGAGGAAGTCGCCGTCCTCGAGGCGGAAGTCGAAGACGAGGCCGGGGCGTTCGAGGAGGGTGTCCAGGAGGTCGAGGGCTTCGCGCTGGCGGGGGGTGAGGGGGGTGCCGGCGAGGTCCATGCCGGGTTCGACCATGACGCGGGCGTAGTGGACGTGGATGGCGTCGCCGTGGCGTTCGAAGATGGGCTTGACGATGGTGCGGGGACCTTGGGGCCAGGTGTGGAGGCGGGGCGGGAGGAAGTGGAAGGGTTCGAACAACAGGGGCAACAGGTCGGGGCGTTCGGCCAGGAAGGCGTTGTGCAGGGCGGCTGCCGAGATGACGGTGCTGTTGCCGCCGGCGCGGGCGGCGGAGACGCAGAGGAGGCCGATGATGCAGGGGGGGCGGGGTTCCAGGCAGCCATTGTCCGTGTGCATGCGGGAGAGGGCGTTGGTGGCGCCGATGCGGGTGGGGTCGCCGTTCTCGCCGCCCTTGTCGGTGACGGTGAAGAGTCGGCGGTCGCGGACCAGGCCCTGGCGGATGGGGCGGCCGAGGTAGTTGGCGAGGCCCCAGGCGATCATCTCGGCGGCGGGTTCGTCGGACAGGGAGACGGGGAGGCCGCGCAGGACCTGGACGCCGAACCCGGTATCGAGCTGGGTGCGCATGCGGGCGGCGAGGGGGGCGAAGGCGGGAAGGCGGAAGTCCTCGGGCTCCATGGTGGCTTCGTCGAGGCCGTTGGCGCGGATGTGGGCAAGGGCGGCTTCGATCTGCGTGCGGATGGCGTCGCCGACGTCGTGGAAGACCTGGTCGGGGTGGGGTGCGATGTCGGCGCGGGTCCAGGCCTGGGCGGTGGCGGGCCGTGCCGGGACGGGCGCCAGGGGGCGGGTGCGGACGAGCAGGTCGAGCGCGTTCATCGGCGGCCTCGGGATCGCAGTTGTATGGGCAGCATGACAACACATCCCATCCGGGCTTGCAAAGGGCGTGCCCCGGCCCCCAATCTGCCGCCGCACACGAAGGGGATGCGCGATGACGCTGGGCCGCAGGACACTGGTTGCGACCGCCGCCGCCTTGCCATTGGCGGGGCAGGCGGCGTTCGGGCAGCAGGGGCGGACGCTGCTGCTGGCGGCGCCGGGGACCCCGGAGGGCTTCGACGGCGACGCGCTGCGGCCCGGGACGCAGGAAACGGTGGTGCAGGTGTACGAGGGGCTGACGCGGTATGCGCGCGTCGAGCGGGACGGGCGCACCTGGTTGGACAGCCACACCATCGAGGGGCATCTGGCCGAGAGCTGGACGACGTCGGCGGATGGCAAGCGGTGGGTGCTGGTGCTGCGGGAGGGGATCAAGAGCCCCTATGGCAACGAGCTGACGGCGGCGGATGTGGAGTGGGGGTGGGCCAAGAGCTTCGCGCAGAAGCGGACCGGGGCGTTCATCGCCAATGCCGCGAACGTCGTGGGGGTGAAGGCGCTTTCGAAGCGGGAGGTGGAGTTCACGCTTTCGGCGCCGTCCTCGATCTTCCTGTCGGCGCTGACGCTGTATACGCCGGGGATCTACGACAGCACGGAGATGAAGAAGCACGCGACGGCGGAGGACCCGTGGGCGCTGAAGTGGATCGAGGGCGCGACGGCGGGGTTCGGGGCGTATCACGTCGAGAGCGTGGTCTCGGGGCAGCAGGCGACGTTCGTGGCCAACCCGAATTATTTCCGCGGCAAGCCGTTCTTCGAGCGGGTGGTGTACCGGGCGGTGCCCTCGGGGGCGTCGCGCGTCACGCTGCTGCGGAGCGGGCAGGTGCAGTGGATCGACCGGCCGACGGTGCAGCAGGTGACGGAGCTGCAGAAGGACCGGCGGGTGAAGGTGCAGGACCAGCGGGGCCGGGCGATGGCTTCGGTGCGGATGAACGTTGGGATGAAGCCGTTCGACGACGTGCGGGTGCGGCGGGCGTTCAACTTCGCGATCGACCGGGACAAGCTGCGGCAGGCGGTCCTGTTCGGGACGGGGGTGGACGCGCTGAGCATCGTGCCGCCGATCGTCGAGAGTTATGATCCCTCGTTCTTCGCCTATGGGTATGACCCGGCGAAGGCGCGGGCCTTGCTGGCCGAAGCCGGGATTTCCGGCCTGGAGGTGGAGCTGAACTTCAGCGACATCTTCTGGTGGGAGGAGTCGATGTCGATCCAGATCGCCGACCAGTTGAAGCAGGTGGGTGTCACGGTGAAGCTGCAGAAGATCACGGGTTCCGACATGCGGGCGAAGACGGCGCCGGGGCGGCAGGAGCTGGCGTTCTTCACGTTCGAGGACGGGCCGATCGTGCTGGACCCCGTGTACACGCTGGCGCTGATGGCCCATTCCAAGGGGGTGTCGAACCGCGGGCGGTATGCCAACCCGGCGCTGGATACGCTGATCGACGAGGCGAAGGGGACGCTGGACGAGGGCAAGCGCGACACGATGATGCGGCAGGCGCAGAAGATGTGGATGGAGGACGCCCCGTGGATCGTCACGGTGTATCCGCAGACGTTCGAGGCGATGGCGCCGGGGATCAGCGGGTGGGTGCCGCATCCCGACGAGCATGAGCGGTGGGTGGACCTGAAGCTGTCGTGAGGACGGTTCGGCTGGTCGCCGAGCGGGCGACGCCTGCGAACACGGCGGCGTTCGGGCGGTGGCTGGGGCGGGATGCTCCGGTGGAGGCTTTGCCGACGAATTTCTATGGTGACACTGTCACGTTGCGGAAGCCCGGCGGGTTCGTGACGGACGAGACGCTGGAGGTGACGGTGGCGACGATCCGGCCGCGGCCGTTGCGGGTGGAATGGATCGAGCGGCATTTCCTGCATACGCAGGCGTTCGTGCCGCTGGGCGGGCGGCCGATGCTGCTGGTGCTGGGTGCGCCGACGCCGGATGCGGCGTTGCCGGACGTCGATGGGTTGCGGGCGCTGGTGTTCGACGGTTCGGCCGGGTTCCAGTTGCATGTGGGGACGTGGCACGAGTTCCCGATGTCGGCGGATGGGGAGGTCGACGTGCTGGTGTGGTTGCGGCGGGATACGGCGCGGGATTTGCGGCACAAGCAGGGAAACGAGGCGCATGGGCCGGATCTCGACAAGAAGGACGTCGTGGCCCGGTTGGGCGTTTCGATAGAGGTCGCATTGGGCGAGGTTACGCTGGGCTGACATGCGGGCGTGGACGTTGCGAGTCCGGCGCGGCGTGAGAGGGTTGGCGCATGGATATGCGCGGCGTGGTGTGGGGCGGGGTCGGGGTTCTGCTGTTCTCGGTGTCGCTGCCGGCGACGCGGGTGGCGGTAGGCGGGTTCGATCCGGTGTTCGTGGGGGCGAGCCGGGGGGCGGCGGCCGGGTTGCTGGCGGTTGCGGTGCTGCTGATCGGGCGGGCGCCGTGGCCGACCCGGGCGGAGTGGGGGCGGCTGGCCTGGGTGGCGGCGGGGGTCGTGCTGGGGTTCCCGCTGCTGACGACGGTGGCGATGGCGCAGGCCTCGGCGATCCATGGGGCGATCTTGACGGGGCTGCTGCCGGCGGCGACGGCGGTGGCCGGGGTGGTGCTGGCGCGGGAGCGGCCTTCGGTGCCGTTCTGGCTGGCGGCCGGGGCGGGCCTGGTGTGCGTGGTGGCGTTCGCGGTGGTGCAGGGGGCGGGGCGGCCGGGGGTGGCCGACGGGCTGCTGCTGCTGGCCGTGATCATCTGCGGGTTCGGGTATGCGGCGGGGGGCGTGCTGGCGCGGACGATGGGCGGCGTGCGGGTGATCGGGTGGGCGCTGGTGCTGGTGCTGCCGGTGACGGTGCCGTTGGCGGTGTTGCAGTGGGACGGGGCGGGGGTTCGGGGGGCCGGCTGGGCGGCGTGGGCAGGGTTTCTGTATGTGGCGCTGGTAAGCCAGTATCTGGGGTTCTTCGCGTGGTATCGGGGGTTGGCGCAGGGGGGTGTCGCGCGGGTGGGCCAGTTGCAGTTGGCGCAGCCGGTGCTTTCGCTGGTGTGGGCGGTGTTGTTGCTGGGGGAGGCGGTGACGTGGCCGGCGGTGGTTGCGGCTTTGGCGGTCCTGGCGTGCGTGGTGATGACGCAGCGCGCCAGGTAGCGGCTTCAGTTTGGTATCAAGGCCACGGCGCGCCGTCTCGCCCAGGGGCGCCCGGCCGGTCGTGGGATTGAACGCGAGGCTGCGCAGCGCCGCCTGACGCCGATGGACCCGGACAGGTCGCTCGCCGTGCCGCCATCGTTCAGGGTCAGCGTCGGCGTGCCCGCCACGGTCAGCTTTGCGGCTGATCAGATCAGAGCGAGGTGCATATTCTCGTTCATCGAAGACGCATCAGCCCAGGCTTCGGCGATCCTGGTGCCCGGAACCCTGCTCCCCGCCTGAGGGGACCAACCCCATTGCCGGCAGCCCCGCCGCGCGGCGCAGCCCGGCGTCGACCACGGCCTCGCTGAACGCGTCGGACACGTAGGCCAGCCCCGCTTTCCGGCAGGCGGCGAACAGCTCGGGATCCCCATGCAGGCGGACGATGGACGCGGCCAGCCCGGCGGCGTCCGGGGCCACGAGGCCTTGCAGCACCGGCGGCAGGCCGAACCCTTCGGCCGCGATCGGGGAGCAGACGCACGGCACGCCCATGGCGAGGCTGTCCGCGACCTTGCCCTTCAGGCCGGCGCCGTAGGCCAGCGGCGCCACCGTCAGCCTGACCTGGTCCAGCAGATCCGACAAGGCGTCCACACGGCCGACGGGCCGGAGGCGCGGGTCGTGGGAGTCGAGCAGCGTCTGCGGCATGTCGGTCCCGGCCAGGGTGCAGACGATGCCCGGCTCCGACGTCCAGACGAGCGGGAGGACCTCGTCCCGCAGCCACAGCGCCGCGTCGAGGTTGGGTGCGTGGGAATAGCTGCCGACGAAGGCGATGCCGAGGCGGTCGTCGAAGCTCCGAGGCGTCGCGCGCGCCGGGATGTGCCAGGGCACCACCTCAATATTGGCTTGGGGCATGGCCTTTCGGAGGATCGCGGCCTCGACGGGCGAGTGGGTGACGACCGCGTGGCAGGCGGCGGCGGCCATGAGTTCGGCCTGGTGGACGAACCGGCCATGGGCCACGAGATCGGGCCGTTCCTCGATCTGTCCCTGCCGGGCGAGGCGCAGGCCGTGGAGATCGGCGACGGCGTAGATGCGGCGTGCCCGGGGCATGTAGTGCCGGGCCATGGGGACATAGCGGGCGGCGGGGCCGTAGCGGTGGATGTAGACCAGGTCGAACTCGCTGCCCTCGCGGCGCATCACCTCCTCCACGGAGGCGGACCAGGGTTCGGTCGCGCAGGCGATGCCCATGTCGCCCAGCGCCTGCGCGCCCGGACCGTCCCGCATGTCGGCGGGGACGAACAGGATGTCGAAGCCCAGGCGGCACAGGGACGCCATGTGCGACAGCACGGCATGTGAGCCGGCGTCGCGGCCGGGGCACGGCATGGCGTGGTCGATGACCAAAGCGCGGGGCGCGACGCGCGGCGGCTCCGGCCCGTCCTCGGGCCGCCAGCGCCATTTGCGCGCCCGCTGGGCGGTGCGGGCAATACGGTTCGAGCGGCCATCCGCGAGGCGCTGGATCAGGCGGTCCGCCTGGCGTGCGGCAAACTCCGCCCGGGCCCGCAGGTCGTCGTCGGCGCCGGGGCTTTCGAACAGGGCGGCGATGGCCGCGGATGTCGGGCCGTCCAGGTCGAACGGCGCTTCCAGGCGGGCCGGCGAGTGCGTGAGGGGCGCGCCGGTCGCGTCATCCTCGACGGCGATCAGGCAGGAGCCCACGGGCGGCCGGAAGTCGCTGGTCAGGTCGAACCCGTAGCGGCCGGTGCCGAAGCCCGCCGACTCGACATCGGGGCGGTGGATGTTCGCGGTCGCGCGGGCGATCACCCGGCCATCGACGCACACGCGGATCGTGACGGCATCGAAGGGGCGGTCGGGATACCAAGCCCACCCCTTCACGCGGTCGAACGTCACGCTGTCGACGTAGCCGCGCATCGCGGGGCCGGCCGGCGCGTCGGCCGCGATGCCGGACGCGGGGATCGGTTCGGAGGGCGGCGCCGGTTCCGGCGCTGGCGCGGCGGTCGCGGGCGGGGCGACGTGGCTGAGCACGACGTCGCCGCTCGCCTGGTCCTCGACCGTGACCAGGCCGCCCTCCGGGGGGATCGCCGCCGCTGTCCCCACCAGGGCAAAGCCGTGCCGGCCGTTCCCGATGCCCACGGCCTTGAGATCCGGCCGATGGGCGTCGGCGACCATCTCGGCCATGAGGGCGTCGTTCACGCGGATGCGGATGCGCATCGGCCCGGATGACGGGCCGGGGCGCATGACCCACCCGCAGATCAGGCCGTCCCGCACGATATCGAGCGATCCACGGGTCGGCCTCACTATGACGGCAGCTCCCTCTCCGGCGGGCAGGCGAGACAGGTGCTTGCGCCATGCCGAGAGGCGGCGCGTAACCTGGGCTTTGCCTGTATCAGGAGATGCCGGGGGCGGGAAGGCGATGCGGCCGGGTCAGGGCGAGTCCGGATCGGGCTCCGCTCCGCGGCGGTCGCGGAAGGCGCGTGACGGCAGGGGGTAGGACGTCGTCTGCTTCAGCCGTTCCATGGCGAAGCGGGAGGTCACGTTCTTCAACGGCACGGCGGCGATCAGGCGTTTGTAGAAGGCGTCGAACTCCGTCATGTCCGGCACCGCGACGCGCAGCATGTAGTCCACCTCGCCGGCCATGCGGTAGGCGTCCATGACCTCGGGCATGGCGGACATCGCGGCGGCGAAGGCGGCGAGCCAGTCGGGCGTGTGCTCGTGCGCCTCGATCGCGACGAAGACGATGAGGCCGATTCCCACCGTCTCCGGATCGAGCAGGGCGACGCGGCGCGTGATGACGCCGGACTGCTCCATCTTCTGGATGCGCTTCCAGACGGGGGTCGCGGAGAGGCCGACGTGGTCGGCGAGGTCCGCGATGGGGGTTGTCGCGTCCTCCTGCAGGCGTGCGAGCAGCTTGCGGTCGATATCGTCCATCATGGCTTATCGCCTCGGGTCCAGGGTCTTGGGCGGCAACAAGCCCTGGCGGGGGCGGCGCTGCAATGGCGGGGATCGGGCCGGGGGCGCGCGGCGGGTGGGTCATGGCCGGGACGGGGGCCGTTGCGGAGATTCCGGTTCTACCGGGGTGCGGCGGGACAGCAGCGATCGGCTGCCGGGCGCATCGGTTCCGGGTGGCGCTTGCAAAGTTGAGGTTGTGGCGAATTCCGCCCCGTCCTGGCCGGGAAATCCCATTCTGCGCGATGCCGGATCGGCAGTGCGTGGCTGCTGCGGGGGCTTCAGAGTTTGCGGGATGATACTATTGCGTATCGAGGGGAGGCTGCGCCATCCTTGGCTTCATCGAGCGACGACTTGCTCGTGATGGATCGGAGACTTTCGATGACTGACGCTCGTTTGTGTAGCGCCCCGGCCTGACTCGCCCGGCGTATCGCCCCCAGCCTGCCCCGCCCGGCCTTACGCCCTGCCGGGCGCGTCCCGGCTGGCCTTCCTGCACGACAGGGTTCCCGACAACCATCGCACCGGATCGGCTCGCCGCTCCTGAACGGCTCCTTCATGTCCAGTTCCAGCTCGTCCCTGCGCCTCGCCCCTGTCGCCGGGGGTCGCGACAGGGTCGTCCGGCCCCCGCGTGCCTTGCCGCAGCTTCGCCGGTTCCTGTCGCCGCTGGTGCTGGTGCTTGCGTGGCAGGCGGCGTCCATGGCCGGGCTGCTGCCTGCGCGCGCGCTGGCCTCGCCGGCGCAGATCCTGGCGACAGGCTGGGGTCTGCTCGCTTCGGGGGAGCTGCCGTGGCACCTGGTGGTGTCGCTGGGCCGGGTCGCGGCGGGGTTGGCGATCGGGCTGACCATCGGCGCGGGGCTGGCGCTGGCCGCCGGGCTATCGCGCCTGGGCGAGGATGTGGTGGACGCGCCGGTGCAGATGCTGCGGACGCTGCCCTTCCTGGCGCTGGTGCCCTTGTTCATCCTGTGGTTCGGCATCGGCGAGACGCCGAAGATCGCGCTCGTTGCGCTGGGCACCGCGTTTCCCATCTACCTCAATCTGTTCGCCGGCATCCGCGGCGTGGAGCCCCGGCTGGCGGAGATGGGCCGCGTGTTCGGCCTGGACCGGCGCGGGCTGATCCGGCACGTGGTTCTGCCGGGCGCCATGCCCTCGGCGCTCGTGGGCCTGCGATACAGCCTGGGCGTCGCCTGGTTGTCGCTGGTGGTGGCCGAGCAGGTGAACGCCCGCGCCGGCATCGGCTATCTGATCAACGACGCGCGTGACTTCCTGCGGACCGACGTGATCCTGGTCGGCCTGGTGCTGTATGCGCTGCTGGGCCTGGGCGCCGACACGCTGGTGCGGGCGCTGGAACGGCGCGCGCTGGCGTGGCGTCCGCTGCTGGTGCGGGCATGACCGGCGTGAGCGGCGCGGCCCGCGTCCGCAACCTGACCCGGCGCTTCGGCGACAATGCTCCCGTGCTGGACCGCCTGAGCCTCGATATCGCGCCGGGCGCGTTCGTGGCGCTGCTGGGCGCCAGCGGATCGGGCAAGACGACGCTGCTGCGGACGCTGGCCGGGTTGGACCCGGTGCCCGACGACGCCGTCGTGGCGCTGCCACAGCCCGTGGCCGTCGCCTTCCAGCAGCCGCTGCTGCTGCCGTGGAAGAGCGTGTGGCGGAACGTGGCGCTGGGTCTGCCGATCGCCGATGCCCGCGCCCGGGCCGAGGCGGCGTTGGCCGAAGTGGGCCTGTCGCACCGGCTGGACGCCTGGCCCGCCACCTTGTCGGGCGGCGAGGCGCAGCGGACCGCGCTGGCCCGCGCCCTGGTGCGCGCGCCCGGCCTGCTGCTGCTGGACGAACCCTTCGCCGCGCTCGACGCGCTGACCCGGCTGCGCATGCATGCCCTGGTGCTCGACCTCTGGGCCCGGCACCGGCCGGCGACGCTGCTGGTGACGCATGACGTGGACGAGGCGGTGGCGCTGGCCGACCGGGTGCTGGTGCTCGATCGCGGCGCCATCGTGCTGGACCTGCCCAACGACGCGCCGCGGCCGCGGAACCGCGCCGCAACCGGCTTCGCCAACCTGCGCGCACGCCTGCTGGACCGGCTGGGCGTTCGCGAACCCCATCCAGGAGACACGCCATGACCCATCTTACCCGCCGCGCCCTTGCCGGCAGCCTGGTTGCCCTGTCGCTCCCGGCGGTCGCGCGCGCCGCGACCCGCGTCCGCATCGGCTACCAGAAGAGCGGGGCGCTGGTGATCGTGCGGCAGCAGCGCCGGCTGGAGCCGCTGGGCCTGGCCGCGGAATGGGTCGAGTTCACGTCCGGCCCCCCGATGCTCGAGGCGTTGAACGCCGGCGCCGTGGATTTCGGGGCGGTGGGCGACATGCCGCCGATCTTCGCCCAGGCGGCGGGGGCCGACCTGCTGTATGTCGGCGCGCAGCCGGTTTCGGGCGCCAACGCGGGGATCCTGGTGCGGGCGGATGGACCGGTCCGGACGCTGGCGGATCTCAAGGGGCGCCGCGTCGCGTTCACGAAGGGATCGAGCGCGCACAACGTGGCGCTGCGGGCGCTGGCGCGCGCCGGGCTGACGCCGTCCGACATCCAGCAGGTGAACCTGCAGCCGCCCGATGCCGGGGCCGCCTTCCGGACCGGGGCGATCGACGCATGGTCCATCTGGGACCCGTTCTTCGCCATCGCCGAGCAGGAGCCGGGCACGCGCGTATTGACGACGGCCGAGGGGCTGGCGCCGAGCAACTCGTTCTTCCTGGCGAGCCGTGGCTTCGCGACGCGGGAGCCGGCGGCGGTGCTGACCCTGCTGGACGCGATCAACGGCGCCGCGGAGTGGGCGCGCACGAACCCCGAGCCGCTGGCGCAGGTGCTTTCGGAGGTGACGGGGGTACCGCTGCCGGCGCAGCGGGTCTCGGCGGCGCGCGGGGTCTATGCGGTGCAGCCGCTGGACGAGGCGATCATCGGCCAGCAGCAGGAGATCGCCGACACATTCGCCGGGCTGCGGGTGATCCCGGCCCGGATCGACATCCGCGCCGCCGTCTGGCGACCCGTGCCGCGCCAGGCGGCAGCGCGATGAACGCGCACAGCCACGCGGGCCGCCGCGCGCTGGACATGCTGTGGTTCCTGCCGACCGGGGGCGACGGCCATTATCTGGGTTCCGCCGAGGGCAGCCGGACCGTCGACACCCGGTATTTGCGGCAGATCGCCCAGGCGACGGACCAGCTCGGCTACCACGGGGTGCTGCTGCCGACCGGGCGGGGCTGCGAGGACGCGCTGGTGACGGCGGCGTCGCTGCTGCCGGCGACGGAGCGGCTTCGGTTCCTGGTGGCGCTCCGCCCGGGCCTGACCCTGCCCGGGGAGGCCGCGCGCCAGTATGCCGCGCTCGATCGTCTGGGCGGCGGCCGCACGATGGTGAACCTGGTCTGCGGCGGCAACCCGGCCGACCTGGCGGGGGACGGGCTGACGCTCGGCCACGACGAACGGTATGACCAGGCGGCCGAGTTCCTGACCATCTGGCGAGGGATGATGGCGGGTGAGACCGTCGACTTCGCCGGCACATACCTGGCGGCACAGGGCGGCCGGCTGCTGTTCCCGCCCGTGCAGGCGCCGCATCCGCCGATCTACTTCGGCGGTTCGTCGCCCGCCGGCCACGCGCTGGCGGCGGCGCAGGCGGACACCTATCTCACCTGGGGCGAGCCGCCGGACCAGGTGGCGGAGAAGATCGCCGACATCAGGCGGCGGGCTGCGGCGCATGGCCGGACGCTGCGCTACGGCATCCGCCTGCACCTGATCGTTCGCGAGACGGAGGGCGAGGCCTGGGATGCCGCGCGCCGGCTGATCCGGCATCTGTCGGACGACACGATCGCGGTGGCGCAGCGCAAACTGGCGACCGAGAGCGACAGCGAGGGGCAGCGGCGGATGCTGGCGCTGCACGGCGGGTCACGGGAGCGGCTGGAGATCGCGCCGAACCTGTGGGCCGGCGTGGGCCTGGTGCGGGGCGGGGCCGGCACGGCGCTGGTGGGCGACCCGGTGACGGTCGCCGCACGCATCCGGGAGTATCAGGCGCTGGGCATCGATACGGTCATCGCCTCCGGCTATCCGCATCTGGAGGAGGCCTACCGGGTTGCGGAGCTGCTGTTCCCCTTGCTCGAGCTATCGGGTGGGGCGGGGCGGGTGGCGCCGGGTGGTCCGAGCCTGATGACGGGCGGCGGGTCGTTCATGACGACCGACGGGTTCCCGGTTCCGAAGGCGGCGCGGGAGGGGTGAGCGGGCGGCTCAGGGCGCCACCTTCTCGTGCGGGAGGCCGACGGCGTCGAGCGCGCGGCGGATGGTGCCGTCGTGCTTGGCCGCGGTCAGGAAGGCGGTTGCGGCGGCCAGCGTGTCCGGTTGGGCGGGGGGGACGGCGATGGAGATGGTCGTCTGCTGGAAGCCGCCCGGGGTGATGCGGCTGCCGGGGATGGTGGGGGCGACCTGGTTGAGCGAGTCGCGGGAGAGGGCGAGGGCGTCGGCGCGTCCGTCGCGGAGGGCGGCGATGGCGTCGTCGACGCCGCGGATGGCGATGGGGGTGGTGTGGCGGAGGCTGTTCGTCGCGGCGCGGATGGTCGTGGTGTCGGCGACCCCGGCGACGCGGATGTGGGGCTGGTCGACGTCGGCGAGGGTTTCGATGCCGCTTTCGGCCGTGACGAGGTAGGTGCTTTCCAGCAGGTAGTAGGCGGGGCCGAAGGCGACGCGGGCGGCGCGGGTGGCGTCGACGGGCATGAAGGCGACGTCGACGGCGGCGGTTGCGACGGCCTGGGTGCATTCGCCGCTGTTGGAGAAGACGGCGAAGGCGGCGGGGCGGCCGAGGGATTCGGCGAAGGCGGTGCCGAGGTCGACGGTGACGCCGTGGGGGTGGCCGTGGGGGTCGAGGGCGACGAAGAAGACGCCGGCGGTGGGGGCTTGGACGACGCCGATGCGGAGGGGGCCGGTCACGTCATGCGGCTTCGGCGCGGATGGCGTCGTGCAGGGTTTCGGTGATGCGGTCGATGTGGGTGCGCTCGATGATGAGGGGGGGTGAGAGGGCGATGATGTCGCCGGTGGTGCGGATGAGCAGGCCGGCGTCGAAGCAGCGCTGGAAGACCTGCATGGCGCGGTGGGTGGGCTGGCCGGGGCGGGGCTGCAGCTCGATGCCGGCGATGAGGCCCATGTTGCGGATGTCGATGACGTTGGGCAGGCCGCGGAGGGCGTGGATGGCGTCCTGCCAGTAGGGTTCGATGGCGGCGGCGCGGGCGGGGAGGTCGTCGGTGCGCTGCAGGTCCATGCTGGCGATGGCGGCGGCGCTGGCGAGGGGGTGGCCGGAGTAGGTGTAGCCGTGGAACAGCTCGATCCCGGCCGGGCTGCCGTCGACGATGGTGGAGTAGACGTCGTTGCTGGTGGCGACGGCGCCCATGGGGACGGCGGCGTTGGTGAGGCCCTTGGCCATGGTCATGATGTCGGGGACGACGCCCAGGCGCTCGGCGCCGAAGTTGGTGCCCATGCGGCCGAATCCGGTGATGACCTCGTCGAAGATCAGCAGGATGCCGTGCTTGGTGCAGAGGGTGCGGAGGCGGTCGAGGTAGCCCTTGGGGGGGACGAGGACGCCGGTGCTGCCGGCGACGGGTTCGACCATGACGGCGGCGATGGTGTCGGCGCCGTGGAGGGCGACGAGGTTCTCGATGGCGTCGGCGAGGTGGGCGCCGTCGTCCGGTTGGCCCTTGGTGAAGGCGCGGGCCATGTCGTGGGTGTGGGGGAGGTGGTCGGCGTAGGGCAGCAGTGCGCCGAACTGCTTGCGGTTGGGGCCGATGCCGCCGACGGTGATGCCGCCGAAGCCGACGCCGTGGTAGCCGCGCTCGCGGCCCACCAGGCGGACGCGCTGGGCCTCGCCGCGGGCGCGATGGTAGGCGAGGGCGATCTTGAGTGCGGTGTCGGCGCTTTCGCTGCCGGAGTTGGTGAAGAAGACGCGTTCGAGCGGTGGGGGGAGGATTTCGGCCAGGCGGGCGGCGGCCTGGAAGGCGATGGGGTGGCCCATCTGGAAGCTGGGCGCGAAGTCGAGGATGGCGGCCTGCTTCTGGATGGCCTCCACGATCTCCCGCCGGCCGTGGCCTGCGTTGACGCACCAGAGGCCGGCGGTGCCGTCCAGGACCTCCCGGTTGTCGTTGGTGTAGTAGTACATGCCTTCGGCGCGGGCGAGCATCCGGGGGGCCTGCTTGAAGGCCCGGTTGGCCGTGAAGGGCATCCAGTAGGCGTCGAGGTTGTTGGGGCGGCTGATCTCGTTCATGGCAGGTCCTTGGTCGGGCTTTCCGGACGGCGCGGCAGGTTCGCGCTTTGGCAGGTGCGGCGCAAGCGTGGCATTGTCCGGCCGCAATCCTATCCGGGGAGGTTGGGCATGGCCGAGGGACGCCTTTACATCGGCAATCGCCGGTATTCGTCGTGGTCGCTGCGGGGGTGGCTGGCGGTGAAGCTGGCCGGGCTGGACGTGGAGGACGTGGTCATCCCGCTGGCGGGCGCCGGGGCCGGATCGTCGTCCGAGGTGGCGCGGACGAGCCCGAGCGGGCTGGTGCCGTATCTGGAGCACGACGGACTGCGGATCTGGGAGACGTTGGCGATCTGCGAGTACTGCGCCGAGAAGCAGCCGGCGCTGTGGCCGGAGGGGCTGGCGGCGCGGACGCATGCCCGGGTGATCAGCGCGGAGATGCATGCGGGGTTCCGGGCGTTGCGGCAGTCGATGCCGATGGTGCTGGGGGTCGACAAGGGCGGGTTGGGGCGGACGCCGGAGGCGCTGGCGGACATCGCGCGGATCGAGGCGATCTGGCGGGAGACGCGGACGGCGTATGGGGCGGGGGGGCCGTTCCTGTTCGGGGCCGGGTTCAATGCGGCGGATGCAATGTATGCGCCGGTGGTGGCGCGGTTCCTGACGTGGGGACCGGAGATCGCGGCGGATACGCGAGCGTATTGCGACGCGGTGCGGGCGCATCCGCTGGTGGAGCGGTGGTATGCGGCGGCGGCGGCGGAGCCGCTGGCGTGGCGGCTGCTGCATTACGAGAATGCGGGTTGACGGTCCTCGACCACGCGGGCGTCGCGGGGCCGGATATCGGGGCGCTGCATGCGGAGTACGCGGCGCTGGGCTTCACGCTGACACCGCTGGCCCGGCAGTCCGGCCGGTTGCGGGCGGATGGGCCGGTGGTGGCGTGGGGCACGGCGAACCGGTGCGCGATGCTGCGGGACGGGTATATCGAGCTGCTGGGGATCGTCGATCCCCTGGCGCCGGCGAACGGGCTGGACTTGTTCCTGGCGCGGTATGCGGGGCTGCATATCCTGGCGTTGGGGATCGATGACGAGGCGGCGGCGCTGTCGCGGTTGCGGCGGGCCGGGGTGGACATTCCGGGGGTGCTGCATCTGGTGCGGCCCGTCGATAGTGCCGATCCGGAGGGGCCGCAGGCGCGGTTCGCCCGGTTGCCGCTGCCGGATGCGCCGGAGGGGCGGGTGCAGTTGATCCGGCACCTGACGCCGGAGGCGATCTGGCAGGAGCGGTTCATGGGGCATGCGAACCGGGCGGTGGGGCTGGAGGCGGTGATCCTGGCGGTCGCGGCCCCGGCGGAGACGGCGGCGCGGTTGTCGCGGCTGGCCGGGTTGCCGGTGATTCCGGATCCGGCGGGGGGATTCGTGCTGCCGTTGGCGCGGGGCGTCGTGCGGGTGCTGGAGGCGGGGGCGCTGGGGGTGGTGCTGCCGGGGGTGGTGGCGCCGGCGTTGCCGTTCATGGCGGGGATGGTGGTGCGGACGGAGGATGGGGCGGTGGCGGCGCGGGGGTTGGCGCCGTTGGAGGCGGTGCCGGGGGGGTGGATGGCTGCGCCGGCGCGGGCCGGGGGGGCGGCGGTTGTCTTCTGTTGAGACGGCGATCGTGCTGCCGCCGAAAGAGGGATTTTCGCCCACGGCCGTGGGGGCGATCGGGCTGCTGGTGGAGCGGCTGGTGCGGGCCGGTGCCGGGGGCGTCGTGCTGGGGCGGGCCAATGACGGGACGGTGTTCCCCGGGGTTCGGTTCGAGGCGGTTCGGCCCGGGTGGGGGTTCAGCCGGGCGGGGCGGTATGCGGCGGGGGTGGCGGCCGCGGTGCGGCGGCTGGGGCCGGGGCTGATCGAGGTGCACAACTGGCCGGAGGTGGCGCTGCGGCTGGTGCGGCTGGGGCGGCCGGTCACCTTGATCCTGAACAACGACCCGCAGGGGATGCGGGGCGCGCGGTCGGCCAGGGAGCGCGGGGTGCTGCTGCGGCGGCTGGCGGGGGTGGCGACGTCCTCGGCGTGGTTGCGGGCGCGGCTTCTGGAGGGAGTCGCGGACCCGGTGCGCGTGCCGGTGGTGCTGCCGAACTGCATCGATGTGCCGGACATGCCGCCCATGGAGCGGGAACGGCTGGTGCTGTTCGCGGGGCGGGTCGTGTCGGACAAGGGCGCCGACGTGTTCATCGATGCCTGCGCGGCGGCGCTGCCGCGGTTGCCGGGGTGGCGGGCGGAGATGATCGGGGCGGACCGGTTCCGGGCGGATAGTCCGGAGACGCCGTATGTGCGGGGCTTGCGGCCCCGGGCGGCGGCGGCGGGGGTGACGATGCGCGGGCATCTGCCGAATGCCGAGGTGGTGGCGGCGATGCGGCGTGCGGCGATCGTCGTCGTGCCGAGCCGGTGGGCGGAGCCGTTCGGGCTGGTGGCGCTGGAGGCGATGGCGGCGGGGGCGGCGCTGGTGTGCTCGGGGCGCGGCGGGCTGCGGGAGGTGGGCGGCGATGCGGCCGCGTATGCGGAGCCGACGGGGGCGGCGATGGCGGCGGCGGTGCTGGCTTTGGCGGGGGATGAGGGGCGGCGGGCGGCGCTGGCGGCGGCGGGGCGGGCGCGGGCGGAGGAATTCGGGGCGCCAGAGGCGGCGGCGCGGCTGCTGGCGTTCCGGGCCTCGGTGCTGGCGTGATGCGGTGGCTGGACCGGGCCGGGGTGGCGGGAACGCTGCTGCTGCCGCTGTTCCTGCTGCATGGGCGGGGGATCGCGGAGGTGTTGATCATCCTGCTGGGGGTGGGGTTCGCCGTGCGGTCGGCGGTGATGCGGGAGTGGGGGTGGGTGCGGCGGGGATGGGTGTTGGCCGCAGGGGCGTGGTGGGGGTGGCTGGTGCTGTGCTCGGCGGTGCAGGGGTGGGAGGCGGCGGGGCAGGCGGTGGGGGTGGGGCGGTTCCTGCTGCTGGTGGCGGCGCTGGAGGCCTGGACGCTGCGGACCGCGGCGGTGCGGACATGGCTGGCGACGCTGCTGCGGTGGTCGGCGCTGTATCTGGCGTTGCAGTCGTTGCTGCAGTTCGCGACGGGGCGGAACCTGTTCGGGTTCCCGCGGGGGGCGGATGGGGAGCTGACGGGGCCATACCAGAATCCGCGGGCCGGGGCGCCGCTGTCGCGGCTGCTGTTCCCGGCGGTGCTGCCGGCGGTGGGCCGCTGGGTGGGGCGGGCATGGCCGTGGCCGGTGGCGGCGCTGTGCCTGCTGCCGGCGTCCGTGGCGGTCGTCGTCTTGATCGGGCAGCGGATGCCGCTGCTGCTGGTGGTGATGGGGCTGTTCGTGACGGGGCTGCTGCTGGTGCGGCTGCGGCCGATCGTGCTGGCGGCGTGCGGGATGGCGGCGTTCCTGCTGGCGATGACGTCGATCGTGTCGCCCCCGACCTTCGCGCGGATGGTGACGAAGTTCTCGGCGCAGATGCAGCATTTTCCCGAGAGCCATTACGGGCTGATCGCGGCGCGGTCGGTGGCGATCGCGCGGGCGAACCCGGTGATGGGGGCGGGATTCGACGGGTTCCGGCGGGACTGCGACGCGGCGCGGTATTTCCAGGGGTGGGATGGCGGGGATGGCGGGGGCGCTGCGATCTGCGTGCAGCATCCGCACAACTTCTTCATGCAGGCGCTGGTGGAGGGTGGGCTGCCGGGGCTGGCGCTGTTCGCCCTGTTGTGCGCGGCATGGCTGGCCCGGCTGTTCCGGGGGTTGTGGGGGGCGCCGGATCCGCTTCGGGTGGGGTTGTTCGTCGCGGCGCTGATCCATCTGTGGCCGCTGGCGTCGACGACGGCGTTCACGTCCATGCCGCTGGGCGGGTGGTTCTTCGTGCTGCTGGGGTTGGGGCTGGCGGAGACGCAACACTATATCATCGGCCGGACATAGAGAGGCTTCGCGATGTCAGAGACGCAGATCCCCGTAACCGTGCTGACCGGCTACCTGGGCGCCGGCAAGACGACGCTGCTGAACCGCATCCTGACGGAGCAGCACGGGAAGAAGTACGCGGTCATCATCAACGAGTTCGGCGAGCTTGGCGTCGACAACGACCTGGTGGTGGATGCCGACGAGGAAGTGTTCGAGATGAACAACGGGTGCATCTGCTGCACCGTGCGGGGGGACCTGATCCGGATCGTGGGCGGCCTTATGAAAAGGCGGGGGAAGTTCGACGGGATCATCATCGAGACGACGGGGCTGGCGAACCCGGCGCCGGTCGCGCAGACGTTCTTCGTGGATGACGGGGTGCGGGCGCGGACTCGGCTGGACGCGATCGTGACCGTCGTGGACGCGAAGCACCTGCTGGCGCGGCTGGCGGACAGCAGCGAGGCGGAGGAGCAGGTGGCGTTCGCGGACGTCATCGTGCTGAACAAGACGGATCTCGTGACGGCGGAAGAACTGGACGCGGTGGAGGCGCGCATCCGGACGATCAACCGGTTCGCGCGCATCCATCGGACGACGCGGGCGGCGGTGGCGATCGATCAGATCCTGGATCAGGGCGCGTTCGACCTGGCGCGGGTGCTGGAGCGGGAGCCGGAGTTCCTGGAGGACTCCGAGCACGAGCACAACGACGACGTGTCGAGCATGAGCTTCGAGGTGTCGCGGCCGATCGATCCGGAGCGGTTCAACCAGTGGATCGGGACGCTGCTGCAGGAGAAGGGGCAGGATCTGCTGCGGACCAAGGGGATATTGGCGTATCCGGGGGAAGAGCGGCGGTTCGCGTTCCAGGCGGTGCACATGATCGCGGACGGGGACTTCATCGGGCCGTGGGCGGCGGGCGCGGATCGGCGGAGCAAGCTGGTGTTCATCGGGCGGAACCTGAACCGTCCGCAGCTTCGGCGGGGGTTCGAGGCGTGCCAGGTGCCGGGTTGAGGGTTGGGGCAGGCGTGCGGGGAGAGGGCCTTTGGCGTGAGTGACGTGGATTGGATGCTGCGGGACCGGGGCGTCACGCGGGAGCTGGAGGCGTTCGTCGTCGGCGTGCGGTTCGCGCGGGGTGGGGCGGTGGCGTTCGCGCTGGGGGATGGGACGGTGCGGATCGCAGCGGGGGATTGGGCCGCGATCGAGGCGCATGACGGGGCGGTGCTGGCGCTGGAGGCCTTGGGCGACGGATGGGTGACGGGGGGGGATGACGGGGGGCTGCGGCGGATCGGCGGGGATGGGACCGTCGCCGACATCGCTTCGTTCGGGTCGAAATGGGTGGAGCACGTCGCTGTCTGGGGCGAGATGGTGGCGTGCGGGGTGGGGCGGACCGTGCATGTGTTCGGGGGCGGCGGGGCGAAGCTGAAGGAGCTGGCGCACCCGTCGACGGTGAGCGGCGTCGTGTTCGACGGCAAGGGGAAGCGTGTCGCGGCGTCGCATTACGGCGGGTGCTCGTTGTGGTTCGTGGGCGCGCGGGATGACAAGCCGCGGGTGATGGAGTGGAAGGGGAGCCATATCGGGATCGCCATGCACCCGGCGGGCGACGCGGTGGTGACGGCGATGCAGGAGAGCGCGCTGCACGGGTGGCGGCTGTCGGACGGGCAGCACATGCGGATGAGCGGGTATCCGTCGAAGACCCAGAGCATGAGTTTCAGCCGGACGGGCAAGTGGCTGGCGACGTCGGGGGCGGAGGGCATCGTGCTGTGGCCGTTCTTCGGGGGCGGGCCGATGGGCAAGGCGCCGACGGAGCTGGCGGGCGGGGACGACGTGCTGTGCAGCCGGGTCGCGTTCCATCCGCGGGAGGACATGGTGGCGGCCGGGTTCTCGGACGGGCTGGTGGTGCTGGCGGATGTGGGGAGCGAGCGGGTGCTGCCGGTCTCGGCGCCCGGGCATGGCCCGGTTTCGGCGTTGGCGTGGTCCGGGGACGGGACGCGGCTGGCGTTCGGGACGGAGACGGGGTTCGCGGCGGTCGTCGATTTGTCGAAGAGGGTTTGAGCATGGATGTGATCACGGCGCAGGGCATGGCGATGCCGAAGCTGGGCTTGGGGACGTGGCGGCTGAAGGGGGCGGAGTGCGCGGAGGCCGTCGAGCGGGCGCTGTCGCTGGGCTACCGGCATATCGACACGGCCGAGATGTATGGGAACGAGGACGCGGTGGGCGACGCGCTGGCGCGGACGGCGGTGCCGCGGGCGGACATCCATGTGACGAGCAAGGTGTGGTGGGACCATCTGGCGCCCGACGCCATGGCGGCGGCGATTGACGCGACGTTGGGGCGGCTGCGGACGGACCACGTCGATCTGTACCTGGTGCATTGGCCGGCCGCCGGCATGGACCTGGCGCAGGTGATGGAGAGCCTGGTGCGCGTGCGGGACAGCGGGAAGGCTCGGGCGATCGGGGTCGCGAACTTTCCTTCGGCGCTGATGCGGCAGGCTGCGGCGCTGGGCGCGCCGGTCGCGTGCAACCAGGTGGAGTATCACGTGCTGCTGTCGCAGGATGCGCTGCTGGAGGCGATGCGGCCGTTGGGCGTGCCGCTGGTCGCGTATGCGCCTCTGGCGCAGGGGCGGCTGGCGGAGCATGAGGCGCTGCAAGACATCGCGGCGAGGCACGGGGCGACACCGGCGCAGGTGGCGCTGAAGTGGCTGCTGGATCAACCCGGCGTCGCGGCCATTCCGAAGGCGGGGCGGCGGGAGAGCCAGCAGGCGAACCTCGATGCGCTGGGGATCACGCTGGATGATTCGGACCGGGCGGCGATCGCGGCGTTGCCGAAGGATCAGCGGTTCGTTCAGCCGGCGTTCGCGCCAGCCTGGGACGCGTAGGGCGTTCAACGTTTCGGGGTGGGACGGGGTCCCCGGGCCGGATCGGTCCAGCCCGGGGATGCCGCGTTTCACATCGGGGGCGTGAGGCCGTCCTTGCCGGCGTTGACGCGGGCGGCGGTCAGGCTGCCGTCGGGAGCTTTCTGGGCGCCGATGAAGACCTTGGCGCCGGGGGTGAGCATGGCGGGGCTACCGGGCTCGAACGTCACGATCGGGACGCCGGCGGGGACCATGACCTTCAGTTTCTCGCCTTTTGCGACGACGGTCAGCTCGCGGCCGTCGGAGCCGGTGACCTCGGATTCGATGGCGGCGTTGGTCATCGTGCTTTCGGGTTGCAGGTCCCAGGGGAAGTGGCCTTCGCCTGAGCCGCGCATGGCCTCGGGGAAGATCAGGACTTCCAGGGCGCGGAGCTTGTCCTTGGGGCCGGTCGCGGCGGTGCCGATGTATGCGCCGGGCTTGGCGTCGGCGAGGGTGGCGGGGATGACGGCGGCGACGGTGTAGTTGGGGGCGAGGGTGATGCGGGCCGTGCCGCCTTCGCGCGTGGCGATGGTGAGGACGTTGCCGTCGAGGGATTGGACGGTGCCGCGGACGCGCTGGGGGGTTGTGGCGGGGGCGGGGGTTTGGGCCATGGCCGTGGTCGCGGCGGTGAGGAGGATGGCGGCGAGGAGGGTGCGGCGGAGCATGCGTGTGTCCTTCTTGGTAGCGTGACAGTGCGTTAATTGGACGGGGTTGTCACGTTGCCGGCAGGCTGGTGCTGTGGACCACCTTCACTCGCCCCATTCCCGCGGGCGGGGGGGCTAGACGGCGAGGTAGGCGGTTCTGGCGGCTTCGTCGGATTGGAGTTCGGCCATCGTGCCGGTCCAGGCGATGCGGCCGCTTTCCAGGACGGCGGCGCGGTCGGCGACCCGGGCGGCGAAGTGGAGGTTCTGTTCGGCCAGGAGGACGGTGACGCCTTCGGCCTTCAGGGCCTGGATGGCCGTGGCCATCTGTTCCACGATGACGGGGGCGAGGCCCTCGCTGGGTTCGTCCAGCAGGATCAGGCGGGGGTTGCCCATGAGGGTCCGGGCGATGGTGAGCATCTGCTGCTCGCCGCCGGACATGCGTCCGCCGGGGCGGTCGCGCATGGCGCCGAGGTTGGGGAAGAGGGTGAAGAGGCGGTCGGGGGTCCAGGGGGCGGCGCCGGGTCGGGCGGGTTGGCGGCCGACCTCGAGGTTTTCCATGACGGTGAGGTCGGTGAAGATGCGTCGGTCCTCGGGGACGTAGCCGAGGCCGGCGCGGGCGATGCGGTGGGGGTCCCAGCCGGCGATCTGGTGGCCGGCGAAGGCGATGCGGCCTGCGGCGGGGGGGACGAGGCCGATGAGGGCCTTGAAGGTCGTGCTCTTGCCGGCGCCGTTGCGCCCGAGGAGGACGAGGACCTCGCCCTGGGCGGCGGTGAAGCCGATGGCGTGCAGGATGTGGGCGCGGCCGTAGAAGGCGTCGAGGCCATCGACGGATAGCATCAATGCCCGCCGCTGGTGTCGCCGGTGCCGAGGTAGACGGCGCGGACGCGGGGATCGTTGCGGATGGCGGCGGGGGGGCCTTCGGCGATGAGGACGCCGCGGTTGAGGACGAGGATGCGGTCGCTGGTGCCGAAGACGACGTCCATGTCGTGCTCGGTAAACAGGACGGCGAGGCCGCGCTCGGAGGCGAGGCGGCGGGTGAGGGCCATGAGGGCGGTGCGTTCGGCGGGGGCCATGCCGGCGGTGGGTTCGTCCATGAGCAGGAGGCGGGGGGCGTTGGAGAGGGCGACGGCGAGTTCGAGGCGTTTCAGGTCGCCGTAGGCGAGGACGCCGGCGCCGCGCTCGGCCTGTGCGGCGAGGCCGACCTGGTCGAGGAGGGCGCGGGCCTCGGCGGCGAATCGGGTGCGGGCGGGGCGCCACCAGGTGGCGATCTGGCCGGCGGCGGAGAGGAGGGCCATCTGGACGTTTTCCTGCACCGTCATGCTGGCGAAGGTGGCGGTGATCTGGAACGTGCGGCCGACGCCGCGTCGCCAGACGGCGCGGGGGGAGAGACCGGTGATGGGCCGTCCGTCGAGGGTGACGGCGCCGGCGTCGGGGCGGAGCTGGCCGCCGACCATGTTGAAGCAGGTGCTCTTGCCGGCGCCGTTGGGGCCGATGAGGGCGAGCATCTCCCCGGCCGCGACGGCGAAGGCGACGTCCTGGACGGCTGCGACGCCGCCGAAGGATTTCGACAGGCCGGTGACGGCGAGGATCGTCATGCGGTGCGCCGGGTCCATAGACGCAGGGCGGCGCCGGCGATTCCGGCGGGGAACAGGAGGACGAGCAGGACGATGGCGGCGCCGAGGACGAGGCGCCAGAGGTCGGTGGCGCGCAGGAGGGCGTCGTAGAGGCCGACATAGGCGAGGGCGCCGACGATGGGGCCGCTGATGGTGCCGACGCCGCCGAGCAGGACCATGAGCAGGGCGTCGACGGATTTCGGGATGCTGATGTAGGTGGGGAAGACGCTGCCCTTGGCGTAGGCGTAGAGGCCGCCCGCCAGCCCGGCGGCGGCGCCGGCGATGGTGAAGGCGGCGAGGCGGAGGCGCTGGGTGGGGAGGCCGATGGCCTCGGACCTGAGGGAGCTGTCGCGGGTGGCGCGGATGGCGTAGCCGAGGGGGGCGTAGAGGATGCGGCGGAGGAGGAGCGTGGCCCCGATGCAGAGCGCGAGGGCGAGCCAGTAGAGCATGGCGGCGGGGCGGGCCCAGGCGGCGGGCCAGACTCCCAGGATGCCGTTGTCGCCGCCGGTGACGCCGACCCATTGGAAGGCGATGGCCCACACGATCTGCGCGAAGGCGAGGGTCAACATGGCGAGATAGACGCCGGAGAGGCGCACGACGAGGCTGCCGAGGAGGAGGGCCGCGGCCCCGGCGGCGAGGGGGGCGGCGAGGAGGCCCAGGGGCATGGGGGCGGCGAGGTCGCGGGTCAGCAGGCCGGCCGTATATGCGCCGACGCCGAACCAGGCCGCGTGGCCGAAGCTCGCCATGCCGCCCGGCCCCATCATGAAGTGGAGGCTGGCGGCAAACAGGACGAGGACGAGGGCCTCGGTCAGGACGGAGAGGGCGTAGGGACCGAGGACGAGGGGGAGGAGGGCGGCGACGAGGAGGGCGGCGGCGCCCAGGGCTTTCAGGGCGATGGGGGCGGGGCGGATGACGGGGGTGGCGTCCGCGGCGGTGCGGGCCTCGCCCTGGGGACGGCCGAGCAGGCCGTTGGGGCGGAGGGAGAGGACGACGGCCATGACGACGAAGACGAGGACGAGGGTTGCCTTGGGGATGAGGGCGAGACCGAAGCTTTGCAGGAGGGCGATGAGGAGGGCGGCGAGGTAGGCGCCGGGGAGGGAGCCGAGGCCGCCGACCACGACGACGACGAAGGCCTCGGTGATGACGGCGAGGTCGATGCCGAGGTTGGCGGAGCCGGAGGGGAGGGAGAGCGCGCCGCCGAGGCCGGCGAGGGCGGCGCCGAGGGCGAAGACGCTGGTGAAGAGCCAGCGCTGGTCGACTCCGAGGGCTGCCACCATCTCGCGGTCCTGCGTCGCGGCGCGGACGAGGGTGCCCCAGCGGGTGCGGGTGAACAGCAGCCAGAGGAGGCCGAGGATCAGGGGGCCGGTGGCGATGAGGATGAGGTCGAACACGGGAAAGCGGGCGTCGCCGAGCTCGATGGTGGCGCGGAGCCAGCGGGGGCGGGGGAGGGCGAGGTCGTTCGGGCCCCAGACATGGAGGGTCGCGTCCTGGACGATGAGGACGATGCCGAAGGTGGCGAGGAGCTGGAACAGCTCGGGCGCCTTGTAGATGCGGCGGAGAAGGAGGGTTTCGATGAGGACGCCGATGGCGCCGGTGGCGAGGGCGGCGAGGAGGAGTCCCAGGGCGAACCAGGCGGGGTCGCGCGGGAGGCGGGTGAGGATGGACCAGCCGATATAGGCGCCCAGCATGCAGAGGGAGCCGTGGGAGAAGTTCACGACGCGGGTGACGCCGAAGATGACGGTGAGCCCGGCGGCGACGAGGAAGAGGGAGGATGCTCCGGCGAGGCCGGTGAGGAGTTGGAGGAGGAGGTCGTTCACTGCTCCCTCTCCCGTCGGGAGAGGGTTGGGGTGAGGGCCTGGGGTGCGTACGAGGTTGGCTTCGGAGTTGGTGGCAGGCCCTCACCCAACCCTCTCCCAACGGGAGAGGGCTCGAGCGGGTTGGGCTTGCCCGGGTCCATGGGACGAGATCCCCGGGTCAAGCCCGGGGATGACGTGTTTGGGTTGGGATGGGCGTTCGGGTTCGGGGGCGGGCGGGCGTTGGATTGGGGGTCATGCCGGGCGCATCTTGCGGACTTCTTCGTCCGTAGGGAGGGCGGCGGCGCCGTCGACGTATTTCCAGTCGAGCATGGTGCCGCGGCCGTCCTTCAGGCCGAGTTTGCCGACGAATGCGCCCAGGGTGGCCTGGTGATCGATGGCGCGGAAGGCGGCACGGCCGAAGGGGGTCTCGAAGGCGGCGCCCTTGAAGCCCTCGGCCATCGCGTCCGGCGTGGTGCTGCCGGTCTTGATGATCCCCGCGACGATGGCGTTGATGAGGGCATAGCCGACGACGGAGCCGCATTTGGGGGCCTCGGCGAACTTGCCGCGGTAGGCGGTGGCGAAGCTCCTGTGCTCGGGCGTGACGATGCTGTCCTGGGGGTAGCCGGTGACGATCCAGCCCTCGGGGGTCTCGTCGCCCAGGGGCTCCAGGTATTCGGGCTCGCCGGTCAGCATGGAGGCGACGCTGCGCTTCTCGAACAGGCCGCGGGTGTTGCCTTGGCGCACGAAGTTGGTGAGGTCGGCGCCGAAGGTGACGTTGAAGAGGGCGTCCGGGCGGGGCTGGGCGAGGGCGCCGACGGTGGCGCCGGCGTCGATGCGGCCCAGGGCGGGCCATTGCTCGCCCACGAACTCGACGTCGGGACGCTTGGCGGACAGCAGGGCCTTGAACCATTTCACGGCGGATTGGCCGTATTCGTAGTTGGGGGCGACGGTGACCCAGCGCTTGGCGGGGAGCTTTGCCGCTTCCTCGACCAGCATGGCGGATTGCATGTAGGTGCCGGGGCGGAGGCGGAAGGTGTATTTGTTGCCCTTCTCCCAGATGAGGGTGTCGGAGAGGGGTTCGCCGCCGACGAAGAGCATCTTGTTCTGGAGCGCGAAGTCGCTGACGGCGAGGCCGATGTTGGACAGGAAGGTGCCGGCGAGGAGGTCGACCTTGGCGTCGTTCACCAGCTCTCCGGCGATGCGGACGGCGTCCTGCGGGCGGCCGGCGTCGTCGCGGCTGACGACTTCCAGCTTGCGGCCCAGGACGCCGCCGGCGGCGTTGGCCTGGTCCAGGGCGAGCTGCCAGCCGTTGCGGTAGGGCAGGGTGAAGGCGGGTTGGGCGGTGTAGGAGTTGATCTCGCCGATTCGGATGGGCGCGCTGGTGGATTGGGCGCGGATGACGCCGGGCAGGGCAAGCGTGCCGGCCCCGGCGAGCAGCAGTGTGCGGCGGTCGAGCATTGTGTGGTTCCCCTTCATCGCAGTCCGTCGGTTCCGATGATGTCCTTTGCCTCCAGGCCCCCGATGCGGGGGAGGGGGCGGCCGCTGTCGGTGACGACGACGGCGACCAGGATCTCGTCGCGCCGGGGCGCGTCGTGGACGCGGATCTCCATGGCGTCGAAATGGGAGCGGACGTAGGCGGCGTCCTTGTGGCCCAGGGGGACGTCGATGGTCGCGCCCATGCCGCCGCGCTTCTTGGCGGAGGGGACGAGGGCGGCGCCCTTTTCGACGGCGGCGCGGAGGGGGGCGCCCATCTTGGGGTGGAGGATCGCGGCGGCGTGTTCCAGTTCCCCGTCCTCGCCGACGATGGCGGCCTTGCCGAAGCTTTGGGCCTGGTGGGGCTGGATGCCCAGGAGTTCGACGCAGCGTTTGCCCAGGGTCCAGCCCAGGCGTTCGCCGAGGTCGATGAGGACCTGCAGGTCCTGCTGGTAGAGGCCGGCGTAGGGGTTTTTCACGATGGCGATCGCGGCGGCCTTGCGGGTGGGGGGCACCATGTCGCGGCCGGCTTCCTCGTGCGTTTCTTCGAGCATCGTGACGATCTTGCGGATCATGCGGCCCTCATCGTGGCTGGGAGGCAGGTCGTGGTCCGGCCACGGAGCGCAAGGAATGCGGCGTGGACCAGGCCCGATCGGATGAGAGCATCCGCGACGCGCCGCCCGGCGTCGAGGGCCATGTCGATGTCGGTTTCGGGAACGGGGGCAAGGTCCCAGGTAATCAGGCGGTCGCCGAGGTCGGAATCGGGGTCGATGTCGGTGGCGGGGCGGCGGGTTATGGCGGGGTGGCCGGGGAGGTCGACGGCGTTGGCGATGACGGTCGCGGCGGCGTCGGCCCGGGCGGCGGTGGCGGCGAGGACGGTGACGCTGTCGGCGATGCCGAAGGAGAAGCTGCGTCCGCCGCGGCCCTTGCAGGCTCGGCCGGAGGTGGCGAGGCCGCGGCTGGGGTGGGCGGCGTGGAGGAGGATGGTGGCGTCGAGGGCGGGGGAGGCGAGGTCGGTGACGATGGCGCAGCGAAGGGATTGGGTTGGGGCGAGGTGGAGGGCGATGTCGCCGCCGTTGTTGACCAAGGCCTTGTCCAGCGGGGCGGCGCGGGTCATGGCGGCGAGGACGGCGTCGGCGATGGCGCCGGCGACGGCGGCCATGGGGGTTATGGTGGTTTGGACGTGGGGGGTTACGGCCTGGTGCATGGCCCGGGCGATAGGGTGGTGCGGGGTGGGGGTCGGGAGGGGGGTTCGGAGGTGGGGAAGTTCGGCGACGAGCGCGGGGAGGATGGTGGGGAAGAGGGTGGTTGCGGCTTCGTAGGCTCGGGCGACGGCGGCGGGGGCGCCCCAGGCGCGGATGAGGAGGTCGATGGGGCCTTGGTGGAGGTGGAGGGGGCTTCCTGGTTGGGGGGGTGGGTTGGGTGGGGGTGGTTGTTGCTGCGGGTCTTTGGCGTGGCCTGGGGTTGTGTCCAGCACCCTCACCCCGGCCCTCTCCCAACGGGAGAGAGAGATGTGATTTCCGTCCGGGCTGGCCGGGTGCGTGTGGCAGGCCCTCACCCCTGCCCTCTCCCGAAGGGAGAGGGGGAAGAGATGTGCGCTCGGGTTTTCAGGATTTCCTGGAGCGACGTGATGCGGTCCGTGTAGCCGCCCATGGCTTCGTAGGCGGTGCGGGGGAGGGTGAACTCGATGGGGGCGACGAGGGCGGGGGTGGGGACGCTGCCGAAGGCGTTGTCGGGGAGGGTGAGGACGTCCTGCATGTAGGTGATGCCGCCGCCGGGCCAGAGGGTGACGGGGGCGCCGCCGGCGGTGACGCGGGTTTCTCCGCGCTGGATGCTGCGGGTGAGGAGGACGGGGTTGTCGGTGGCGCCGGCGCGCAGTGATCCTCCGGCGCCGGCCATGAACAGGATGGTGCAGAGGGCGGGTTCGCAGTTTTCGCCGATGCGGGCGACGGCCCGTTCGATGGCCGGGGGCATGGGGGCCTGGATGGGCACGAGTGCCTCGTCGAGGATGAACCAGGCGCTGTGTTCGCCGGTGGTGGAGACCATGAGGAGGCGGAGGCCGGGCCAGGCGGTCTTGGGGTCGATGCGGTCGATGATGTCGAGCGGGTCGGTGACGTCGGTGCCGCCCCAGGCGAGACCGGGGTTGGCGACCTGGAAGTATCGGCCGGGGGTGGAGCGGCGGCCGCGGACGCGGATTCCGGCGGGGCGCATGGCCAGGAAGCGGCCGGCCTGGTGTTCGGTGAGGACGCCGGTGATGTGGTCGTCGACGACGATGACCTCGTCGGCGTGGTGCTGCCATTGCGGGCCGAAGATGCCGATGGTGGCGCTGCCGCAGCCGACGCGCATGCGGTGCTCGGGCGTGCCGTCGATGATGGGGGGGTGGCCGGCCTGGACGGTGATGGCGACGCCGCCGTCGATGGTGAGGTCGGCGGGGCCCTTGTTGGCGAGGCGGAGCATGGTGTCGCAGGTGACGACGCCCTGTTTCTTGCTGCCGCCGGTGAGGTGGTGGACGCCGCCGAGGCTGAGCATCTGGCTGCCGTATTCGGCGGTGGTGACGTGGCCGATCTGTTCGCCCTGGGCGCGGACGGGGGCGCATTCGGGGCCGAGGTGGCGGTCGGTGTCGATCTTGAGCTTGAGCCCGCAGTAGCTGAACACGCCTTCGCTGACGACGGTGATCATGTCGATGCCGTCGACCTGGTGGCCGACGATGAAGGGGGCGGGCTTGTAGTCGGGGTAGGTGGTTCCGGCGCCGATGGCGGTGATGCGGGAGGTGCCGGCGTCGTCGAGGATGACGAGGGGGTCCATGCGGGCGAGGTGGCCGTCGATGTTGCCGTAGCGGTCGCAGGCGCCGGTCTTGCCGGGGCGGATGCGGCAGAGGACGGGGCAGGCGTCGCAGGTGACGATGTCGCCCGGGGGGTTGGGGATGGTGGGGGGGAGGTAGTCCGGGGCGGCGCGGGTGGTCACGGCCGGGCCTTCAGGGCGGCCAGCACTCTGGGGGGGGTGGCGGGGACCTGGGTGAGGCGGGCGCCGGTGGCGTGGTGGATGGCGGCGAGGATGGCGGGGGCGGTGGCGACGAGGGCGGGTTCGCCGACGCCTTTGGCGCCGTAGGGCCCGTGGGGGTCGCCGGCCTCGATGAGGATGGTGGTGATGGGGGGGACGTCGCCGATGGTGGGGATGAGGTAGTCGTGCAGGTTCTCGGTGCGGCCCGGGATGAACTCCTCCATCAGGGCGAGGCCGAGGCCCTGGGCGATGCCACCGTGGATCTGGCCTTCGACCTGCTGCGGGTTGACGGCGCGGCCGACGTCGTGTGCGGCGACGATGCGGCGGACGTGGACGGTGCCGAGGGCGGTGTCGACGTCGACCTCGGCGATCTGGGCGGCGAAGGCGTAGCTGGCGTAGGGGGTGCCCTGGCCGTCTTCGTCGAGGGTGGTGGTGGGGGGGTCGTAGCGGCCTTCCCCGCGCAGGGTGGCGTGGGCGGTGACGGTGCTGGTGGTGCCGTCATGGGTGACGCGGACGGCGCCGTCGTGGAGGGTGATGGTGGCGGCCGGGCCGGCGTTGGCCCGGCGCAGGATTTCCGCGCGCAGGGCCTCGCCGGCCAGGCGTGCGGCGTTGCCGCTGACGAGGGTCTGGCGGGAGGCGCTGGTCTTGCCGGCGTCGCGGGTGAGGTCGGTGTCGCCGGCGACGAGGCGGATCGTATGGGCGGGGACGCCGAGGGCGTCGGCCGCGATCTGGACCATGATGGTGTTGCTGCCCTGGCCGATGTCGACGGCACCGGAATACAGGGTGGGGATGCCGTCGGGCTCGATGGTCATGACCATCTCGCTGGGGTTGGACATGCTGGTGTTGCCGATGCCGTACCACATGCAGGCGACACCGACTCCCCGCCGGATGGGGCCTTGCTGGTGGGCTTCGGCTTCGGCGCGCATGGCGGTCCAGTGGGGGCGGAGGGCGTCGAGGCATTCGGCGAGGGCGGCGCCCTGGCCGAGGACCTGGCCGGTGGCGGTGGCGTCGCCGGGGCGGAGAGCGTTGCGGTGGCGGAAGTCGAGCGGGTCCTGGCCCAGTTGGTCCGCGAGCATGTCCATGAGGGCTTCGGTGGCCAGCGCGGCCTGGGGGACGCCGAACCCGCGGAAGGCGCCGGCGGGCGGGTCATTGGTGTGTAGGGCGGTGGTCGTCGCCTGGACGGCGGGGATCCGGTAGGGGCCGCTGGCGTGGACGGGGACCCGGTTGGCGACGGTGGGGCCCCAGCTTGCGTAGGCGCCGGTGTTGAAGTCGCCGTGGAAGCGCAGGGCGGTCAGGCGGCCGGTGGCGTCGGCGGCGGCCTCGGCGCGGATGCGGGCGGGGTGGCGCTTGGTGGTGGCGGCCATGCTCTCGGGGCGGGTGTAGACCATGCGGACGGGGCGGCGGGTGAGCCAGGCGGCGACGCAGGCGAGGGGCTGAAGGGAGAGGTCGAGCTTGCCGCCGAAGCCGCCGCCGACGGCGGTGGGGATGATGCGGACGGATTCGGGGGGGATCCCGAGGATGGGGGCGAGTTCGTCGCGGTCCATGTAGGGGGTCTGGGTGCAGGCGACGACCTCGATGCGGTCGCCGACCCGGCGGGCGTAGCCGGCTTCGGGCTCGATGTAGGCGTGCTCGACGAAGCTGGTTTCGGTTTCGATGGTGGCGTGGGCGTGGGCCTGGAGGGCGGCTTCGACGTTGCCGGTGGCGACGCGGCCGCGGCAGAGGACGTTGCCGGGGGCGTGGGGGTGGAGCGGGGCGGCGTGG
>CAXTPG010000015.1:0-60378 GCA_964246015.1 uncultured Acetobacteraceae bacterium
TCCGCCGAAGACGAGGCCGAACAGGTAGTCGTTCCAGATGCTGGTGACCTGCAGCACGAGCGCGACGCCCAGCATCGGCAGGGCCATCGGCAGCATGATGTGCCGAAAGATGGACCAGAACCGGCCGCCATCCATCCGCGCCGCACGGACCAGCTCCTCCGGCACGCCCAGGAAGACGTTGCGGAACAGCAGGGTCATGTAGGGCATGCCATAGACCACGTGCACCAGGATCAGCCCGGCGGCGGAGCCGAAGAGGCCCAGCGCCCTCAGCGTCGCCGCCATGGGCAGCAGCATCATCTGATAGGGCATGACGTTGGCCAGCATCAGAAGGCCGAACAGTGCGTGCGCCCCCCGGACCTTCCATCGCGTCAGGGCATAGCCGTTCACGGCGCCCAGCAGCACGGAGCAGCATGCGGCCGGGACGGTGATCCGGACGGAGTTCCAAAGCCCGCCCGCCAACCCCTCGCACACGCTGCCGATGCAGGCGGACGACCAGGCCTGCGCGAGCGGCGCCACTGTCCAGCGGCCAGGAGGGGCAAGCATGGACCCCTGCACGACCTCGGCCAGCGGCTTGAACGCCGTGACGACGATGACATACAGCGGCAGCAGGAAGAGTGCCGCCAACACCATCAGCCCGGCATTCACGGCCAACTCCGCCGGCCGCCAGCGGCGCTTCCGCTGCGTCCTCATTCGCGCCGCCGCAACTCCAGCGCCAGATAAGGGGCCATCACGATGACCGCCGTCAGCATGAGCATGACGGCGCTGGCCGCCCCGAGGCCCAGGCGTCCCCGGGCGAAACTATAGTCGTAGATGTACAGCGCCGGCAGGTCGGTCGCGAAACCCGGTCCGCCGCCGGTCATGGCGATGACCAGGTCGAACATGCGCAGCGCGGCGAACGTCAGCAGCAGCACCGACGTCAGCACCATGGGCCGCAGGATAGGCAGGATGACGTGCCAGTAGGTCCGGGCGGCCGACACGCCATCCATCCGGGCCGCCTTCCACAAATCCGGGTCGATGCCGCGCAGCCCCGCCAGGAACAGGGCCATCACCAGGCCGGAGGCGTGCCACACCGCGGCGCCAGCGACGGCGTAGATGGCCGTATCCGGCCGGACCAGCGCCTCGAACCGGAAACCATCGAAGCCCAGGGCCTGGACGGAGCGCTCGAGGCCCATGGAGGGGTTCAGGATCCATTGCCAGACGAGGCCCGTGACCAGCCACGAGACCGACAGCGGGTAGAGGAACGCCAGCCGGAACGCGGCGGCGCGGCGAGCGTGCTGCCGGTCGATGGCGATCGCCAGGCCCACCCCCAGCGCGAGCGCCGACGCGACGAACACGAAGCCGAACAGCAGCAGATGGCCGAAACCGTCGCGGAACCGCTGGTCGTGCAGCAGGACCAGGTAGTTGGCGATGCCGACGAACTCGAGCCGCGGCAGCAGCCGCGACGCCGTGAACGAGACGAAGGCTGTCCAGCCGATGAAGCCGTAGTAGAACACCGAGACGATGAGCGCCGCGGGCGCCAACGCCGCCAGCGCCACGGTCCGCTGCGTCATCGCACTACGGTGCAGCGCGGCATCAGGCGCGGTTGCGGTCGATCGCCGCCCGTACATCCCGCGCCGCAGCACGTGGGTCTGCCCCGTCGGTGTTCCAGAACCGATGCACCACCTCGTAGAAGCCCAGCCGCATCGCCGTCGTCATGCCCATGCTGATCGACGGCACGATCTGGCCGCCGCCCCGGCTCAGCGCCGCCGAGGCCAGCGCGAAGGCGTCGTAGCCCGCGAGGTCGACGTCGGTGCGAATGGGGATGCTGCCCTTCAGCAGGTTGAAGCCGTGCTGCACCTCGGCGCTCATGGCGATGCGCGCGAACTCGTCCTGCGCGGCGCCGACCTCGGGGCTTGCCACGCGGGGCATGCAGAAGGCGTCGACGGTCGCCATGAACACGCCGTCATTGCCGGGGGCGGGGCGGCATTCATAGTCGCGGCCCGGGCGCATCCCGGCCTTGTTGACGTCGCCGCGGGCCCAGTCGCCGGAGAAATGCAGCGCCGCCTTGCCGGTGGCGAACAGGTTGGCGGTGTCGGTCGCGGAACGGTTCGGACTGGACTTGTCGATGAACGGCTTCAGCGCGCCGAAGATCTCGAACGCGGCCGCGAGATCGGCGTCGTCCGCCGGGCCGAGATCATGGGCGACCGTGAACCGGCGCAGCAGCGGCGCGCCGCCGACGCCGGTCAGGACCATGACGAAGACCGACGCTTCCTGCCACGCCTGGCCGCCAATCGCGACCGGGATGACGCCCGTGCGCTGCAAGGCGGGGCAGGCGGCCAGGACGGCCGGCCAGGATCGCGGCAGCTCCAGCCCGGCCGCCTGCAGCAGCAGCGGGTTCGCGAAGGTCCAGTTGCCGCAATGCAGGTCTGCCGGGACGGCGACGTACTTGCCATCGACCTTAAGGCGGGACGCGATCTCCGCCGGCAGCACGGCATCCCAGCCCTCGGCCGTCGCCACCGTTTGCACGTCGCGGATCAGGCGGTCCCGGTAGAGCTCAACCAGGTCCTTGCCGGCGTGCCATAGCATCACCGTGGGCGGCGAACCGCCCACGACCCGCGTGAGCGCGGCTGTCTTGGCGACGTCCGGTCCCTGGACCGCGGTGTCGACCCAGACCCGTCCCCCGGCCTCGATCTTGCGGCGGATCAGCCGGATCGCGTCACTCTCGCCGCCCGAGACCCACCAGTGCACCACCTCGACCTGCTGGCCTTCGGCCCGTGCGCGGGCGGGCAGCAGCGCCGCGCCTGCCGCCGCGGCGAGCAGCCTTCGACGGGACATATGCGTTCCGCTATCCGTGCGTGTCTCGGCCGGCATGATCCCTCCTGCACGGCGAGGCGGCTCGCCATTGTGGATGACGCTGTTGAATGATCCGGCCGGCAGTCAAGCAAAACTCGCCGGCGCGCGCGAGCCATCGTTGCATCCGGCATCGTCGCGCCACGATCATCGTCGGGCGAATCTGCAACCCGGCCTCAGGCCGATCCCAGCCCGCTTGCTCTCGTTACGATGGACTTTGCGCAATCGGGCTGCGAACCTGCACCGAGCGAGCAGGGAGCCGACGATCACGACAACGCCAACCGGCGGACATGAGCGCGCGATCGTGTTCGGTCCGTTTCGGCTGCTTCCGGCGCAGCATCTTCTGCTGAGGGACGGCGACCCCGTCGCCATCGGGGGCCGCGCGCTGGACATCCTGCAGGCCCTGGCCAGCAGGTCGGGCGAAGTCGTGACGAAGGATGAGCTGATGGCTGCCGTCTGGCCGGGCACGTTCGTGGACGAGAGCAATGTCCGCGTTCACATGACCGGGCTGCGCAAGGCGCTGCGGGACGGCCAGGATGGCAATCGCTACATCGTGAACGTGCCGGGCCGGGGCTACAGCTTCGTCGCGCCGGTCCGCGTCGTGGGCGAGGATGGGCCAGTCCCGGGACGCGTCGACGCCATCGAACGCGACTGGTCGGCCAGGCTGCCCATCACGGCCCAGCGCATGTTTGGACGGGAGGCCGTCATCGAGCTGCTCTGCGCCCAGCTGCCGCAGCGGCGGTTCATCACGCTGGTCGGACCCGGCGGAATTGGCAAGACGACCGTGGCGGTTGCCGTGGCGCGGCAGACGGCGCCGTCCTATGCCGACGGGGCGTGCTTCGTGGATTTTTCCTCGGTTCGCGACCCCACCCTCGTCACCGCCACCATCGTGGCAGCGCTCGGGCTGGCCATCACCTCGCAGGACCTGATGCAGGGACTGCTGGCCTATGTCGCAGGCCGCAGCATGCTGCTCGTCCTCGATAATTGCGAGCACGTGATCGAGGAGGCGGCGAATGCCGCCGAGCAGGTGTCAGGCGGCGCGCCCGCGGTGCATCTGCTGTGCACAAGCCGCGAGCCCCTGCGCGCCTCCGGCGAGCGGGTGCATCGGCTGCCGCCGCTGGAGGGACCGTCGGTCTCGACCGGGCTGACGGCGCGGGAGGCGATGACGTTCCCCGGCATCCAGCTGTTCGTCGAGCGCGCCGCGTCCGTGCAGCACGGGTTCAGCCTTGGGGACGAGGATGCGCCGCTCGTGGCGGACCTGTGCCAGCGGCTCGACGGCATCGCGCTGGCGATCGAGATGGCGGCCGGGCGCGTCGCCGCGTTCGGGCTGCGCGAGCTGGCAAGGCGGCTCGATGACCGGTTCCGCTTGCTCACCAGCGGCCGGCGCACCGCGCTGCCCCGGCACCAGACCCTGGCCGCGACCCTCGACTGGAGCTACGAGCTGCTGCCGGCCTCCGAACAGGACGTGCTGTGCCGCCTGTCGGTGTTCGCGGGCGAGTTCTCATTGGAGGCGGCCGTCGCGGTCATCGGTGGCCTCGATCCGGCGCTCGTCGTCGACCATGTCGCCGACCTCGTCTCGAAATCCCTGATCGTCGCCGATGCCCGCGGCGGGGCGATGCGCTACAGCCTGCTCGAAACCACGCGGCTCTACGGGGCGGAGAAGCTGCGGCTGAGAGGGGAACTTGCCCCAGCACGACGCGCCCATGCGGAGCACATGCGCGACGCCTTTGCAGGCGCGGAGCACGACGCGATCAGCCTGCCTGCCGGGCGATGGCTCGAGATCTACGCTCGGCAGCTGGACAACATGCGCGCTGCGCTGGACTGGGCCGCCTCCCCCGAAGGAGACCCCGCCCTGCTCGTCGCCCTTACGATCGGCGCCGTTCCGCTCTGGGTCCATTTGTCGCTGATGGCCGAGTGTCGCGTCCGGGTGACGGCCGCGTTGCATGCGGTCACGTTGAAGGGGAGCGATAATCCGGCGGTGCTGCGCGCCCGCCTGCAGCTGTCCGCGGCGCTGGGCTGGTCCATCATGTATGCCGCCGGCCGGGCGGGCGAGGTCGGCACGGTCTGGGCTGCCGCGCTCGAACTCGCGAACAGGCTGGACGACAGCGGCTACCGGCTGCGAGCGATCTGGGGCGTCTGGATCAGCAAGCTGAACAACGGCGATCTCGACGCAGCACTCGGCCTCGCGCAACAACTGCTCGATCTCGTGGACGAGACGTCCGATCAGGGCGACCTGATGATGGCCGACCGGCTGATGGCGACGACCCTGCACTACCGCGGAGATCAGGACGGAGCCCGCCGTTTCATCGACCGAATGTTCGTCCGTTACGCCCGGGCGGGCCCGCAGCCCCGGGTTGCCCGGTTCCACGTGGACCAGCAGATCACCGCCGGCTACTTCCGGGCGCGAATCCTCTGGCTGCAGGGCCATGTCGACCAGGCGATCGAGGGGGTCGCGCGCAACATCGCCGAGGGCATCGCGCTCGGTCACGCCCTCGCCTTCGGCAGCGTGCTGGGGCAGGCCGCGTGCCCGATCGCCCTGTTCACGGGCGACCTGGTGGCGGCCCATAGCCACGCTGCGGCGCTATTGGAGCACGCCGGGCGATACAACCTCAATCTCTGGAAAACCTGGGCCAGCTGCTTCGAAGGCCTGGTCGCGTTCAAGCGCGGGGCGCGGGAGCGCGGGCTTGCCGCCATGCGTGCAGCCTTCGACGCGGCCGGGGAAAGCCGGCTGTTGCCCCGTTACATGGTGCTTCTCGGCGAGTTCGCGATGGTGACTGCGCTGGCGGGTGCGCCCGACGAAGCCCTGCGGATATTGGACGGCATGGTGGCGCGCTGCGAGCAAAGCCGCGAATGCTGGTACCTGCCCGAGCTGATGCGGTTGCGCGGGGAAGTGCTGCTCCTCTCCGGCCATTCCGAGGCGGCGGCCGTCGCATGCTTCAGGGACGCGATCGTCCTGGGCGGACGGCAAGGGGCGCGTTCGTGGCAGCTCCGGGCGGCAACGAGCCTCGCGCGCCGCGCGCCTGGCACCGACCGGGCGGCCATCGGCCAGCTCGCCGCGATCCTGGACACGTTCACAGAAGGGTTCGCGACGGCTGACGTGTTGGCCGCGCGGCAGGTCCTGGACGCGCGCGACCCGGGTCGCGATGGCGGTCGCTGAACCCTGTCGGGCGATATGGGAAGCGAGTAGCGGCACGATCGGGGATTGTTGCTGACCGGCAGCGGCACAGGCCTGGCCGCGATTCACAACGTTTAACTCGCGCAAGGCACGTCTCTGACCGACCCTGGAGCAACCATGCCAGCGTGTCCCGCCCAGACCATGCCCGTCCCCGATCGCGACGCCTCCCTCGTGCTGGAGCCCGTCACCCAGCAGTTCATCGACTCCCTCTCCGGCCAGCCGCCCATGCTGACCTTCCTGCCCGAGGAGGCCCGCGCCGTCCTTCTCAACGCGCAGTCGGCCCCGATCGGCAAGCCGCGGGCCCGCACGGAGGACCTCGTCTTGCCGGTGGGACCGACCGGTCGGGTGGACATCCGCATCGTCCGCCCGCCCGGCGACGAAGGGCTCCTGCCCATCATCATGCTGTTCCACGGCGGCGGGTCCGTCCTGGGGGACAAGGAAACCCATGACCGCCTGATGCGGGAGATCGCGGTCGGCGCTCAGGCGGCCGTGGTGTTCGTGGCATACGACCGGGCGCCGGGCAGCCGGTTTCCGATCGCCATCGAGCAGGCCTACGCCGCCACCCGGCATGTCGTGGACGAGGCGCACGCGCTCCGCCTGGACCCCAGCCGCCTTGCCGTGATGGGGGATAGCGTGGGCGGCAACATCGCGGCCGTCGTCACGCTGCTCGCCAAGGAGCGGCGCGGCCCGCGGATCGACCTGCAGGTGCTGCTGTATCCCATGACGGATGCCGATTTCGAGACCGAGTCCTATCGCCGCCATGCCGGCGGGCCGTGGCTGACCCGGGCCGCGATGCGCTGGTTCTGGGACGCCTACCTGCCGGATGCGGCGCTGCGGATCGACCCGAAAGCGACACCGCTGAACGCGACGGCCGCCCAGCTCAGACATCTTCCAGACGCGCTCGTCATCACCGCACAGGGGGACGTGCTGTGCGACGAGGGCGAGGCCTATGCGCGGAAGCTGTCCGACGCAGGGGTCCGCGTGACCTCCGTCCGGTACAACGGGACGATCCACGACTTCGTCCTGCTCCATGCCCTGGCCGACACCCCTGCGGTGCGGGGCGCCATGGCCCAGATCATCCATGCCCTCCGGTGTGCGCTCAATTGAGCGCCATCAACGGCTGGCGAGAATCGCGTTCATCTCGGGCAGGGTGTAGCGCGGCGTGATGTGCTGCGGGCAGTTCCAGTCGAACGCCTCGACCTGCACAAGCATCAGGCGCTCCAGCGCAGCATCGTCGTTGCCGACCTGGTGCATCAGCTCCGGGCTGTCGGACGGCTCGATGGTGCGCAGGCGGCCCATGACCTTCAGGCGACGGCGGTTGGCGAAATCGAGGAAGATCAGGGCCACCCGGTCGTCGCGCGCGGCGTTACCGGCCGTGAGGTATTGCCGGTTGCCGACATATTCACCCCAGGCGAGGACGGTGCCCTCGAAGTCGGGGGCGCCCAGCACCTTCACGAACCCGGCGTCGCCGCCCCGGTGCTGCACATAGGGCCAGCCGGTTTCCGACACCGTCGCGATGAAGAACGTGTCGATGCCGGCCACCAGTTCGGTTTCCTGCGGCGTGAACGCGTCCGGCCCGTGCGCCGGCCGCCGGGTCGCGGCCCGGGCGTAGCCCTCCCGGGAGCCTCGCCGGACCTGCTCGTCCTGCACGGCCGGGGTGAATGCGACATCGAAGAAGCGGGTGGTCATGGGGACATCCTCCTGGGCCGCGCGGTCCTGGCGGCGGGTCCGGAACCATAGGGAACGAGGCGCAGGCCGGCTTTCCCGATCGCCCGACGGGGCTGTCGCCCGCGTCCGTTCCCCAGGGGAAGAAGCAGGGCAAATCGGGAAGAGGCCGCAGTCCAGCCGCGGGAAACGTGAAGCCTGGACAACACCATCCCGGAGCTTTGACATGAAAACCCTCTGGCTTGCCGCCCTCTATGGTGCGATCGCCTTCGCTGCAGCGTCATGGCCGACAGGCTCCCCGGCGCTGGCGCAAGCCGCACCGCCGTATCGGCCGATCCCGGTTACCCGCTACAACACCGAGACCATCGGCGGCGTCGACGTCTTCTACCGCGAAGCGGGGCCGAAGGAGGGGCCGGTCGTGCTGCTGCTGCACGGGTTTCCCACCTCGTCCCACATGTTCCGGAACCTCATCCCGCTCCTGGCGGACCACTATCGCGTCATCGCCCCGGACTACCCCGGCTTCGGCAACAGCGCCATGCCGGACCATTCCGGGTATCCGTACACCTTCGCCAACTATGCCAAGGTCGTGGATGGCCTGATGGAGCGGCTGGGCGCCAGCCGCTACGCGATCTACGTCATGGACTATGGCGCCCCCGTGGGCTTCCGCATGGCCTTGCAGCATCCGGACCGGATCAGCGCCATGATCGTCCAGAACGGCAACGCCTACGATGAAGGCCTGACCGCGTTCTGGGATCCGATCAAGGCGTATTGGGCCGAGAACACGCCCGCCCGACGGACGGCCCTTCATGTGCTGATGCAGCCCGCCACGACCAAGTTCCAGTACGTCGATGGCGTGTCCGACCCGTCCCGGATCGATCCCGACAACTGGCTGCACGACCAGGTTCTGCTGGACCGGCCCGGCAACCTGGACATCCAGCTCGACCTGTTCCGGGACTACGGCACCAACGTGACGCTCTACCCGCAATTCCAGGCCTTTTTCCGCGAACGCCGTCCGCCCACGCTCATCGTCTGGGGCGCCAACGACAAGATCTTCCCCGCAAGCGGCGCCCACCCGTTCCGCCGCGACCTTCCGGACGCCGAGTTCCACCTGCTCGACACCGGGCACTTCGCGCTCGAGGACAAGCTGGACGTCATGGCGCCGCTGATCCGCAGCTTCCTGGATCGCTCGTTGCCGCCTCAGTAGCCTCCACGGCCCAAGCTGGGGACGATCACCCTCCTCCTGATGACCGCGGCGCTGCTGGTGCCGGTGTCGCGGCGTCTGGGGCTGGGGAGCGGTCTGGGGACCCTTGCGGGCGGCGCCGCCATCGGGCCGTCCGGCCTCGGGCTGATCACCGACGTCGCCGAGATCGCCGGGGTCGCCGGCCGCGCCCGGTCCCGGTCGCGAATGCACGGCATTGCTGCGGTCCAGGCCACCCGGCTCCAGGGAAGTGCAAACCGAAAACGGGCCGTGCAAATAACGGAGAAATGCAAACGCGGAAGCGGCAAGTTCCGGTTCCGAACAACGCACGAAGGAGCCTGTCATGAGCAACCGAGCAAACCAAGACATCACGACCGATGACTGCCTGCCCCAGGCGCTCGTCTTCCGGTCGGCCAAATCCCGCCTTGGGCAGGCCATGCTGCTGACCGCGGCCCTGCTTGCGGCCAGTGTCGCCGCCTGTGCACCGACCGGCCCGGGCAACCAGCTCGATGTCGGGAACATGGCCTACCCGGACCCGCTGCCCCAGGGCAACCTGAGCACCGTCGCCGTGTCGGGCCGGCAGCCGCGGGACACCGGGAACATGGCCTACCCGGACCCGCTCCCCCAGGGCGACCTGGCAACCACGGTGGTGCGGGGCCGCCAGCCGCGCGACGTCGGCAACATGGCCTACCCGGCGGCCAGCCCGGCCGGGAATATCGTGACGACCACCGTCCGCTGAGCACCTCCGGCCTGGCTGGGCCGGAATCGGCCCAGCCAGGCGATCGGACCGTCCCGGCCAGGAGACGACCGTTGCCGCCGACGTGCTGCGCCGCACGGAACGCCACGTGGCATGCATCGTGCGGGACAACGGCGTCGGCAGGCTACCCGGCCGCGATGGCGGGCTGTCAGCGAGCATGGGCTTCATCGACGGGGTCGCGGCGCAGGCCGGCGGAAGCTGCCGCTGGGTGTTCACGCGCGCCGGAACGGAGGCCGAGGTGACGCTGCCATTGACCGCGCCACCCGCCGAACCGGCCATTCAAGCCGGCCGGTTCAAACGGGCGCAGTGTCGCGAATTCCTGTTCGGTCAGGCCGCCTGGCGCCGAAGTTGACGCCAGGCGTGCGGCGGCGCTCCCGAGAACCGCTTGAACACGCTCGTGAAATGCGCCTGCGTCTGGAACCCGACCTGAAGCGCCACCTCCACCACGGGCGTGGGCGACCGCGCCAGCATCTCCTGCGCCCGCTCGATGCGGCGGCGAAGCAGGTATTCGTGCGGAGGGAGGCCCGTCGCAGCCCGGAACTGCGCGGCGAAATGCATCCGCGTCAATCCGGTCGAGGCCGCCATGTCCGCAAGGCAGACGGGTTCCGACAGGTTCGCCTCGATGTAGTCCATGGCGCGCTTCAGCCGCCACTTCGGCAACGGCGCGACGCGAGGCCGCTCGGCATCGCCGGTTCCCGTCGCCGTGGCCAGCAACCGCATGACGATCGCCAGACCGATCGAGTCGGCGTAGGCCAACGCGAACCCGGCGCCGAGCCGCTCCGCTCCCAGCAGCGCCGTCGCCAGGTTGTTCACGACAGGGTCTGGCCTTCCGCTGACGCCCGAATGCAGGACGCCCGGCCCGGCAGGCCCCTCCTGCCCGCATTCCGCGATGAGCTTGTTCGGAACCCGAAGGTGCAGGGCGTCGTAGGGGCTGCGGAACAGGCACGCCGCTGCCGCTCCGGGCTCAGTGACGTTCGTCATGCCGGGCATCACCAGGCCGTCCATCAACGTCCGTCCCGCGACCTCGAAGCGCACATCCATCCGGCGGAGTGCGATCCCGATGACGTGGCAATCCTCGTCGGTCTGGGCCGTCGCCTCGTGCCGGTCACCAGCGAGGGCACGCCAACGGCCGATCGCGATCCGGGTGTCGGCACGATCGAAGCCGGGCAGCGGCTCGCGCCAGCTGATTTCGTCGGCGATCAGCAAGGGCTCGCACGGCTCATCCCGGAGTGTCGGCCCGAGCCGCTCGCCCCACCCTTGTCCGTACACCTGCTCGACCATGGTCCGTCTCCTGCATTGGATGCAGAGTTCTCGCCCGATGCCGGGCCGGAATCCCTGAAGCAGGTCTGAATCGCTGTTAAACGTTGTGCTTGGCGTTTGCAGGTCTTTACGCACCGCAACACCGGCGCCCGCGCGGGGCCAGTGCCTTCCTGAAAGCCCCGGGGATCCGCGAAAGACCCGGCGAGGCAAACGCCGCACTGATCGGCACCACGTCAAACCGGCGCGGTTTCGGGAGAGTGTCATGGATCGACTTGCAGGCAAGGTTGCCGTTGTTACCGGTGCGAACAGCGGGATTGGCTTGGCGATCGCGCGGCGGTTTGCACGCGAGGGTGCGCAGGTCTTCATGACCGGCCGACGCCAGGCCGAGCTCGACGACGCCGTGAAGCAGGTTGGCCGGGACGCAATCGGTGTGACGGGCGACGTTTCCGTTGCCGGGGACCTCGACCGGCTGTTCGACATCGTCCGGCAGAGGGCGGGCGCAGTCGACGTTCTCGTCGCGAATGCGGGCGGGGGCAGTTTCGTGCCGCTGGGAGAGATCACCGAAGACCATTACGAGCGGACATTCGCCACCAACGTGAAAGGCACCCTGTTCACCGTTCAGAAGGCGCTACCGCTGCTCCGGGATGGTGCGTCCATCATCCTCACGGGCTCGACGGCCGGCACGACGGGCACGCCGGCCTTCAGTGTCTACAGCGCCAGCAAAGCGGCAGTCCGCAGCTTCGCCCGCTGCTGGGTCCTCGATCTGGCGCCGCGGCGCATCCGCGTGAACGTGCTGGCGCCCGGCGCGACGTCGACCCCTGGCTGGCACGGGCTGGCCCAGTCGGACCAGGACCTTCCGGCGATGCTCCACCACGTTGCAACGACCACGCCGCTGGGAAGACTGGGCGCGCCGGACGAAACCGCCGCTGCGGCCCTGTTCCTGGCCTCCGATGACAGCAGCTTCGTGACCGGCAGCGAACTGTTCGTCGACGGCGGTTCCGCGCAGATCTGAACGATGGGGGCTACAATGACGGTCCATACACAGGTCCGCTATCGCGACGTCATGGTGCAAGGCACCCGGGTCGCGTATCGCGAAGCCGGCGACCCATCCGCACCGGCGGTATTGCTCCTGCATGGCGTACCCTCGTCGTCTCGCATGTATGACGACCTGATCCGGCAGCTTGGGGACCGCTTCCATTGCGTGGCGCCGGACTATCCTGGGTTCGGCAACAGTGACGCGCCCTCGCCGGAAGCATTCCCGTACACGTTCGAGCATCTTGCGGAGGTGGTCGCGGCGTTCACGGAGGCCATCCAGATCGGACGCTATACTCTGTTCATGCAGGATTACGGCGCGCCGATCGGGATGCGCCTGGCTCGGCTTCGTCCCAGTTCCGTCGACGCGTTGATCTTCCAGAACGGAAACGTCTACGCGGATGGGCTCGGCCCGATGTGGGAGCAACGAAAAGCCTATTGGCGGGATCGGGCTACGCACGAGGCCGCCATCCGGGCTGCCCATCTGTCGCGTGCGGTGACGAGGGGGCGTCATATCGGAAGCGACCCCGACGCAGAGGCTTATGACCCCGACCTGTGGGAAGACGAGCTCGGATACCTCAACCGGCCCGGCGTCGCCGAGATACAACTCGAGCTGATCTACGATTACCGGACCAACATCGAGTCCTACCCCGAGTGGCAAGCGTGGATGCGAGAGCAGAACAAGCCCACGCTGGTCCTGTGGGGCCGCCGCGATCCAGCCTTCACCGAACAGGGAGCGCACGCGTTCCGTCGCGACGTTTCACAGGCAGAAGTGCACGTCATCGACGCCGGCCACTTCGCGATGGATACGCGCCTGGACGAGGTGGCCTCGTTGACCCGAGAATTTCTGCATCGTGTAACTTTACCCGTCAAGCGATAGACCATTCCATTGAAGGCCCACGATGCTATCATCCTGCAATGTGGGTCGGCGGTTCAGGCCGCCGGCAGCTGGGAGGCGGCTCCGCTGACGGCACGCGGTCGGCCACGCTGAAACCGTAGAAAGCGGCGAGATTCAGGCATGCAGTTGGACGCCGACTTCGTTGTGGTTGGCGCCGGCTCCGCCGGGTGCGTGCTCGCCGCGCGGCTCACGGAGGATCCTGCAACCACCGTGATCCTCCTGGAGGCTGGCGGAAACGATTCGGATCGCTGGGTCCATGTGCCGCTCGGCTTCGGCAAGACCTTCGCCGACCCCTCGGTGAACTGGTGCTACGAGACCGAGCCCGAGGCCGGTAGTGGGAACAGGCGGATTTTCTGGCCACGGGGCCGGGTGCTCGGCGGCTCCAGCTCGATCAACGGGATGATCTACACGAGGGGGCAGGCGGAGGATTTCGATCACTGGCGGCAGCTTGGCAATGTCGGGTGGTCGTTCGAGGACCTGCTGCCCTACTTCGAACGGTCGGAACGCCAGGTCAGGGGAAAGATCCCGCTGCACGGCGACGCCGGGCCGCTGTGGGTATCGGAGGTGGCGCGGAACCCGGTTTGCGATGCGTTCATCGAGAGTGCGGTCGGCTGCGGCCATGCCAGGAACGACGACTTCAACGGGCCGGTCCAGGACGGGGCCGGATATCACCAGGCGACGATCCGCCGCGGCCGGCGCTGGTCGACCGCGGACGCCTACCTGCACCCGGCAAAACATCGGCCAAACCTGCGCGTGCTGACCGGCGCCCTGGCCGCTGGGGTTGTCCTGGAGGGCAGGCAGGCCGCCGGGGTGCGGTTCACGCGGGATGGCCAATCGGGCGTCGCGCTGGCGCGCCGCGAGGTCATCCTGTGCGGGGGCGCGGTCAACTCGCCCCAGCTCCTGCTGTTGTCGGGCATCGGTCCCGCCGAACACCTGTCCGGGCTTGGCCTGGAGGTCCGTCATGACCTCCAAGGGGTCGGACGCAACCTGCAGGATCACTACTCGGCGCCGATCAAGTGCCGCAGCCGCAGCGCCTCGACCCTGAACGACGTCATCGGCAGCCCTCGGCGGAAGCTGGCGGCGGCGCTCCGCTACGCGGTGCTTCGGTCGGGACCGCTGACGTATCCGGCTGTGTCGGCCGCGCTGTTTGCCCGTACCCAGGCCGGATCGGCATCCCCGGACGTGAAGTGCTCGATCGCTCCGTTCACCGCGACCAGGCCGCAGGAGGGCCTCGACGCCTGGTCCGGCTTTACGCTCATCGCGTTTCCGTTGCGCCCGGAAAGCCGGGGCGAGGTGCGGCTGAAGACGCCGTCGCCGTCCGATGCGCCCGCCATCCATCCGAACTACCTGGATGCCGAGCAGGACCAGCGGATCATGGTGGCCGGGCTGCGCCTCTGTCGGCGGCTGCTGGCCCAGCCGCCGCTCGCGGGCTTCGTCGAGGCCGAGTACCTGCCCGGGCCCGGCGTTGCGACCGACGACGCGTTGCTGGATTTCGCCAGGCGCACGGGATCGACGGTGTTCCACCCGACCAGCACCTGCAAGATGGGCGCGGACTCGCTTTCCGTCGTCGATGCCGAGCTGAGGGTGCATGGGTTGGACCGGCTGCGCGTCGTCGATGCGTCGATCATGCCCTGCGTGCCGGCCGGGAACACGAACGCGCCGACGATCGCCATCGCGGAGAAGGCTGCAGATCTGATCCGGCAATCGATCGGTGGGCGAACGTGACCCAGCGCATGGCCGACCGACGCGCTGCGTCACCGCTCGCGGTGCAGGCCGAGCGGCGCAGGGGGCCGCCGCGGAATCTGATCTATGCCTGGCAGGACTGGCAAGTGGACCTTGGCCGGCGCGAGCTGCGGCTCAAGGGCGCCAGCGTGCCGATCGGCGGGCGGGCGCTGGAGATCATGGAGGTGCTGCTCGAGCACGACGGGAAGCTCGTCGCCAAGAGCGATCTCATGGCCACGCTCTGGCCCGGCGCCTTCATCGAAGAGAACACCTTGCAGGTCCATATCTCCGCGATCCGGCGGGCGCTCGGGCCCGATCGGGCGATGCTCAAGACGGTCTCCGGACGGGGCTACGCCTTGCTCGGCGCCTGGACGCGGCGCCAGGTGGAGGCCGCCGCACCGGCGCACGCACCGATCGAGCTGCGACGCGAGCCGAATGCGTTGAGCAACCTGCCCAGTGCCGGGTCGGACCTGATCGGCCGGGCAGTCGCAATGCAGCAATTGACCGATTTCATGTCCGCTTACCGCGTCGTCACGCTGACCGGGGCCGGGGGCATCGGAAAGACGCGGCTGGCGCTGGAGGTTGCGCGTTCGCTTGTCTCGCGGTTCCACGGCGATGTCCGGTTCGTGGACCTGGCGACGCTTGCGGACCCTCGGCTGGTCCCCTCTGCGGTCGCTGCGGCGCTCGGCCTGGAATTGGGCGGTGTGCAGCTGTCGGCCCAGGCCTTGGCTCAGGCCATCGGCCTCCGCCACACGCTCATGGTGCTGGACAACTGCGAGCATCTGATCGACGGCGTTGCGTCCCTCGTGGAGACCGTCGTGCGGACCTGCCCTCACGTGGCGATCCTCTCGACCAGCAGGGAGGTGCTGCGGGTCGAAGGAGAGTACTGCTTCCGGGTGCAGCCGCTCGATGTGCCGGCGCCGACCGTCGACGACGTGCGCGAGTTGACCCGGCACAGCGCGGTCCAGTTCCTGGTGTTGAAGGCCCAGTCGCTTCGCGGCACGTTGCCGCTCGACGATGCGGAGCTGCGTGCGGCCGCGTCCATCTGCCGCCGGCTCGATGGTATCCCGCTCGCGCTGGAGTTCGCGGCCGCCCGCGTCGCGTCGCTGGGGGCGGATGCCGTCCTGTCCCGGCTCGACGAACGGTTCGGGCTGCTGACGGGCGGGCGGCGCGCGACGCTTCCCAAGCAGCAAACCCTGCGCGCCACCCTCGACTGGAGCTACGACCTGTTGACGGAGCATGAACGTCAGGTGCTGCAAATCCTGTCGATCTTTCCCGCGGGATGCACGCTCGAGGCCGCTGCGGCCGCGGCGCAGGATGTCCTCGACGACCCCTGGAGCGTCATGGACGGAATCGGCAACCTCGTGGCCAAGTCGCTGGTCGCCGTGGACGCCGCGCCGGCAGAGACCCGCTGGCGCCTGCTCGAGACGACTCGCGTCTACGCGTCGGAGAAGCTGTCCGCCTCGGGACATGATGGTGCGGTCCGGCGGCGGCACGCCCAGTACTTTCATCGGCTGGTCGCCGCGGCGCCGGACAAGTCGCTCGGCAGCGCCGAACTCGCCAGCTACGCGCTGGAACTCGACAACATCCGCTCGGCACTCGACTGGGCGTTCTCGCCGTCCGGAGACGATGCGCTGGGGATCGCGCTGACGGCCGCGTTCGTCCCGGTCTGGCTGCAGCTGCTGCTGGTGGTGGAGTGCACCGAGCGCATCGAGCAGGCGCTCGGGCGACTGAAGGAGGATGACGGCCCCGGCCCCAACCTTGGCCCCAATCTTGGCAACGACATGGTGGCCAGGCTGCACATCAACCTGGGCTTCGCGTTGCTGAACACGGCCGGGCTGGCGGCGGTGACGGACGGCGTGCTCGCCAAGGGCCGGTTCTACGCCGAGGCATTGGGCGATCCCGCGCTCCAGCTTCGGGCGGAGTGGGCGACCTGGAGCCTGCACCTGAATGTCGGCCGGTATCACGAGACCAGGGCCGCCTCCGAGCGCCTGCTGCAGATCGCGAACCGGACGGGCAAGCCCGAGGACGCCCTTGTCGGCCGCCGCCTGCTCGGCACCGCGCTGCACTTCCTTGGGCACCAGGCCGACGCGCGCAGCCACCTGGAAGCCGTGTTGCAGGCGCACGACGACCGGCCGGACCAGGCGAATGCCCTGTGGTTCCTGGTGGACCAGCGCGTCGTGACCCGGGCGATGCTGGCGCGGGTCCTGCTGCTGCAGGGGCATGCCGACGCGGCCGTGGCGGCCGCGCTGCGCAGCCTGGAGGAGGCGCAACAGACGCAGGACAAGCTGTCCATCTGCTACGCCCTGCGCAACGCCGTCTGCCCGATCGCCATCACCCTCGGCGACATGGCGCTTGCCGGGCGGGGGGTCGGGCAGTTGGTGGACCTGGTGACGCGGAACGGGATGACGTTCTGGATCAGCTGGGCGAACTGTCTGCAGGGCCAGTTCGAGGTGCGGCGCGGCGAAGCGGCCCGGGGCGCCGCGTTGCTGCGTGCGGGCATCGGCGCCCGCGCGCAGGCGGGCTGGCTGATGCGCAACCCGGAGTTCACGGGAACCCTGGCCGAAGCGCTCGCCATGCAAGGGCAGTGGGCCGAGGCGCTGGGCGCGGTGTCCGAGGCGATCCAGGTTTGCGAGCGGGACGGGCAGAACTGGTCCTTGCCCGACCTGCGCCGGATCGAGGGCGAGATCCTGCTTGCCCAGCCCGCGACCGCCTCGGGCAGCCCCGCGGAGCTGGCCGCCGAAATCTGCTTCCAGGCTGCGATCGAGGAAGGCCGGGCGCAAGGGGCCGGGCTGTATCACCTGCGCGCCGCGCTGTCGTTGGCGGGCCTGTGGGCCGGCCAGGGCAAGACGCGCGAGGCCGTTGCGCTGCTGCAGCCCTTTCTGGCCCCCGGAACCGCGGGCGCAACGCGGGATCTCCGGCTGGCGCGCGACTTGGTCCAACGGCTCGTTCCCGGGTGATCGGCCTAGCCTGGCCGCAGCCCGCGCACCTCCGCGTCGGACGGCAGGGCAGCCGCGCCGTCCACGTAGCGCCAATCGACCATCACGCCCTTGTCGCCTTTCAGGGCAGTGCGACCGACGAAGGTGCCCATCGTGCTCTGGTTGTCCTGCGTGCGCCATGTCGCCGGGCCGAATGGCGTCATGAACGCGGCGCTGCCGAAGCCGGTCGCCATGGTTTCCGTGTCGGTGGAGCCCGACTTGCGCAAGCCCGCCGCGATCGAGTCGATCATCCCGTAACCGACGACGGAGCCCATCTTCGGCTCCTCGCGGAAGCGGGCCCGGTATGCCTCGATGAAGGCCGTGTTGGTCGCGTCGTTCACGCTGTCGACCGGATAGCCGGTCACGATCCAGCCCGGCGGAGCCTCGTCGCCCAGCGGTTCGAGGTATTCGGGCTCGCCCGTCGTGACCGAGACGGTCACGCGCCCTTCGAACAGGCCGCGCGTGTTGCCTTGCCGGACGAAGTTCGTGAGGTCGGCGCCGAATGTCGCGTTGAAGATCGCCTCCGGTCTGGCCGCCTGCAAGGCGCCGATCGTGGCGCCGGCGTCCATCTTGCCCAGGGCCGGCCATTGCTCGGCCACGAACTCCACGTCCGGCCGGCGCTGCTGGAGCAGGCGCTTGAACCATTTCACCGCGGACTGGCCGTATTCATAGTTCGCCGCGACGCTGACCCAACGCCGGGCCGGCATCTTGGCCGCCTCCTCGACCAGCATGGAGGCAAGCATGTAGGTCGATGGGCGCAGCCGATAGCAATACCGATGCCCCTTTTCCCAGACCAGGGCGTCCGTCAACGGCTCGCTTGCGATGAACAGGGTCTTGTGCTGCCGCGCGTAGTCGCTGATCGCGAGCCCGATGTTGGACAGGTATGCTCCAGCCAGGAGATCGACCTTCAGATCGGCGACAAGCTCGTTCGCCAGACGGACAGCGTCCGCAGGATTTCCGGCGTCGTCCCTTGAAATGATCTCCACCCGCCGGCCAAGCACGCCGCCCGACGCGTTCAACTGCTCCAGACCGAGCTGCCATCCCTTGCGATAGGGCAGGGTGAACGCCGGGGCCGCGGTGTACGAGTTGATTTCGCCGATCCGGATCGGGGCGCTTGCTTGGGCCCGGACGATTGACGGCGTCGCCAGCCCCGGCGCCAGCAACGTCCCGAGACCGCCAAGTATGCCGCGTCGAGTCTGCATCAAGGTTTCCCTCCCGAAGGCTTCGTTTTCGTCGGTTTCGTCAGATGAGCGTCGAACGCATCCAGCGTCCGCATTGCAAACACCATCGCTGCCCCGGCGCCGAGTGCCACGGCGACGCCGAGCGCCTCGGCGACCTCTTCCCGGCTCGCCCCGTGCTTCGCGGCGGCGTTCGCATGCAGGGTGATGGCTCCATCGCATTGCGCCGTCACCGAACAGGCCAGGGCGATCAGCTCCCGCGTCTTCGCGTCGAGGTAGCCGGTGTTCTCGCCGGCTGCGCTCAGGGTCTGGTAGCCGCGGACCGTGTCCGGGCTGAGCCGGGCCATGTCGCCGATCGAAGCGAGCAGTTGCTGCAGGTAGCGCTTCCAATCCAGCATCATTCCGATTGTCCGTTCGTCCTGGCCGAGCATCGCTGCAGGCCAGGGCGTGGTCTGTCGTCCGCGCAGCCTTTTTGCCAGATCGCACGCCGGCGAGACCACAATTACGGCATCGCGTGAGAGTCGAGCCAAAGCCGTCGGCCATCGGGTGAACGTGATGGTTCCGTGTCGCCGCGAAAGCCAGGCACGTCGGCTGCGTGCGAGCCATCGGTCGCCGCAGGGGCACGGCACGCCAGCTACGCGGCCCGCCAGCGCCCGCGGCAACGACCTGGAGGACGACCGACCATGACCCACGACATCGACATAAGGCGCCGGCTGCTTATCGGGGCCGCGGTCCTTGGGACGCTTCAGCCGTTGATTCCGGCTCGCGCGCAGCCTCGCCCGGCCAAGGCGCCAGGGCGCGCCGGCTTCGACGGGCTACGGCACATCGAGGCCGGCGTGCTGGATGTCGGATATGCCGAGGCCGGTCCGGCCGATGGGCCGCCTGTCATCCTGCTTCACGGCTGGCCCTACGACATCCACACCTATGAGGACGTCGCCCCGATCCTGGCCGCATCCGGGTACCGGGTGATCGTGCCCTTCCTGCGCGGCTACGGCACGACCCGCTTCCTGTCGGACGCCACCGCACGCAACGGTCAGCAGGCGGCGCTGGCGATGGACATCGTCGCCTTGATCGATGCGTTGCGGATCGAGAAGGCGATCATCGGCGGGTGCGACTGGGGCGCCCGCACCGCCGACATCCTTGCGGCGCTCTGGCCCGAACGCTGCAACGCCTTGGTGTCGGTGAGCGGTTACCTGATCGGCAGCCAGGCAGCCAACCGCACGCCCTTGCCGCCCACGGCCGAGCTTGCGTGGTGGTATCAATTCTACTTCGCAACCGAGCGGGGCCGCCTCGGCTATGAGCAGAACCGGCGGGCGTTCGCGAAGCTCATCTGGCAGCTCGCCTCGCCGAAATGGGAGTTCGACGACGCCACCTTCCAGCGCACGGCGGCCGCGTTCGACAACCCGGACCACGTCGCGATCACCATCCACAACTACCGTTGGCGGCTCGGCCTCGTGAACGGTGAGGCGAAGTTCGACGCCCTAGAGGAGCGGTTGGCCGCGGCGCCGCCGATCACGGTGCCCACGATCACGCTCGAGGGCGACGCGAATGGCGCCCCGCACCCCGACGCGTCGGTCTATCGGGCGAAGTTCACCGGGCGCTATGCCCATCGCGTGGTCGGTGGCGGCACGGGTCACAACCTGCCGCAGGAAGCGCCGCAGGCCTTCGCGCAGGCGGTGATCGACGTCGCGCGTGGGTGAACCGCGGGTAGCTTGGCCGGTTGTCCGGGCTGCCGGCATAGTGGTCCAAACCCAACGCTCGACTCCCGGGCGCTGGGATGATCTGGCCCACCAAACAAGGGCGGCGAAGTGGGAGGCTGCGGCGATGCTTGCAAAGCTATTGATGGCAACGTTCACCTTGATCTTCTGCAGTCAGGCCCGGGCCAACTGCTCAGGCTCGCCCTATGACCAGTTCGATTTCTGGTTGGGAGAATGGCACGATCCTGCGACACCAGCAGCCGAGCATTACTCGGTCACACGCACTGCCGGCGGCTGCGCGATCGAGGAAGTGCTCACCGATGGGGACGGTCGGGTAAAAGGCGTAGGCCTCGCCGGGTGGGACAGCGAACGCAAACAGTGGCGGCAGCTTTGGGTGGATGCGGACAGGGTCGTGACGGTCTACCTGGGTGGCCCTTTGGCAGATGGAACCTTCGCTCTCACATCCGATCCCAAAGACGGAGGACTGCAGTGGCGGTATACCTACCGGAACATCCTCTCCGACGGCATCGATGCCGAGTACGCGTTGCGTCGCGGTGAAGGCGAAGCCTGGACCACGGTCTGGTCTGGCCACTTCGATCGTCTCAGTGCGATCGCACGGTAAATGTCCGCGGGGTATCTATGCGATGGAGCGACCGGGCAGACGAGGCAGGGGTGACCGGCCGCGTGTCGACGCCTGAGCTGGCAAAACGGGGAGCTGCTTCGTTGTACCGGTTCGCGCCATTCGAGCTGGGGGTTGAGCGATCCGAACCTGGTTCTTCCCACCATCGCCGCGGCCTTGGGCCTGCAGCATCTGCCGCTGCACTTCACCATTTGTGACGTCGCCGAGCTGATCCGCGGCCGGCCATCCGGCGGAACGGGCCCTCACGCGGCAACACCGGTCTTGAGCGCCGGCGCGGGAGCGAGTGCGACGGCGAACAGCGCGAGCATCGAGGCCCAGGATCGGGCGGCAGCCTCCGGATTGTAGCGGATGGTGTCGGGCATGTTCCGCCGGGCGGCGTCGGGGCTGGTGAAGCTGTGGACGGTCCCGCCATACACCTCCATCGCCCAGTCCGCCTGCGCGCCCCGCATCTCGGCTTCGAACCCGGCCCGCTGCCCGGCGGGGATGAAGGGGTCGTCGGCCCCGATGCACACCAGGACGCGCCCCTTGATCGTGCCGGGTGCGATGGGCTGTGCCTGGGTACCCAGGCACATGTGGAAGCCCACCGCGGCGCGGAGGTCGGCGCCGGATCGCGCAAGTTCCAGGGCCATGTTGAAGCAAAAGCCGATCGCGGCGATTCGTGACGGGTCGACTGCCGGATGGTCCGCGAGCGCCTGCAACGCGCCCAACGCCCGCGCACGGGTTCGACGGGGGTCGGCGAACAGCGGCTCCACCAGGGCCAGCGCTTCCGGCAGGTCGTCGACGAACCGGCCGTCTCCGTGCAGGTCGCAGGCGAGCGCGACGTACCCCAGCGCGGCCAGCTCGCGTGCGTGCCGGAGCGCGTTGTCGCCGAGGCCGAACGCCTCGGGGAACACGAGCACGGCGGCGCGAGGTTCCATCCCGGGCATGAAGAACAGCTCGCTCCTCATGGTGAGGTTGTCGGCATGATAGGTGAGGGTTTGCTGTTGCATCGGTCGGTCTCCGGATGGCCGGTGATCAAGTGCGAAGGAAGGCCAGCAGGTCCGCACTCACCTCATTCTTCAGGGTGGTGCACAGCCCGCGCGGGGCGCCGGCGGTGGCGGCGAGCCCAAGGACGGAGAAGCCGCGGCGGACAAGGCCGTCATTATTGTCGGTCCGCATGGCCTGCCACTCCGATCGATGGCGCTTTCTACAAAAGTGGGCGCAACGGCTCTTCCACCGCTGAACGGGAGTGATCGAAATGCACGGTTGAGCCGGGGTGGCGCTCAGATGTCGGGCACGACGCGGTCCGATGCCGGCCGGCCGCAGCACAGCAGCGCGTGGCCGACGGGCACGCTTGCCAAGAGCGGCGTCCTGTGGATGGCGGTGCCTGTGGTTCCTCCGGGAGGGGATGCAGGGCGTCTGTATCACCGTGTGCTGGCCCGCATGCCTGGGGCGGCGTGATGCGAGCGCCCACGCGGAACTGGATCTGCCGCAGTTCGCCTCGTTCGATCGCTCCAGCCTGCGCGCCGGCATCATGACGGGCGCGCCCTGTCCGGTCGGGGTGATGAAGCGGGTCGTCGCCGACATAGACATGCGCGACATCCGCATCATCTACGGCATGACCGAGACCTCGCCCGTCCCGTTCCAAACTGCCCCGCACGGTCCGCTTGAGCGCAGGGTCGCGACCGTGGGGACGATGGGCAACAACACGACGCGACGGACGGCACTTCGGCTTCGCTCGGCTGCTGCAGGCCTGCTCGCCGGCGGCCCAGCCTGGGCCCAGGGCGGGGCACGAAGCGCGTGAAGATCGCCTTGAGCACTGCACGGCCATGCGGGCGGACCCTGGGTGCGGGCGCACGGGTTAGGCGTCGTGTGCTCGTTCCGCGGCGCAGCACCGGGCCGGCCGTATCTGGCGACGGTTGAATCCCCGAAGGCTGCGACCTGCCGGTCGTCATGACGCTGTCTGTGCGCCACCCCGCTTGAGCCGCGTTCCAGGAGCAACGTCCTTCACGGGTCGGCCAAGCGCCTGGTAGATCGCATGGGTGCGGAGGTGGTGCCTCGTCATCGCATCGGCGGCCAACTCCGGATCGCCTCTGCCGATCGCCGCCGCGATGCTTGCGTGCTCATCGTAGCTCACGAGGTTGGCGCCCTCGAGGTGCACGACGTCGGTGCGGAACCTGGCCAGCCATTCGAGGATCAGCGCAGACATCTCCTCGAACACGCGGTTTCCGGTGATCGAGGCGATCGTCTTATGGAACTCGATGTCCGACGCGAGGAAGCCGCGGCCGGAGTGAATGGCGAGCCGGTTCCGTTCCAAGGCGGACCCGAGGCGCCGGATGTCCTGCTGCGTGGCGGTCGATGCGGCCTTGCGCGCCATCGCCACCTCGAGCGCGAGCCGCGCCTCCTTGATGTCGTCGATCAGCCGGTCGCTCTCCGCGTAGGCGCGGGTGAGGCTCAGTTCCGCGCGCCTGAGCAGCCAGGCCTGGCTCCACCGCCCGACGCGAGCGCGCCGGCCGTGCTGGACTACGACCAGGCCCCGGGTCTGAAGCGTCAGAAGAGCCTCGCGCACGGCCGGCCGACCGACCTGGAAGGCCGCCATCAGCTCCTTCTCGGAGGGCAGCTCGTCATCCTCCTTGAGCCGGCCGGACACGATCGCCGCCTCCAGCTGGTCGGCGACGTCCTGAAATAGTTTGCCGCGTGCGATTGCTTCGAACATCATTGCCTCACATACTCATCATAACAGCAAGAAGCCCAACTGGGTATCCAAGGGAGCGTCGGGTGGAGCGGTTGAGGGAGGCGTTGCGCCAGGGGCGCCGTATGCACGGCACCATGGTGTTCGAGTTCTTCGTGCCGGGCATCGCGCAGCTGGCCGTCACGGCCGGGGCCGATTTCCTCGTCTACGACATGGAGCACAGCGGCGCCGGCATCGATACCATCAAGCAGCAGATGTCGTGCTGCCGCGGCCTCCCGATCACGCCCATCGTCCGCGTCCCGTCCAGCGACTACCACTTCATCGCGCGCATCCTGGATTGCGGGGCCAAGGGCATCATGGTGCCGATGGTCGAGAGCGCGGACCAGGCGGCGCATATCGTCTCGGCCGCGAAGTACCCGCCGGTGGGGCGGCGGGGCGCGGCGTTCGGGGTGGCGCATGACGACTACGTGCCGGGCCCGGTTGTCGAGAAGATCGCGCGGGCCAATGCGGAGACGCTGGTCATCGCCCTCGTGGAGACGGCGGAGGGCGCACGGAACGTGGACGCGATCGCCGCGACCGAGGGGGTCGACGTCGTCTGGCTCGGGCACTTCGACATGACCAACTCGCTCGGCATCCCCGGCCAGTTCGACCACCCCGCCTACACCAGGGCGGTGGACGACCTGCTGGCCGCAGCCCGGCGGCACGGCAAGACCGCTGGGTTCATGGCGCTCGACGAGCACTGGGCCCGCGACTACGCCGCGCGCGGCTTCGGCATGATCGCGTACGGCCTCGATCAGGGCATCTACCAACGCGGCCTCGCCGAGGGCCTTGCGGTCCTGAAGTCGCTGTGACCGGCACATGACAGACACATGACAGACACATGACCCTGCGCGTCGGCATCTCGTGCGACCTCCTGGACTCAGCGGGCCGCTTCAGCTTCGGGCCGGGGCCGATCCAGGTGCTGGACGCCAGGCGCGACCTGCTGCACTGGGAGATGCTGCCGCCGGGCGATGTCACGCCCGTCCTTACGGGCGCATTCGACGCGCTGTACATCAACACGCCGCTCGTCGCCGCCTCGGCTCTCGATGGGAGCGCCCGGGTCAAGGTCATCGCGCGGCACGGCGTGGGCACCGACTCGGTCGCCGCCAGCGCGCTGACCGAGCACGGCGTGCTGCTGACCAACACGCCGCTCGCCGTCCGGCGCCCGGTCGCGACGATGGCGCTCACCTTCATGCTGGCGCTGGCGCAGCGGCTCATGGAGAAGGACCGACTGACGCGTGAGGGCCGATGGCACGAACGGCAGGACTACATGGGGATGGGGCTGACCGGCCGCGTCCTCGGGTTGGTCGGCGCCGGAAGCATCGGGCGCGAGCTGGCGGTGCTGGCGGCTCCGTTCGACATGCGGGTGATCGCCGCCGACCCGTTCGCCGGCGACGACGTCCTGGTCGCCGCGGGGATCGAGCGCGTGGGCCTCGGGGCGTTGATGGACGAGGCTGATTTCGTCGTCGTCGCCTGCCAGCTGACCGAGGCGACGAGGCGGCTGATCGACGGCGCGATGCTCGGCCGCATGAAGCACACCGCCTACCTGATCAATGTCGCCCGCGGGCCGATCGTGGACGAGGCGGCCCTGATCGAGAGGCTTCGGACCGGAGCAATCGCCGGGGCCGCGCTGGACGTGTTCGAGCAGGAGCCGGTCGATCCGGCCAACCCGCTGCTGGCGATGCGCAATGTCATCGTCACACCTCACGCGCTCTGCTGGACCGACGAGAACTTCGACGCGATCGCACGGACGGCGATGACGAGCATCGTCGACACCCTCGATCGCCGCCTTCCGGCGCACGTCGTCAACCCGGAAGCCCTGAACCACCCCAGGCTCCGCGCCTGGTTCCGACATCAACGATAAACGAAGGGAGACAACGCAATGAAGACCATCAACCGGCGAAACGCGCTGCGCCTTGGGGCAGGTATCGCTGCATTCGGCACCGGTCTCGTGCCGCGCACCGGGTTCTCGCAACCCCGGGAGATGCGCATCGGGACGCCGTATCCGCACGGCAGCAACATGCATGAGGGCTTGCTGAAGTTCGCCGAGACGGTGGCTTCGGAGAGCAAGGGGCGGCTGAAGGTGAACGTGTTCACCGACAGCCAGATCGGCGACATCCAGCAGCTGATCACCGGTTTGCAGCTCGGCAGCATCGACATGGCCATGTCCGGCATGGGCAACATCAGCCTGTTCAAGGGCGGTGGCGCGTTCAATGTGGGCGCAGTGCCGTATCTGTTTCGCAGCAAGGCGGCGGCCGAGGCGGTCGTGAACGGGCCCGCCTTCGCCCAGATCCGCGACGATGTCGTGAAAGGCTCCGGCGTGCGCCTTCTCTCGCTCAGCGGCGCGCGGTCGGCGCGGGCGCTCCAGACCGTTCGCGGCCCGGTGATGCGGCCCGAGGACATCAAGGACATGCGCCTGCGCGTGCCCCCCGTGGAGCTGTACCGCGCGATGTTCGCCAAGCTCGGTGCCAAGGCGGTGCCGACCGGCCTGTCCGACGTGTACCTCGCGCTGTCGAAGGGCCAGGTCGAAGGCCAGGACAACGGCTTCGACATCTCCTTGCCGTTCAAGTGGCACGAGGTCGCGAAGTTCTGGTCGGCGACGGACCACAGCTTCGAGGTCAACGGCTGGTACATCAACGAGAAGCTGTTCCAATCCCTCGGGGACGAGGACAGGGGCATCATGGCCCGGGCCGCCAAGATGGGCGGGGACGTGGTCACCAAGGCCGGCGAGGAGTTCGACAACAAGGGGATCGAGGCCCTGAAGGCGGTCGGGGTGGCCTACGTCAAGCCCGACCTGGAGCCGTGGCGGGTTGCGTGCGCCGATGTGCACAAGCCGTACGAGGGCAAGTTGTGGCCCGAGGGCCTGGTCGAGAAGATCCGCGGCCTGCCCGAGAACGCCTGAGCCGGGCGGGCACCCGGCATGCGCTGGCTGGCACGGCTGGGCGACGCGCTGAACTGGGCCGGCTGCTGCCTGCTGGGCCTGCTCCTGCTCGGGCTTCTCGCGATCGTCACGCTTCAGATCGTGGATCGGCATGTGATGGACGTGCCGATCGCGGCGCCTGACGCGTATGCGCGCATCCTGCTGATCTGGATCGCGTTTCTGGGCTTCGCGCTTGCCTCGCGCGCTGGTCTGGCGATCCGGGTGGACCTGATGGACCACCTGCTGCCCGCAGGCGTCCGGGCCGTGCTGGCCGTGGGGTTCGACCTCGCCAAGCTGGCCGTGCTGGTGCTGCTCGTGGTCAAGGGATGGCTGCTGGTCGAGGTTGGGGCCTACCAGTCGATCCTCGGCACCGATCTTACCACGGCCGTCCCGAACGCCGGGCTGTGGGTGGGCAGCCTGTTGCTGTTCGTCTTCGTCGCGATCGGCCTGGGACAGGCCGCGACCGGCAGCCGTCCGGCGCGGGAGCCCGAGCCCGGCCTCGGGACCGAGTGATGCTCTATCTTCTGTTCGTCAGCTTCCTGCTGCTGCTCCTGTTCGGGTTCGACGTCGGGTTCTCGATGATCGCGGCCGCGCTGATCGTCATCGTGTTCAAGACCGGCCAGTCCGTGGACGCCGTCACCGTGCCGCTGTCGATGCTCGCGGGGATCGACAGCTACGCGCTGGTTCAGGTCCCGCTGTTCATCCTGGCGGGCGAGCTGATGAACCAGGGCGGGCTGACGATGCGGCTGATCGCGTGGAGCCAATCGCTGCTGGGCCACCTGCGCGGCAGCCTTGGCCACACGTCCATCCTGACCAACCTGGTGATGGCCGGAGTCTCGGGCTCGGCGGTGGCGGACGCGGTGGCGACCGGCAAACCGCTGATCCCGGCCATGGTGCGCGCCCGGTACGGCGAGGGATTCGCTGGCGCCGTCATCGCCGCGGGCGCGCTGCTCGGGCCGATCATCCCGCCCTCGATCCCGATGGTGGTCTATGGGCAGCTCTCCAACCAATCGGTCATCAAGCTGTTCATGTCGGGCGTGGTGCCAGGGCTGCTGCTGGCGGGCGGGTTCATGGTCCTGTGCACTGTCATCGCCCGGCGCCGCAACTACGCGCCCTCCGTTCGGGCCACCTGGGCGGAGCGCGGGCGCGCGACGCAGTCCGCCGGATGGGCGCTGCTGATGCCCGTGATCATCATCCTCGGCATCCGCTTCGGCCTGGTGACCGACACCGAGGCGGCCGCGGTGGCAGCGTTGTATGCGCTGGTGGTCGGACTGTTCATCTACCGCACCATCGGCCTGCGCACGCTGCCCGCGCTGCTGACCGCGACGGGCCAGTCCACGGGCGCGATCCTGTTCCTGCTGGCCGCGGCGGGCCCGTTCAGCTGGCTGGTCGCCGAAAGCCAGGTCGGGGCGGCCGTCACGGCGCTCATCCGCTCCATCACCACCGACCCGACCGGCACGCTGCTCATCATCAACGCGATGCTGCTGCTGATCGGGTGCATCATCGAGCCGCTGCCGGCGATGATCATCTTCGTGCCGACCCTGCTGCCGCTGGTGTCCCAGCTCGGGATCGACCCCATCCAGTTCGGCTGCGTCGTGGTGCTGAACCTGATGATCGGCATGCTGCATCCCCCGATCGGGCTGCTGCTGTTCGTCGTGTCCAGCGTCGGGCGCGTGCCGATCAAGGCGGTGATGGTCGAATCGCTGCCTTTCCTGGCCTGGTCCCTGATCGTCCTGGGTGCCACGATCGTCTTTCCGCCGATCGCGACCTGGCTTCCGTCGCAGCTTCGCTGACCCTGACCGGTTCCGGTCCTGGCTTTTCCGCCGGGCGATGGCGGCGCTGCGGCGACAAGGCTGCCGACGGCGATCACGGAGTTACCTGACCGTGCGGTCACGGCGTCACCAGGGGGCAGCCGCCCTGGTCCATGGGGCGGAACGCCTGGTCGGCCGGGATGGTGGCGGCCAGCTTGTAATAGTCCCAGCGGCCCTTCGACTCCTCAGGCTTCTTGACCTCGAACAGGTACATGGCATGCACGGCGCGGCCGTCGCGGCGGATTGTGGTCGGGCCGAACAGCGGGTCGTCGACCGGGGTGGCGACCATCCGGGCGACGACCTTGGCGCCGGCGATCGTCTGCGCCGCCTGGACCGCCTTCAGGTAAGCCATGACCGAAGAATAGACCCCGGCATGGTTCATGGTCGGCATCCGCCTGCCGAAAGCCGCGGCAAAGCGGCGGCTCCAGGCCCGCGTCGCGTCGTTCAGGTCCCAATAGAACGCCTCGGTCAACACCAGGCCCTGCGCGGTCTGCAGGCCGATCGCGTCCACGTCCGTCAGGAACATCAGCAACCCGGCCAGGCGCTGTTTCCCGTCGCGCCCGACGCCGAATTCGGCCGCCTGCTTGATGGTGTTGGACGTGTCGGCACCGGCATTGGCGAGACCGATCACCTTCGCCCCCGAGGACTGCGCCTGTAGCAGGAACGAGGACAGGTCGGCGCTGTCCAGCGGGTGCGCCACCTTCCCGATCACCTTGCCGCCCATCTGCTCGACGACCGCGGCCGCGTCGCGGGTCAACGCGTGGCCGAACGCGAAGTCCGCGGTGATGAAGAACCAGGTGGTGCCCCCGGCGCCGACCAGGGCCCGCGCCGTGCCGTTGGACAACGCCCAGGTGTCGAACACCCATTGCACCGTCGTGGGCGCGCACGCCTTGCCCGTCAGGTCCGAGCTGGCGCTGCTGGACGCGAGGAACGTGCGGTCCTTGTCGCGCATCACCTGGTTGACCGCCAGCGCGACCGCGGAGTTGGGCACGTCGACCACGGCCGCGACGCCGTCACGGTCGATCCAGGCGCGCGTCACCGCCGCGCCGACGTCCGCCTTGTTCTGGTGGTCGGCCGACAGGATCTCAACCCTCGGCGCGCCCGGCCCGGCGTCCCTGGCGAAGTCGTCGGCGGCCATCTGGGCCGCGACGACGGACCCCCGGCCGGACAGGTCCGCGAACGGGCCCGACATGTCGTTCAGGACGCCGATCCTGACGACGTTGCCGGGGATCTGCGCCCAGGCCGGCGATGCCGCGAGGAGGGCGGCCGCAAGGAACAGGCTACGCATTGCCGCGGTCCTCCCGGAACAGGCCGAGCGCTTCCTGGATCGGGCGGTCGGAGAACGAGAACAGCACGCTCTCCTCGTCCGCCTCGTGCCGGATCGTGTGCCAGCTCGGGATCACGAACACGTCCTTCGGGCCCCACTCGACGGTGAACCCGTCGCCGATGTGCGTGCGGCCGCGGCCCTCGATGGGGACGACGATGGTGGCGTCGGTCGAGCGGTAGGCCTGGGTCGTGAAACCTTTCGGCAGCAGCTGCATGAACGTGCCCATCGTCGCCATCGCGTGGCCGCCGGTCTCGGGGTTGGCATAGCGCATTTTCAGGCCGTGGCAGTCGTCCCACTCGGCCTGGTGCTTCATGGCCTCGAGCGCCTCCCGCGTGCGGGCATAGGGGTAGTTGAAGATCGGCGACGTGGTGCCTCGCCGCGCGTGGTCGACGGGCAGCAGGTTGGCGCCGTAGCGGGCGGCGCTGTCGTCGGGCTTGCGGGTGATCGGCTGCGCGTCGGCGCCCATGTGCTCCGCGAAGCTCGCGTCCAGGAACTGCACGACGGGGATGTCGAGCCCGTCCAGCCAGAACATCGGCGCGTCGCTCTCGTTGCCGTGGTCGTGCCAGGCCATCGGGGGCGTGATGATGAAATCGCCCTCGCGCATCATGGTCTTCTCGCCGTTCACCACGGTGTGGGCGCCCTCGCCCTCCAGGACGAAGCGCAGCGCGGACTGGGTGTGGCGGTGCGCGGGTGCCACCTCACCGGGCAAGACGAGCTGGACGCCGGCATAGAGGTCGGTGGTGATCTTGGACTGTCCGCGCAGGCCCGGGTTCTCCAGCACCAGAACGCGGCGTTCCGCCTCCTTGGCCGTGATCAGGCTCCCGGCCTCGATCATGGCAGCGCGGATGTCGGCGAAGCGCCAGGACGCGGGCTGGCAGGGACTGCGCGGCTCCGGGGTGATGAGGTTCGCCATGGACGTCCAGAGCGGCGCAAGGTTCTGCGTGCTGATGCGGTCGTAGAATGCCTGGCGGGCGGGAGTATCGGTCGCGTGTGCCTGGGCGTGCGCCGTGGCTGTTTCGGCTGACATTTCGGCCTCCCTCGTTTTTGCCGTTATTGACAGCATACAGAGCTTCCGTGTAAGGTCAATCAACAAGTTCCCGGCGCGCGGACGTTGTGGAGCGGATCGAACGGGAAGGGACGTTGCTGTGATGACGGCGAACCAGTCGCGTTGCGTCGGCATCCTGCACGGCTATTTCCGCAGCGCCGCGTCGTGGCGCGTTCGCATCGCGCTCGGACTGAAGGGCCTCGCCGCAACCCACCTGTCCCATCATCTCCGCCGCGGCGAGCAGCGGGCGCCGTCCTACCTGGCCATCAACCCCCAGGGGCTCGTCCCGGCGTTACAGCTTGCCGACGGCACGGTACTGACGCAGTCGCTCGCGATCGTCGAATGGCTGGACGAGACCGTTCCCCAGCCGCCGCTGCTGCCGTCCGACCCCCTGGCGCGCGCGCATGTCCGCGCCGTCGCCCTGGTGCTGGCGGCCGACACCCACCCGCTGCAGAACCTCGGCGTGCTCGCCCGGCTGCGCGCCATGGGACATGAGGAGGCCGGTGTGCAGGCCTGGGCGGCGGACGCCAACGCGGCCGGGCTTGCGGCATGCGAGGCGCTGCTGGCCAGCGTGCCGGGCCCGTTCTGCTTCGGCGATACGCCCGGCTTGGCCGACCTCTGCCTCGTGCCCCAGCTCGGCAACGCACGCCGGTTCGGGGTGGACGTCGCCGGCTATCCCTGCCTGATGGCGCGGGAGGCAGCGTGCAACGCCCTGCCGGCCTTCGCCGATGCGGCGCCGGCGCGCCAGCCGGACGCGGAGTGACGATGCCCGATAATCCTCCCGACACCCTGTACGAGATGCCCGGCCACCTGATCCGCCGGGCGCATCAGGTCAGCACCGCCATCTTCACCGAGGAGTGTGCCCAGTTCGACCTGACCTCGGTCCAATACGCGGCACTGGTCGCCATCAAGGCCAACCCCGATGTCGACGCCACCCGCCTGTCCCAACTGATCGCGTTCGACCGCTCCACCCTGGGCGACGTTCTGGAACGCCTGGTCACCAAGGGCTGGGTCCTGCGCAGCCCGAGTCCAATCGACCGGCGCGTGAAGCTGCTGCGCCTGACGCTGGAGGGCGAGCGGCTGCTGCGCCGGGTGACAGTCGCGGTCCGGCGGGTGCAGGCGCGGCTGCTCGAGCCGCTCAGTCCGCCGGATCGCCTGACCATGCTGCGCCTGCTGAGCCAGATTGCGGCGGTCCACAACGACCTCACGGCGGCGCCGATGCGTCTCGTGGACGACAACAAGCCAGGCGCAGTCCGCCGTGGCCGGGCCCGAACGGGGGAAGCATGACCCACAACAATCCCATTCTGGTCGCCGGCGGCGGCATCGGCGGCCTGGCAGCGGCACTCGGCCTGGCGCAGCACGGGATGGATGTGACGGTGCTCGAACGGGCGCCCGTGCTGGGTGAGATCGGCGCCGGCATCCAGCTTGGGCCGAACGCATTTCATTCGTTCGACTACCTGGGCATCGGCGATGCGGCGCGCGGGATGGCCGTGTTCATCGACCAGTTGCGGCTGATGGACGCGATGTCCGGCGAGGAGATCACCCGCATCGCGCTGGACGCGCCGTTCCGTACCCGGTTCGGCAACCCCTATGCCGTTGTGCATCGCGGCGACCTGCACGGCGTGTTTCTGCGCGCCTGCCGGGACCATCCGCGCGTTGCGCTGCGCACGGGCTGCGAGGTCGTGGGCTACGACCAGGACGGCAGCAGCGTCAACGTGCAGCTGGCCTCGGGTGAGCGGGTGCAGGGCGCCGCACTGATCGGCGCCGACGGTCTGTGGTCCAACATCCGCAGGCAGGTGGTGGGCGACGGGCCGCCCCGCGTGTCCGGCCACACGACCTATCGCAGCGTGATCCCCACCGATCAGATGCCGGAAGACCTGCGCTGGAACGCGGCGACGCTGTGGGCCGGGCCGAAGTGCCATATCGTCCACTATCCGCTGAGCGGCTGGAAGGTGTTCAACCTCGTCGTCACCTACCACAACGACGCGCCGGAGCCGGTGGCGGGCAAGCCGGTCAGCCACGAGGAGGTGATGGCCGGGTTCACCCATGTCCACCCGCGCGCGCAGGACATCATCCGTCACGGCTCGGACTGGAAGCTGTGGGTGCTGTGCGACCGCGAGCCGGTCGAGCAATGGGTCGACGGCCGCGTCGCCCTCCTGGGCGATGCCGCGCACCCCATGATGCAGTATTTCGCCCAGGGCGCCTGCATGGCGATGGAGGACGCGGTGTGCCTGGCTCACACGCTCGCTGGGCAGGCGGGGTCGAAGGGGATGGAGGCGGCGCTCGAGTCCTACCGCCAGCAGCGCGTCCTGCGGACCGCGCGGGTGCAACTCCAGTCCCGCGCCATCGGCGAACACATCTACCACCCGGCCGGCGCCCATGCCGCGCTGCGCAACGCCATCATGTCCGCGAAGACGTCGCGGGACTGGTACGACGAGTTGGCCTGGTTGTACGGCGGCTCTGGGCTGACGACCGTGCAGGCGGCCTGAAAGAAAGGACACCGCGAATGGCCAAGCTCCCGCTCACACTCGCCTGCTGGGACTACGACCGCACTCGCGGCCTGGCGGACGGCACGGTGGCGCCCGACGGCATCGCATTGAACTATCTCAGCCTGCCGGTCGAGGAAATCTTCTTCCGCATGGCCCGGTTCCGCGAGTTCGATGCAGCCGAGATGTCGATGAGCTCCTACTGCGTCACCCTTATGCAGGACGACCCGCCGTTCATCGCGATCCCCGCCTTCCCGTCCCGCTTCTTTCGCCATTCCAGCATCTACGTGAACGCGGACGCCGGGATCGACCGGCCGCAGGACCTGGTCGGCAAGCGGATCGGCGTGCCGGAATACCAGATGACCGCCCCGGTCTGGATCCGCGGCATCCTGGCCGACGAGTACGGCGTGGCCCCGGACAGCGTGACCTACCACAGCGGCGGCGAGGAGCAGCCCGGCCGCATCGACAAGCTGCGCACCGACCTGCCGGAACGCTTCCGCATCGCTCCTATCGGCCCCGGCAAGACGCTGTCGCGCATGCTGGCCGACGGCGAGATCGACGCGCTGCATACCGCCCGGGCGCCCAGCACCTTCTATACCGAACCCGGCCGCGTCCGCCGGCTGTTCCCGGACTACGTGCCCGTGGAGTTGGACTACTTCCGCCGCACTCGCATCTTCCCGATCATGCACGTCGTGGCGCTGCGGCGGGACCTCTACCGGGCCAATCCCTGGATCGCGCAAAGCCTGTTCAAGGCCTTCGTCGCCAGCAAGCAGCTGACGTACGAGGGCCTGGCCCATACCGCCGCGCTGAAGACGATGCTGCCGTTCCAGGTAGCCGCCGTGGAGGATGCCCGGCGGGAGATGGGCGAGGATTGGTGGAGCTACGGGATGGAGACGAACCGCGCCGTGCTCGAGACCTTCCTGCGCTACCACCACGAACAGGGCCTCTCGACGCGCCGCCTGGCGCCGGAGGACCTGTTCGCGCCGGAGACCCTGCAGGAGTTCCGGGTCTGATGGAGGCGCAGGTGCGGACCCGGCAGCTCGAGCTGTTCATCCGGGTCTGTGAGCTCGGCAGCATCAGCCGTGCGGCGGAGCAGCTCAACATCGCGCAGCCCGCGCTGGGCATGCAGATCCGGAACCTGGAGCACGAGTTCGGCGCCGAGTTGATCACCCGGCACAGCCGCGGCGTGCAGCCCACACCGGCCGGGACGGTCGTGCTGGAGGCCGCGCGTGACATCCTGCGCCGGCTGCAGGAGGCACGAGCTGCCGTGAAGGCCGGGCCGAAGTCGATGATGCGAACCGTGACGGTCGGGCTCAGCCCCAGCATGGCGTCGATGCTTGCAAGCCTGGTGATCACGGAGGCCGCTATCGGCCTGCGCGGCGTGGTGGTGCGGCTGGTCGAGGAACTGAGCCACGTGCTGACCGAATGGGCGCAGACCGACCGGCTCGATCTCGCATTGGCCTATAGCGTGACCGGGCCGCGGCTGAAGCTGACGCCCCTGCTTCGGGAGCAGTTGTTCCTGGTCACAGCCGGCGACGCCAGGAAGGCCGCCCGGACGGAACCGCCGCTCGACCTGGCGGAGGCCCTGAGCGGTCCGCTCGCGCTGCCCGGCGAGAACGACAGCGTTCGCGCCACGGTGGAGGCGGCGGCCGCGGCGACCGGCCAGCATTTGTCGGTCCGGTATGAGATGCAGTCGATCACGGCGATCAAGCAACTCGTTGCCGGTGGGCTGGCGACGTCGATCCTGCCGTGGGGCTCGGTCCGGCGCGAGGTCGAGGCCGGCGAGCTGGTGGTGCTACCGATCGGCGGCCCCGGGCTGTTCCGGACGCTGTTCCTGGTGCAGGTGCCGGGGCGGGAGGAGCCGGAGATGGCGGGCCTGCTGGTCCGCCTTGCGCACGGCCTGGCCCAGGCGACCGACGGCCCCGGGCGCTTTTCGGTGATCGAGGGCGCGGTTTCGGGCATGGGGGGTTCAGGGATGGGTGGCGCCGCCATCGACCGTCAGCGCCTGCCCGGTCACGAAGCCCGCGCCGGATGAGCACAGGAACAGCAGGGCGGCGACCAGGTCGTCGGGCACTTGCGGCCGGTGGACGCATTGCTGGGCAACGATCCGCTCGACCCACTCCGGCGTGATGGTCTTGCGCTCGATCTCGGTGAAGGTCGCGCCGGGCAGGATGGCGTTGACGGTGATCCCGTCGGGACCGAGTTCGCGCGCCATGGAGCGGCCCATGCCGACGAGAGCGGACTTGGTGGCGATGTAGTGCACGTAGCCGGGCCGCCCGAGCGTGACCGCGCCCGAGCCGATGTTGACGATCCGTCCCCACTTGCCGCGCCGCATGGCCGGCAGCACGGCGCGGGCGCAGAGAAACGGGCCCGTCAGGTTCACGCGCAGCACGTCGTCCCATTCTTCCAGCGGGATCCGGTCGAAGGGCTTCATCGTGAGCGTCGAGAAGATGGCGGCGTTGTTGACCAGGACGTCGATCCGGCCGAACGCCGCCTCCACCGTGCCGGTCATGGCGGCGACGGATGCGGGGTCGCCGACATCCACCTCGACGGCGAGGGCGCGTGCCCCGATCCCGGCGGCAACGTCGCGCGCCTTCGCAATGTTGCGGTCCGCCACCACCGCGATCGCCCCGGCGGCGGCAAACGCCTGGGCGAACACCCTGCCGATGCCCTGGCCGGCGCCGGTGACGATCGCCACGCGGTCTTGCAGGTCCATGGTCAGGCCGCCCGCGGGATCGCGCCCAGCCGGTCGGCCGCGCGCCAGGGCTGCCACCAGGGTTTCAGGCCCAGGTCATGGGCGATCAGCCCGGCGGTGATGTAGCCGGCGCCGCCGCTGATGGCGCCGTTGGGATGGCCGGAGCTGCCGGCCATGTAGAAATTGGGGATCGGCGTGCGGTAGCCGAAATGGTTGTACATCACCTGCTCGGCGTTCATGGCGCCCATGAAGATGTCGCCGTGGCGCATGTTCGGCAGTTCCATGGTGTATTCACGGGCGGTGTACACGTGGCGGCCGAGCACGTTGTCCTTCGTCATGTTCGGGCAGTAGCGGCCGAACACGTCGAGGATGCGGTCGGCGAACTCGGCCTTGAAGCGTTCGTGGTCGTTGCCGTATTCGGCGATGTCCGGCCGTTCGGGCATGACGTGCCAGGCGTAGGTGGTGGCGCGGCCGGGCGGGGCCTGGCTGGGATCGACCTGGCTCAGCGCGCCGGAGCCGAACTGAACCACCCGAGGCACCCGGTTCGCCTCCACGTCCTGGAAGGCGCTGACCAGGTCTGCCATGGTCTCGGCGCCCAGGTTCCATTTCAGGGTGTCGCGGATGTTGGGGTCGAACGCCTCCGCATGGAAGCGCGGCGTCTCCCGCAGCGCGTAGTGGACGCCGAACAGGGTCCAGCTCGTGTACTTGAACCCGTCGATCTTCGCAGCATAGGCCGCCGGAAGCTGCGCCCGCCCGATAAGGCCTTCCAGCGTCTGGTGCACGTCGAGCGTGCTGGCGACGAAGGCGGCCCGGACAGTACGGCCGTCGGCGAGTTGGATGCCGGTCGCGCGGCCGCCCTCGATCACCACGCGGTCGATGGCCACCTGCGGCTGGAACGTGCCGCCCGCGGCGATGAACGTCTCCATCAGGCCGCGGGCCAAATTGAACGACCCGCCCTTGCAGAGCTGGTAGCCGCTGTCGAGGTCGAAGGCACGGATGACCGAGCCCATCGGGCTGGTCTTGCTGAGCGTGTCGGTCAACCAGGTGCCGAACAGGCTGACCTTGAACAGGAACAGCAGGCGGACGTGCTCGTTCTCGAACAGGCTCTCCACCAGGTCGAGCGGCTGGTGCCGGGTGGTTTCCAGGAAGTCCCGACCGATGGCCGACGCTGAGAGAAGCGCCTCGCGCTCCTCCTGCGCCAACGGCTCGCTGTAGCGCTCGGGCAGGAAGATCTCGCGGGTGATGCGCTCGGCGCGGGCGTTCCAGGCGCGGAAGGTCTGGGCGTCCTTGGCGCTGAACCGCGCGATGTTGGCGCAGGTCTCGTCGAGGTCGCGGCCGAAGATCAGGGCGCTGCCGTCCAGATGCGGCTGGGCGAATTCGTAGCGTGGGGTGATGTATTCGACCCGATCCTGCAGCCCCAGGTCGGTGAACCAGGGCGCATGGCTGATGTGGAAGTGGTTGATGCTATGCAGGTTGTGGTGGAAGCCCGGAAGGGTCGCTTCCTCGGTCGTCAGCCCGCCACCGTATTTCAGCCGGCGGTCGACGAGTAGGATGCGCAAGCCCTGCCGTGCCAGGTAGCTGCCGAGCACCAGGCCGTGCTGCCCGGCGCCGACGATGATGCCGTCGTAGGCGCGGTCGAGGGGCAGCGCCATGTCACAGCCCCCTGAACCCGGCGCGCGCGGCGCGGTAGTCCCAGGCGCGGGTCTGCGGCAGGTCGGAGAACAGCATGGCGCGCGTCTTGTCGATCTCGCCGGCACTCAGGTAGTCAGGCTCGCCCAGCGGCAGCGTGTTGAGCACGAGCTCCGCATTCTCCTTCATGTAGACCGAGACGAACACCACCTCCCGCAGTGAGGCGCCGCAGCAGGTCGCGCCGTGGCCCCGCAGCAGCACGCATCGCTCCTGCCCCATGGCGCGGGCCATCGAGTGACCCTGCTCCATGGTTTCCACGAGCATGTTGGTGTCCCCGAACTCCGCGCGGCTGTCCCAGACCGGGACATTGTGGCCGATCACGGACGCCATGTGGAACACCGGCCGCAGCTTCACCGCCGTCAGCGAGAACGGCAGCACGGCGCGTGCATGGTGGTGGGTGACGGCGTTGACGTCGGGCCGGGCCATGTAGACGGCGCCGTGCAGCGCCCGCTCGCGATACATCGGCCGGCTCTTCTGCTCGATCGGCTCGCCGTCCAGCGTGAACTCGATGATGTCTTCCCGCACGACGATCTCGGGGCTCCGGGAGCACGACAGGAAGTAGCGGCCGGGGTCGGTGGGATGTCGCACGCTGACATGGCCGAAATCGTCGATCACGTCCTCCCGCGCCAGGATGCGGTTGGCGATGACGAGCTGGTTGAGCACGTCGGCGACGGCGGCGTCGGTCATGGTGTCTCCCCTTTGCATCAAACTGCCCGACGGTGGTGGCCGGGTCCAAGACAAGCTCGCTCTATCTGCCAGTCAGCCGGGCACTGGCGCGCCCTTCAAGTGAATGCGGCCGAACAGGGCGTTGCCGAGTCCGGCCAGGGCGAAGACCACGACAAGCACCGCATACATCTCGGGGATGCGGAACTGGCCGTAGAACTGGATGGCCAGAAAGCCGAGCCCCCGGTTGGAAAGCTTGATCTCGCTCAGCAGACACCCGATCACGGCGACTCCCAGGCCCAGCCGCAGCCCGGTGACGAGGGGCGGAACGAGGGAAGGGAGATAGACCGTCCGCAACGTCCGCAGCCGCGACAGCCCGAAGCTGCGGGCCACGCGCAAATGCACCGGGTTCACCAGCGCCATGCCGGAGGCGACGCTGAGGGCGACCGGGAAGAAGCACGACAGGGCGCCCATGGCGACCTTTGACGACGGTCCCACCCCGAACAGCGCGATCAGGATCGGCAGGAACACGATCTTCGGGGTGGGCGCCAGATAGTGCAGGGCCGGTTCGTAGGTGCTGCGCAGCAGGCGGCCGCCGCCAACCACGACACCGGCGACGACGCCCAGCGTGCCGCCGATCGCCAGCGCCAGGCCGACCTCCATGGCGGTGGTGCCCACGTGGCGCCAGAAGCCGGGGTCGGCCAGGAGTGCGGCGAGCGCCAGCCCGATCGAGACCACTGACGGCAGCACGCCACGGTAGAACAGGCCCGACCAGGAAGCAGCCTCCCACACCGCCAGCAGCAGGATCGCGGCGCCGAGGCGCAGCCGGACGGTGCGGTTCATGCCGGGCGCAACCAACGTTCCAGGCGTTCCGTCAGCACGAAGAAGCAGGTGCTGACCAGGATGACGAACAGCACCGCGCCGTACATCGCCGCCAGCTCATAGCGGTCGGACAGGTCGGCGATGAGCTGTCCCAGCCCGCCGAAATTGACGAGGAACTCTACGCCCACGATGTTGATCAGCGCGAAGACCAGCGCGAGGCGGACGCCGTTGGCCAAGGTCGGCACCGCCGACGGCACCAGCAGCTTCCAGAACACCTGGCGGCCGCCGAACCCATAGCTGCGCATCACATGCAGCAGTACCGGGCGCGTGCGGTCGAAACCCTCCTTCGTCTTCAGCACCATGGCCGGCAACCCGGCGACCGCGCCCATCAGCACGATCGTGCCGAGGTTGCGCCCGACCAGCACCAGGAACAGCGGATACAGCAAGACCAGCGGGGCTGCGGCCAGTGCCGCCACCCACGGCTCGAACGCCCGCCCCGCCAGCCGGCTGCGATGCAGCAGCAGGCCGAGGGGAACGCCCACCGCGATGGCCAGCGCTGCCGCGGCGAAGGCCTCGAGGAAGGTGGTCGCGAAGCGCCGCACCAGGTCTTCCTCGACCACGAGCAGCGGCAGACTCGACAGGATCTCGTCCGGCGGCGGCACGATGGCCGTGTCCAGCCATCCCACGGCGGCAGCGCCCTGCCACGCCAGCCCCAACGCCACTATCGTCGCCGCCAGCAGCAACGGGCCCCTCATGGCGACCACGGCACCTGCAGCAGGCGCGCCTGCTGCTCGGCGGTAAGCGCGCGGGGGATGCGCTTCAGTTCCAGCGCCTGCTGGCCGCTCAGCTCCAGGTTGGCAGGCGGACCCAGCCGCATCGCATTCCTGGGATAGAAGTCCGTCCGCGCCCGCACCGCCTGCGTCCGGGTGGCGTTGGCCCCCTCGGCAAACCAGTCAAGCGCCCGGTCGTCGGAATACATCCACGCGATGGTCCGGTCATAGGCCTGCAGGAACCGCACGGCCGTCTCACGCCGCTGCTCCACGAAGCCGGGTGTCGCGATCAGGCAGCGCACGGTCTGGTCGCGGAACTCCGGAACGTCGCGGCCGCTGCCGACGAACACCAGGCGTCCCGCCTCCATGTCCGGAAAGCCGATCGGCGGCAGGGAATAGCCGATGTCGATCTGCCCGCTCATCACCTGCGTCAACGTCGCGACCGGGTTGCCCGTGGGCACGCCGCGGGCGGTGGTGACGCCGGCAAGCTGCAGCAGGCGCGTCGAGACAAGGTTGCTGGACGACCCGCTGGTGCTGAACGCGACCGTCTTGCCGCCGGCGTCCTTGAACGAGGCGATGCCGGCGCCGGCCTTGGCATACCAGAACGTATCGCTGGCGCCGCGGAAGTTGCTGGACAGGATGCGTACCGGCGCGTTGCGGACCGTCGCCCCCAGGATTGCGAGCATCCCGGCGCCGACGCCCACGTCCACGCCGCCGCTCGTCACAGCCTGCTGCGTCTCGGTGCCGCCGTCGGTGAACAGCAGCTCCAGCGCCAGCCCGGCCTCCTTGAAGAACCCGACCCGATCGCCGAAGGCGCACACCGAGGTATCCCAGGCGCCGCGCTGGCCGACGGCGACCTTGACCGCGTCGGCGGCCCTGGCGGGCCGGGCAAGCAGGACCGGTGCCGCGAGCAAGGAACGGCGAAACAACGTCATGGCGTGCCTCCTGGCAGGATGTCGAGCATCACGCGGACCTGGTCGAGCGTCGTCGTGGCGGGAACGCGTTTCAGCTCGATCGCCTGCCTCAACGTCGTCTCCAGCCCGCGCACCAGGTCGGGACGCATGGCCTCCTTGCGGTAGAACTCGTCGCGGGTGCGGGTGGCGAGGGACAGGTCGATATCGAGGCCCTCGGCGAACCAGGCGAGCGCCTGCGGATCGGCATAGGCCCAGTCGAGACTGGCCTGGTAGGCCCGGGCGAAGCGCGTGACGACGTCGCGATGGGCGGCCAGGTAGGCGGCGTTGACGATATTGAGCCGCGTGGTCTGGTCGGCCAGGGCCGGAAGGTCGGACCCACGCGCGACGACGCGGATCTGGCCGTCCGCCACCTGCTTCAGGCCGATAGGCGCCACCGACCAGCCAATGTCGATCTGGCCCGACATCACCTGCGTGAGGGTGGCGCCCGCCCCGCCGGTGGGGGTGGGGCGCGCCTGCACGCCCGCGGCGTCCAGCAGCGACAACAGCACCAGATGGCTCGACGAGCCGACGGTGGAGAAGCCGGCGCTGCGGCCGGCGGCGTCCTTCAGCGACCGGACCGGGTCGGCCGAACGGACATACCAGAACAGGTCGGACGCGCCGGCCCACTCCGCGCCGAAGGCCTTGAGCGGCGCCTTACGTACGATGGCGCCGAGAACGCCCAGCGTCCCCGCACCGATGCCGATCTCCACGCTTCCGGAGATGACCACCTGCTGCGTCTCGGCCCCGCCATCGGTGTAGAGGATTTCCAGCGTCAGCCCTTCCTTGCGGAAGAACCCCGCACGGTCGCCCCAGGCGGTGATGCTGGTGTCCCAGAACCCCTTCTGACCCACGGCCACCCGCAAGGTTTCGGCGGCCCCGGGCAGCGGGTTGCCGCACACGCCCACCATCAGGGCCAGCAGCCGGATCATCGTGCGCATGACGCCTCCTGTAACGCTTCCCGGGGGTCCGCCCTTATGCGAGCGTGACGTTCACGTTCTTCAGTTGGGTGCAGTCCAGCATCTCGTCGAAGCTTTCCTCGCGGCCCAGCCCGGACTGCTTGAAGCCGCCGAACGGCGCGCCGAGGTAGTGGGCGCTGGAGCCGTTGACCCAAACGTAACCGGCCTCAACCCTCGAGGCCGTGGCGTGGGCGGTGACCAGGTCGCGGGTCCAAATGCTGCAGGTCAGGCCGTATTCCACGTCGTTGACGGCATGGAGCATGTCGGCCTCGTCGGACCAGCGGAAGACGGACAGGACGGGGCCGAAGATCTCCTCGCGGGCGATCCGCATCGCGGGCGTCACGTCGGCGAAGACGGCGGGCTCGATGAACAGGCCGCCGGCGAGCTCGGGGTCCGCGGGCGGCACGCCGCCGCAGACCAGGCGGGCGCCGTCCTCCTGGCCCCAGGCGACGTAGCGGAGCACCTTGTCGTATTGCGCCTGGCTGACGAGGCAGCCCATCTGGCTGTCGAACCGGGTGGGCAGGCCGGGGCGGATGGCGCGGACCTGGGCCACCACCTGGTCCAGCACCGCGTCGTGCAGGCTGTCGTGGATGAAGGCGCGTGACGTGCTGCCGCAGCTCTGACCGCACCAGGTGAAGTTCATGCCGCGCACCACGCCGGCGGCGACGCGGGCTGGGTCGGCGTCGGGGTAGGCGATCAGGGCGTTCTTGCCGCCGAGTTCGAGGCCGACCTTCTTCATGGTCTCGGCCGCGCCCCGCAGGATGGCGCGTCCGGTGGGAACGGAGCCGATCAGCCCGACCTTGGCCACGCCCGGGTGCGCCACCAGCGCCTCGCCACACGCGCGTCCGCCGGCCACCACGTTGAATACCCCCGGCGGGAACAGCGGCCCGATCAGCTCGGCCAGACGCAGGCTGGACAGCGGCGCCTGCTCCGGCGGCTTGATGATCAGGCTGTTCCCCGCCCCCAAGGGCGCCCCCGCCCGCATGGCCGCGAACATGAAGGGGTGGTTGTAGGCGTTGATGCGGACGACGACGCCCAACGGCTCGCGGATCGTGTAGTTCAGCGTGCCGTCGCCCATCGGGATGGTGTCGCCCTTCAGCTCCAGCACCAGTCCCGCGAAGTAGTCGAGGCTGGCGGCGGCGATCTCGGCGTCGCGGACCATCTCGGCGACCGGGTTGCCGCAATCGGCGGCGTCGATCAGGGCCAGCTCGCGGCCATTGGTGCGGATGATGGCCGCGGCCTCGCGCAGGATGCGGCCGCGTTCCAGCGGCTTCGTGGCGCGCCAGACGCGGAACCCGGCTTGGGCCGCCCGGACCACCCGGTCGACGTCGGCCGCGGTCGCCCACGCGACGCGGCCCAGCGACTGCCCGGTCGAGGGGCTGTGCGTCTCCCGCGTCTCGCTTCCGTCGTGCCATGCGCCGCCGTAATACAGGCCGCGCTGATCCGGGAACACGACATCCGCGCCGCCGATCGAGTCGAGTGCCATGAGCTATCTCCGTTCCGATTCCTGCAGGCCTCGGCTCGCCTCCTCACGCAGGTCCTTCCAGATTTCGGCGACCAGGCGGCCGAACCGGGGGTCGCCCACGTCCGCGCTGCTGCGTGGGCGCGGCAGATCGATGTCCACGAAGCGCTTCAACCGGCCGGGCCGGTAGGTCATCACCAGCACGCGGTCCGACAACTGGACGCTCTCGGCGATGCTGTGGGTGATCAGTAGGATCGTCTGGTTCAGCTCCGCCTGGATACGCAGCACCGTGTCGCCGAGCAGCAGGCGCGTCTGTTCGTCCAGCGCGCCGAACGGTTCGTCCATCATCAGGATGTCCGGCGCATAGGCCAGGGTGCGGGCGATGGCGGTGCGCTGGCGCATGCCGCCCGAGATCTCGTGCGGGAACCGCCGCTCGAAGCCGTCCAGGCCGACCAGGCGCACGAAATGGGCGGCACGGTCCAGCCGCTCGGACCTGGCCATCGCCTGGCCCTCCAGCGGCAGGGCCACGTTGTCCAGCACCGTGCGCCACGGGAAGGTGCTTTCCTCCTGGAACACCATCCCGATGCTGCGATGGGTGACGCCGGGCTTGATCTCGGCGCCCTCGACCCGGATGCGGCCCTGCCAGTCGCCGACCAGGCCGCCGATCATGCCGAACAGCGTGCTCTTGCCGCAGCCGGATGGGCCGATGACGGAGACGAACTCGCCCCGGGCGACGCTGAAGGACACGTCCTGGACGGCGACGACGTCGCCCTCTTGTGTGGCGAACCGCTTGCTCGCCCCTTGCACGTCCAGGACGGCTTGCGTGCCGGCGACGGCGGTCGCGGGATGCACACGTTCCATCGCGTCAGCCATTCGTTGCCGTCTCGTGGGGCGCTTCGCGCGTCAATGCGGTCTGCATGTCCGTCCCGTAGCCGGGCGCCACGCGGACGTCGACGACGACGGGCTGGCCGGCCAGCAGGGCGGCCATCGCCTGGGCCAGCGCCGCCGTCAGCCCGGCCGCGTCATGGACCGGGCCGAGGCCCACGCAGCCCTGGGCGCGGGCCATGGCGGCGATGTCGACGTCCGGGCCGCCGATCTGCTGGCCGATCCACTTGTTCGCGGGATTGCGGCCGCGCATGTTGGCGACACGCTCCTGATGGACCTCGTCGTTGTAGAAGCTCTGGTTGTTGGCGATGACGGCCAGCAGCGGGATGCCGTAGCGCGCGGCCGTCCAGAAGGCGGTGCAGCCCATCAGGGTGTCGCCGTCGCCCAGAACCGCGACGGGCAGGCGCCCCGAGCCGCCATCGCGCAGCGCCAGGGCCGCGCCCACCACCATGCCTGGGCCCGAGCCGATGCCCCCGCCACCATCGTAGCCCAGCATCGACATCGGATGGTCGATCGGCCAGAACCCGCCGGACCAGGACAAGGGGTAGCGCACCAGGCAGGTGGGGTGGCCGGACACCGCCTCCCGCAGCGCCGCCGCCAGGTCGGGGACGCCGAGCCGCCCGGTCGGATGCGGATGACGCGCCGGTGACGGCGCGAGACCGGCACGCCAGGGCTCCGGCCGGCCGTCACCCAGTGCGGCCAGCAGCGCGTCCACGGCAGCCTCCGGCGTGCAGAGCAGCGGGTGGTCGACGGCAGCCAGGCCCTGGTGGTCCATGCTCCAGCCATTGTGCAGGAGCTGGTCGAGCGAGGCCTGCACGACGGTCGCCCCCTGCGCCCCGGCCGCGGCCAGGGTGCCGGCGAGGTCGTTCCAGTCCAGGCTGAGCACGACGTCCGCGTGGCGCAGCACGTCGACGGCGCCGGGGCTGGGGAACATGCCGGCATGGGCGGCGTACAGGCGGTGCCCGGTGGGGAATGCGGCGGCCGATTTGAGGTCCGTGAGCACGGCGGCGCCCAGACGCTCGGCCAGGCGGATACGGGCGTCCCAGCCGGCGGGGTCGCGGGTCACGCGTCCGGCCAGGATCACCGGGCGTTTGGCGGCACGCAACGCGTCCGCGGCGGCGGCCAGGGACCGGGCGTCTGGCGCTGGGGGCGCCGGGGCATGGTGGCGGCGCGTATCCGGCGGACCGGCGGACGGGGTTTCGGCCTCCTGCATCGCGGCGTCGAGGTTGATGTACGTCGGCCCGAACGGCGGCGTGCAGGCGATCAGGTTGGCGCGCAACAGGGCCTCGACAGCCGCTGCGGCGCTGGCCGGCTGGTCGTCCCATTTCACATAGTTCCGCACCAGGGCCCCCTGGTCGCGCGCGGTGTGGATCCAGTCGATCCAGGGCCGGCGCTTGGCCGCGTCCACGGGGCCCGTCGCGCCGATCACCAGCATGGGCACGCGGTCGCACCATGCGTTGAAGATGGCCATCGTGGCGTGCATCAGGCCGACATTGCTGTGGACCGCTGCCGCCATCGGGCGTTCGGCGACCTTCGCCCAGCCGTGCGCGATGGCCACGGCGTGCTCCTCGTGCAGGCACAGCAGCATGCGCGGGTCGCGGTTGCCCAGGTGGTTGACCAGGCTGTCATGCAGCCCGCGGAAGCTGGCGCCGGGATTGAGCGCGACATAGGGAATGCCGAGAGCGCGCAGCGTGTCCGCGACCCGGTCGCTGCCATAGGTCTTGCCGCCGGGGACGCCGGGCTCCGGCCGCTCGACGGCGTGGGGGTCGTTCGGATGCAGCGCGTGGGGCACCTCCGGCACCGGTTCCTCCGTTTTTCGTTGGATCGCACGCTATCGCGGGTTCCGGGGCGGGGCCACGAGCATCTGCATCTATCTGCCAACCGCGTTGGCTCTGGCACTGACGCTACGCCCGTCCGCTCGCCTCCGCCTCGACGTGTCCCAGGCGCCGCGCTGGCCGACCGCGACGACGAACGTCCATGCCGAATGTCCTGCGCTGGATTTCCCCTCCGTTCCCGTCGTCGGTTGGCTCGAGCGTAGCCCGGCGGTCCGCGGGACGGAGGAACGAAATCGAGCCAGCAGCCAAGTCGAAATGCTGGATCGTCGCCGGGCTCCCCGCATGATCATATCCTGCAAAACGGGAGGACGACGCATGGCACGGACCCGCGCGACGACGATGCCTGGCCGCTTCGGGATCTCGCTGCATCTCACTGCAGCACTCAGCGACTACGACCATGTCCGCGACCTGGCGACCGGCCTGGTGCAGCCGAACGGCATCGCGCTGACGACATTGACGCTGCCGGTCGAGGAGACGTTCTTCCGGTTCCTGAAGGATCGGGAGTGGGACGTCTCCGAGCTGTCGATGGGGAAATACTGCGCCATGCGCGCGATGGGCGACGACTCCCTGATCGCGATCCCGGTGTTCCCCAGCCGCATGTTCCGCCACAGCTCGATCTACGTCAGGACCGGCGGCGAGGTCCGCGGCCCCCTGGACCTGCGTGGCCGGCGGCTGGGCATCCCGGAATGGGGGCAGAGTGCGGCCGTCTATTCGCGCGGTTTCCTGGTGCACCAATACGGCATCCCGCTGCAGGACATTCACTGGGTGCAGGCCGGCGTGAACATGAAGGGCCGGGGCGAGAAGCTGGATTTCACCCTGCCCGAGGGCGTCACCGTCGAGCGCCGGCCCGAGACGACGCTGGACGACATGCTGCTGGCCGGCGAGATCGACGCCATGGCGAGCGCCCACCCGCCCGAAAGCTTCGAGCGCGGCGATCCCCGGGTGCGACGCCTGTTCGAGGACTACCGCACGGTCGAGGAGCGGAGTTTCCGGGATACCGGCGTCTTTCCGATCATGCACACGGTGGCGATCCGCGCCGAGGTGCTGGACGAGGCGCCCTGGGTGGCGATGGAGTTGTTCAAGGCGTTCGACGAGGCCAAGCGCCGCAGCACCGCCCGCATGCGCGACTTCACCGCCGCCCGGGTCCCGTTCGCCTGGGGCGCCCATGCCGCTGCGCAGGCCGAGGCGCTGTTCGGCGCGGACCCGTGGCCGTACGGGATCGAACCGAACCGCGTGACGCTGGACGCCTTCCTGGGCTTCGCACACGAGCAGGGTGTGTGCCCGGTGCGGCTGCAACCCGAGGACCTGTTCCCCCCGCAATTCCGGCACAGCTTCACGATATAAGAGATGGGCGCTCTGGCTGGCATAGGGCCGCCGCCGCCCCGGCTTTTCGGACAGGGCAGCGTCGCTCCTCCACTCCCTACCCCACGGCGAAGCGGACGGTCGTGGCCTTGCCGCCGATCGTGAGCGCCAGCACGGCCGTCAGCTTGCTTGTCGCCGGGGCGGCGAGTTTGCCCGTCAGCGTGTTGGCGCTTCCCGGTGCCAGGATGACCTCCTCCCGCTTGCCGGCGATCAGGATCGTGGCCTTGCCGCCGAGCTGGGCGCTGGGAACCGGCTTCATGTCGGGGTCGGTGACGTAGGCGGTCACGAGGTCGCCGCGGACGACCAGCTCGACCCAGTGGTCGTTGCTGGTTTCCGCCATCGTGCCGCCGTTTGCGGCGTGAGGCGCCGGGCCGTGGGCCATGGCGGCTACGGGAAGGGCCAACAACGCTGCTGCGAACAATACGATACGACGGTTCATGGTGCTCTCCTTGGTGTGGGTCAGAACGCTTCGGCGGGGCGGAGCCCGTCGGCGCCGGGCTGCATCAACCGCTCCAGCGGTGTGCGGCCCAGGCGCAGGAACAGGACAGGCGTGAGCAGCGTGTCCAGGAGGGTGGCGCTGACGAGGCCGCCGAAGATGGTGATGGCGACGGGGTGCAGGATCTCCTTGCCCGGGGCGTCGGCGCCGATGATGAGCGGCAGCAGCGCGAAACCGGCCGACAGCGCCGTCATCAGCACGGGCGTGAGCCGTTCCAGGCTGCCGCGGACCACCATCTCGGGGCCGAACGCCATGCCCTCGTGCAGCACCAGGTTGATGTAGTGGCTGACCTTGAGGATGCCGTTGCGGGCCGAAATGCCGGTCAGGGTGATGAACCCCACCATGCTCGCGACCGAGAGCGGCTGCCCGGCGATCCACAGCGCCGCGACCGAGCCGATCAGCGCGAGCGGCACGTTGCCCATGATCAGCAGCGCCAGGACCGCGGATTTATAGCGCGAGTAGAGCACCGTGAAGATCATGGCGAGGCTCAGCAACGACAGCACGCCGATGAGCTTGGCTGCCTCCTCCTGCGCCTGGAACGTGCCCTCCAACGCGAAGGAATAACCGGGCGGCAGCCGTGTCTTCGCGAACTCGGCCCTGATCGCCTCGATTATGGGCCCGGCGCTCGAACCGTCGGTGTTGGCCTGGACCACGATGCGGCGGCGCCCGTTCTCGCGCAGCACCTGGTTGGGGCCGTCCGTGTCCTCGATATCCGCGAAGGTGCGTAAGGGGACGCGGCCCTTCGGTGTCTCGATCAGCAGGCCCGCCAGCGCATCGGTCGTGCGCTCGGCGTCCGACAGGCGCAGCACGACGTCGAAACGCTTCTGGCCATCGACGAACTGGCTCACCACCTTGCCGCCGCTCAGCGTCTCGAGGGCGTCGGCGAGAGTCGCGGGCGTGACGCCGTAGAGGGCGGCGCGGCCATAGTCGAGCCGGACCTGCAGCTGCGGCACGCGGACCTGGCGTTCGACGATCAGATCGACGAGGCCGGGGATGCGCGCGAGGCGGGTGCGGAGGTCCTCGGCCATGCCGCGCAGGGTGTCGAGGTCGTCGCCGAACAGCTTGATCGCAATTTCGGCGTTCACGCCCGACAGCAGGTGTTCGAGCCGATGGCCGATGGGCTGGCCGACGTTGAAGGAGGCGGGCAGGACGGCGATGCGGCGGCGGATGTCCGCCAGGACGGCTTCTTTCGGGCGACCAGGCTTGAGATCGACGTCCATCTCGGACGAGTGGACACCCTCCGCGTGCTCGTCCAGCTCGGCCCGGCCGACGCGGCGGCCGATGGAGCGCACCTCGGGCACCGCCATGATGAGGCGCTCGGCGATGGCGCCCAGGCGGTTGCTCTCGGCCAGGCTGATGCCCGGCTTGAAGGTCATGGACACGACGAGCGTGCCCTCGTTGAACGGCGGCAGGAAGGCGCGCGGCAGCAGCATCGCGCCGGCGCCGGCGATGCCGACGAGGATGACGGCGATGGCCATGAGGGGCTTGAGCTGGCCGAACGACCAGTGCAGCAGCCGGGAGTCCCAGCGTTTCAACACGCGCACAAGCGGGCTTTCCCGCTCCGCCAGGCGCTTCATGCGGGGGATCAGGTAGTAGCAGAGCACCGGGGTCACGGTGATGGAGGTGACCAGGCTGCCGAGGATCGACACGATGTAGGCGACGCCCAGCGGCGCGAACAGCCTGCCCTCGATGCCTTGCAGCGCGAACAGCGGCAGGAACACGAGGATGACGATGATGGTGGCGTAGATGATGCCGGAGCGGACCTCCTGGCTTGCGCGCGCCACCACCTCCAGGACCGGCACCGGGTCGCCGGCCTCGCGGTTCTCCTTCAGACGGCGGAACACGTTCTCGACGTCCACGACGGCGTCATCGACCAGCTCGCCGATCGCGATGGCAAGGCCGCCCAGGGTCATGGTGTTGATGGACAGGCCGGCCAGCTTGAACACGATGACGGTGAACAGGATCGAGATCGGGATCGCCAGCAGCGAGATGACCGTCGTGCGGACATTGAGAAGGAAGGCGAACAGGATGACGGCGACGACGATGATGGCGTCGCGGAGCGCCTCCTCCACGTTGCCGATGCTGGCCTCGATGAAGCTGGACTGGCGGAACAGCACCCGGTCCGCGGTCACGCCCTTCGGCAGGGTGCGGCCAATGTCCTGCAATGCCGTCTCGACGGCCTTGGTGAGCGGCACGGTGTCGGCGCCGGGCTGCTTCTGGACCGAGAGGATTACGGCGGGCTTGCCGCCGGCGCCCGCGTCCCCGCGCTTGAAGCGGGCCGCGTAGTCCACGGACGCGACCTGTCCCAGGATGATGACCTGGCCGCCGCGCATGGCGACCACCAGGCTGCGCAGGTCCTCGATGCGGGTGGTGCGGCCGATGTTGCGGACGACGTATTCGGCCCGGTTCTGGTCGACGAAGCCGCCGCCGGTGTTGGCGCCGAAGGACTTGATGGCCTTTTCCAACTCGTCGAGCGACACCTCCAGCCGGCCCATCTGCGCCACGTTGGGGACGACCTGGTATTGCCGGACCTCGCCGCCGATCGGGATGACCTGGGCCACGCCTGGGATGGCGAGCAGGCGCGGGCGGACGGTGAAGTCGGCGAGTTCGCGGACCTCCATGGGCGGCGTGGCCGCATCCGCCGTCATGGCGATCAGCATGATCTCGCCCATGATGGACGTGACCGGGCCCATCTGGGGCGCCACGCGGGCGGGAAGCTGCTCGCGGACGGCGGCGATGCGCTCGGCGACCTGTTGGCGGTTGCGATACAGCTCGGTGCCCCAGGCGAATTCGACGTAGACGATCGACAGGCCGACGCCGGAGACGGAGCGCACGCGGGTGACGCCGGGCATGCCGTTCATGGCGGTTTCGAGCGGGGTGGTGACGAGCTGCTCGACCTCCTCGGGCGCCATGCCCTCGGCCTCGGTCATGAGCGTGACCATGGGGCGGTTGAGGTCGGGGAAGACGTCGACCGGCATGCGCGTCAGCTCGAAGACGCCGTAGACGACCATGATGGCGGCGGCGGCGAGCACGAAGAGGCGGTTGTGCAGGCTGCCGCGGACGAGGGCGCCGAACAGGCGGTTCATCGTGTGGTGCTCCCCTGGATCAACGGATCTGTGCCAGCAGCTCGGCGCCCTGCACGACGATGCGCCGGGGCGGGCCGTCGGGCAGGCCGGAGAGGATCAGCACGCGCCCGGCGTCCAGCGGGCGGACGCGCACGGGCCGGGCGACGAACGTCTCGGCCGAGACATGGTCCCACACGGCGTACAGGCCGTTTCCCTGGCGGGTCACGGCCGCACGGGGCAGGGCCACGCCGGTCTCCTTCGTCGTCCCCGGGCCGTCCAGCTCGGCCACGACCGTCACCGGCGTGCCGGTGGCGAGGTCGGGCGGCGGGTCCACGATGCGGAAGTGCAGCGGCACCGCCCCCTGCCGCAAGGCGAGGCCGCGGCCGATGAACGTCGCCTTCAGGGCCTGGCCGCCGGCGGTGACGGCCGACGCCGCCTGCACCTGGCCCGCGAGTCCGGGGTCGGTGAGGATCGCCTCGATCCACAGGTGCTGCGGGTCGATCACCTCGAACAGCACCGTGGCGCTGTCCACCAGCGCGCCGACCTGGGCGTTGGATAGCGCGATCACTCCGGAGACAGGCGCACGCAGCACTTCGGGCTGGGCCAAGGACGGCGCCAGCGCGGCCCGGCGCCGGCGCGCCCCGTCCAGCTCCAGCCGGGCGTCGTCGATCTCCTTGCCGGCGACGCTGCCGGCCAGGGCGGACAGGCGCGCCACCTTGGCCTGCGCAAGCCGCACGGTGCTGTCCAGCTCGGCGACCTGCGCCTGCACGCCGCCACGCTCGATCGTGCCGATGGTCGGCGTGACCACGGCGAGGACGTCCCCTTTCTCGACGCGCTGGCCGAGGCGGGCGAGACCGCGCTCGCCGGCCGCGACCCGGCCGGGCTGGCTGGCCTGGACACGGCCCGCCGCGTCCGGGTCGGCGACGACCGTGCCGCTGACCGTCACCGTGCGTGCGGCCTCGGTCGGCGTCGCGAGCACGGTCCGGATCGCGAGCAGGCGCTGCGCGTCCTTCGGCACCAGCACGCTGCCGTCCGGCTGCCGCCTGGGCGCGTCCGGGGCGGCCTGACCGGCGTCGGCGAGCGCCGTTCCGGCCATCAGCACCCCAGCCAGGAGAGCCAACCCGCCCACCGCCGTACGCCATCGTCCGCGCGCCTGGAAGACGAGGGTGACGAGCACGCCGAGGATGAACCCGAGTCCGGCCAGCAGCGGCCCGCGCCGTTCGCCCAACGCGGCCTGGGCGCGGGCCCGCAAGTTGGCCGGGGGGACCGGGGCGGCCGAATGCTCCTCGGGGAGGACGAGCTTCGCGCTCAGCAGGTCCGCGTCGTCGCCGGCGGTCACGGTGAAGATCAGCTCGTGGGCGCCGGGCCGGTCGAGCCAGGGGGCCCGCGCGACGTAGCTGCCGTCGGGCCGGGGCTCAAGCCGGAGGGTGTCGGCGCCTTCCCCGGCCTCGACGACCGCACCCTCGACCGGCTCGTTGGTTGCGAACCGGTCCAGATAGACCACCAGCGCGCCGCCCCGCTTCACGGCCACCAGCTCGAACAGGTCCGAGTGCGCCTCGGCCCGGGGGGCGCCGGCTTGTGCCGCGGCGGGTGCTTCGTCGTCGTGCCCGGCGTGCGCCAGCGCGCGTTGCACGGGCGCGAAAAGCATGAAGGTTGCGATCGCTGCGGCGACGAGGGACGCGCGCATGGCGGTTCTCCGGCGATGGATGGTCATGGCAGCAGCCCCAGCGCCTGATGAACGCGGGATCGGGCCTGCCGCACGGCAATGTCCGCGCGGCCCTGCGCGATCTCGGCCTCGGTCGCCAGCACGCGGACGCGGATGACGTCGGCGATGCCGAACTGGCCGCCGCGGAACGCCGCCTCGGCCAAGCCGCGTTGCTGGCGGAGGACCGACGCGCGCATGCGGGCGATGCCGAGCGCGCGGGCGACGCTGTCCAGCTCGATCCTTGCGCGCGCCGCCTGCAGGTCCACCAGGCGACGGACGTTGGCGGCGGCGACGACGGCATCGGTCAGCTCGGCCTCCGCGGCCGACTGCCGGGGCGCGTTGCGGGCCTGGGTCGACAGCGGCAGGCGGAACTGGAACCCGGCCTCGTTGTCGTATCGGTTCTCGCCGGCGCTGCGGGTGCTGCGCGCGAGCAGCCCGATCTCGGGGCTTTCGCGGACCTGGATGGAGGCCAGGCGGCGGCTGGCGGTGGCTGACGCGACGACGCCGTCGGCCTCCAGGATCCTCGGATGCGCGGGCAGGGCGGCGGATGAAGGGGGCGGCGGGTCGCTCTCGTTCAGGGCCGCGGGGTCGGGCTCGGTCCCGGTCAGGGAACGGAAGGCCAGTCTTGCGCCGTCCAGCGCCGCGCGCCGCTCGCCCAGGCCGATCTCGGCCTCCATGCGGTCCAGGCGCGTCGTCAGCAGCTCGGTCTCGGCCGCGTCCCGGCCCCGCACCCGGCGGCCGACATCGGCCTCCAGCGCGCGGGCGTCGCGAAGCCGGGCCTCGGCGCCCGCGAGTTCGAGCTGGCCGAGCGCCACGGCGGCGAGCGCCTCGCGCACCTCGCCCGCGACGGCCAGGCGCTGCGCCTGCTGCTGGGCGGTCAGGCGGGACAGGTCGGCGTCGGCGGCGCGGCGGCTGGCGGCGCCTTCCCCGGGCAGCCAGAGCGGGGTGGCGATCGAGAGCTCGCCCTCGCGGCCGCCGCGGCGGTTGTTGAAGCCATCGGCGATGAAGCCGCCGCCCAGGACGGACGGGTTGGGGGTGAGGCTGTCGGCGGAGCGTCCGCGGGCGGCCGCGACCGCCTGCCGGGCCGCGCTGCCGCCCAGTTCCGGGCTGCGGGACCATGCGCCGTCGATCATGACGCGCAGCTTGGCTGCGGCCTCGGCGGGCGGGAACGCGGGCGGGGGCGGGACGGGCCTCGCGGGCGGCAGGGCGGCGCGCTGCACCGGGGCCGGGGCCTCGTTGTCGGTGGCGGGCGGTTCGGCCGGCACGGCGGCTGCGGTGGGCAGGCGGAGGCTCGGGAGGGCGGCGCCCGGGGGCGATGGCGGCGTCAGCGGGGCGGCGGGCTGGGGCGCGGTCGGGCCGGGGCGGCCGGCAGGGGTCAGCGCGCGGGCGCCGGGCGAGATGAACCCCTGCGCGGCGGCGGGCGGCGTGAGCGGCGCGACCGTCAACATGGCGATCACGCCTGCCAGCATCGGGCGGCGTATGCCTGCCGGGATGGCAGGTTTGCAGTTCGGCAGCATGGGACGTCCTGACAGATCGGTCGCGCATCGCGGGCGGCGCGGCCGGAGCCTTCGGGGGGGGCGCTGTTCGCCGTCGTCGCCGTCGCAGGGCGGACGTGTGGCGTCAGAGGCCCCGGCGGGGCCTCAGCGGGGCGTCAGGCGTCTCGGCGGATCGCGGTCCCGCGAGGGTTCGCGCCCGGTCGGGCCAGGGCGGTCGGTTCCGCTGTAGCTGGCTGGCACGGCGGCTGGACGCAGGAGGTCCGTGGTCGGGGGGAGTGCGATGCCGTGATGGCCGAGGATGGATTCGGCCAGATCGACGAGGCCGTCGCCGGCGTCGCCGCCCTGGTTGGCATGGCTGTGCCCGTCGTCGGCGGCATCATGGACGTGGGCCGCCGCGTGACCGTGAAGCGCAGGCGCGACCGAGGCCATGGTGCCCGCCATCGGCGCAAGAAGCCCGATGAGCAGCACGACAACCAGCATCCAGACGGACCGGCGACGAGGCGAAGCCATGCCGGCGCGATAGCGGATCACGGGGCGGGATGTCGAGCGTGGCGTCATCCGATCAGGCGGGGACCGCCGTCACCTTGTAGCCCTCGGCGCCGATGGCCGCCGCGATCGCCATGGCGGAGGCGCTGCTCTGCACACGGGCCCGGCCCGCGGCCCGGTCGATGTCGACCGTGGCGGCGGGATCGATGCCATGCACCGCGCCGGTCACCGCGCGGACGCAATGGCCGCACGTCATGCCATCGACCTGGAACTCCTGCATCGCAATTTCCTCCATCGCATCCTTGCGCCCTTCCAACATGGGAAGGTCAACACGAAAGGTCGAGCCTTGACCTTGCCATGCTGGGAAGCCCCATGTGCTTGCCGCAGCCGGGTGTCGGAAGGTGCCGCATGGACCAGGGGATCGTCGAACGTCGCGAAGGGACCGAGGCTGGCCAGCGCTGGACGGTGGCTGTTTCGGGCATGAGCTGCGCGGCCTGCGTGGGCCGGGTGGAGCGGACCCTGGCGCGGGTGCCCGGTGTCGAGCGGGCCACCGTCAACCTCGCGACCGAGCGGGCGACCATCGCGGCCGGGCCGACGCTGCGGCTGCCGGCGGTCGTCGCGGCGCTGCAGGCCGCCGGCTACCCGGTCGTTGAGGAGACGACCGACCTCGCCGTTTCCGGCATGAGCTGCGCGTCCTGCGTGGGCCGGGTGGAGCGTGCGCTGCTCGGCGTGCCAGGCGTGCTGGGCGCCGAGGTGAACCTTGCGACGGAGCGTGCGCGGGTCCGTGTGGCTGCCGGCATGGCCGGCATGGCCGGGCTGGACGCGCTGGTGCAGGCGGTCGGGGCGGCCGGGTATGCGGCGGCCCTGGTGCAGCCCGCGGGAGCGCCAGCGGGCCGGGGCGGCACCGACGGGCGTGATTCCGCGATCGCGTGCGCGCTGGCGCTGCCGCTGCTGCTGCCCATGCTGGCGGCGCCGTTCGGCGTCGATGCCATGCTCCCGTGGCCGGTGCAGCTTGCGCTGGCGACCATCGTGCAGCTTGTGTTCGGTGCGCGGTTCTACCGTGGTGCGTGGGGCGCGCTGCGGGCCGGGACCGGGAACATGGACACGCTGGTGGCCCTGGGCACGACCGCGGCGTTCGGCCTGTCCGTGTGGCAGCTTGCGGCCGGGCATGACGGGCATTCTTATTTCGAGGCGTCGGCGACCGTCATCGCGCTGGTCCGGGTCGGGAAGTGGCTGGAGGGCCGCGCCCGGCGGCAGGCCGGCGAAGCGATCCGCGCCATGCAGCGGCTGCGACCGGAGCGGGCGCGGCGGCGCGGCACGGACGGTGTGGAGGCCGAGGTGCGGATCGAGGCGCTGCGTCCCGGCGATCTGCTGGTGGTGCGCCCCGGGGAGCGGGTGCCGGCCGACGGCGTGGTCCGCGCGGGGGCCGGCAGCGTCGACGAGAGCCTGCTGACCGGCGAATCGCTGCCCGTCGCCAAAGCGCCCGGCAGCACGATGGTGGGCGGCAGCCTGAACGGGGAGGCGCTGTTGCTGATCGAGGCGACGTCGCTGGGCGCGGAAAGCCAGTTGTCGCGTATGGTGCGGCTGGTGGAGGACGCGCAGGCCGCGAAGCCGCCGGTGCAGCGGCTGGTCGACCGGGTCAGCGCCGTGTTCGTGCCGGTCGTGGTGGCGATCGCCGTGGCGACCTTCCTGGGGTGGTGGGCGGCGGGCGCCGGCGCGGGCGTCGCGGCCGTCAACGCCGTCGCGGTGCTGGTGATCGCCTGCCCCTGCGCGCTGGGCCTCGCCACGCCCGCGGCCATCATGGTGGGCACCGGTGTCGCCGCGCGGCACGGCATCCTGATCCGCGACCCGGCCGTTCTGGAGCAGGCGCGGGCGGTCACCACGGTCGTGTTCGACAAGACCGGCACGCTGACCGAGGGACGCCCGCGCCTGGTGGCCGCGCGGCCCGCCCCCGGCATCGATGAGGCCACGCTGCTGCAGGCCGCCGCCGCGGTGCAGGCGGGCAGCGAGCATCCGCTGGCCGCGGCGGTGCTTGCAGCCGCACCCGGCGTCGCGGCCGCTTCGGACATCCGCACGCTGCCCGGGCAGGGGATCGAGGGCATGGTCGACGGGCGCAGGGTGCGCGTGGGCAGCGCCGGCCTGATGCGGGAGACGGGGGTGGCGACCGCCCCCCTGGCCGCCGCCGCGGCAGCGCTGGCTGCCGAGGGCCGCACCGTGTCGTTCGTGGCCGACACACGCCTGCTGGGTCTGCTCGCATTCGGTGATACGGTGAAGCAGGGGGCGTCCGCCGCGGTCGCGGCGCTGCGCCGGCGCGGCCTGCGCGTCGTGCTGCTGACCGGCGACAACCAGGGTGCGGCGGACGTGGCGGCACGGGCGCTCGGCATCGACGAGGTGCGGGCGGAGGCGCTGCCGGCCGACAAGGCGGCGATCGTGGCCGGGCTGCGGGGGTCCGATGCACGCGGGGGCGCCGTCGCGATGGTGGGCGACGGGGTGAACGACGCGGCGGCGCTGGCGGCGGCCGACCTGGGCCTGGCCATGGCGACCGGCACGGACGTGGCGGCCGCGGCGGCGGGCATCACCCTGATGCGGGGCGACCCGGCCCTGGTCCCGGCGGCGCTCGACATCGCCGGGCGGACCTATGGGCGCATCCGCCAGGGCCTGTTCTGGGCCTTTGCCTACAACGTGGTCGGCATCCCGCTGGCGGCCGCCGGGCTGCTGAGCCCGGTCGTTGCGGGGGCCGCGATGGCGTTCTCCTCCGTCGGCGTCGTCGGCAGCGCGCTGCTGTTGCGGCGCTGGCGGCCAGAGGGTCTGCCGGACAGGCTGACCGGGACGTAGCGATGAACATCGGGCAAGCCTCGGCCGAGAGCGGCGTTTCGGCCAAGATGATCCGTTATTACGAGAGCGTCGGACTGCTTCCGCCGGCCGCACGCAGCGACGCGGGATACCGCCGCTACGAGGCCGCCGAGGTGCAGAGCCTCCGGTTTCTGCAGCGTGCCCGTTCGCTGGGCTTCTCGGTCCCGCAAATGCGCGACCTGATGGCGCTTTGGCGGGATCAGAACCGCGCCAGCGCCGACGTGAAGCGGCTGGCGCTCGCGCATGCAGCCGCGCTGGACGAAAAGGCCCGGGCGCTTGCGGAGGTAAGCCAGGCGTTGCGTCACCTCGCGAACCGGTGCGAGGGCGACCACCGGCCGGCTTGCCCGATCCTGGACCAGCTGGCGGAGCCGTCGACCGATTCCAGTCCAGCCCGGGCTCTTGCCGATCCGGCGTTCACGGGAACGTCAGGGCGCCTTCCCAAGCGGGAAGGTCGTTTGACGTCGTGGGCTGTCGATTCCACCCATCCGAGGAAGGATCAAGAATGAACAAGATCATCGCCGTCGCCGTGCTCGCCGCCCTGGCCGCCGGAACCGCCTCCGCTCAAACCACGGGGCCGAGCGCGCCCGCGATGCCGGGCATGAGCCACGGATCGACGCCGGGCACGCCCATGTCGGCGAACCACATGGAAATGGCGCGGAAGATGGAGGAGATGAACAAGGCGATGACGGGCGCCCCGATGACGGGCGACCCGGACCGTGACTTCGTCACCATGATGATGCCCCACCATCAGGGCGCCATCGACATGGCCCGGATCTACCTGCGCGATGGCAAGGATCCGGCCATCCGCCGGATGGCGCAGAAGATCATGAAAGATCAGGAGAAGGAGATCGCCGACTTCAAGGCGTGGCTCGCGAAGCACCCAGCCCCGCCGCGGTAGTACCCGGGTAGGCCGGGCGGGCGCCCACGTCCTGATCGCGGTCAGTTCTGCATAGACCGCAGGTGGCATCGTCTCCTTGGCCGACCGGGCGTGTGCGAAGTCTTGCGCCGTCCACTCGGGATGAGGAGAAGGGCAGCGGCCGGGGGGTCCGGATCGCCTATGGGGCGCCGTCCGCCTGTTGCAGCACTCCCTCGAACGTCATCAGCACCGGGTTGTCGCGGGGGGCAAGGCGGCCCTCACCGATCGTGCCGTGCAGGTCGACGATGGCGATGTGCAGGTCGGTCTCGCCGTCGGCCGGGTCCGTCCGGACGACGCCGCGGCGCACCAGCAGCTCGGTCGCGTAGCCCTGGATGGGGGGGGCGTCCGTGAAGCGGGCCTCGATGCTGCTGGCGACGCCGCCCTGAACCAGCGCGCGGCGGAACCCGGCGGCCCGGGCCGCGTCTTCCAGCGCCGCGGCCAACTGCTGGTTGGGGGCCAGGCGCAGGGCCAGCGCCGGGACAGCGCCAGGGGGGGCCGGGGCGCCGGTCGCGTGGGGGGCGAAGAGGCTGAACCCGGTTTCCGGGTCCGGACGAACCTCGAACCGTGCGCCCGCGATGCCGGCGCCGCGGGCGTGGATGGGCGCGGCGATCATCGTGTCATCGGGCAACACGTGGCCGCAGCCGCGGCGCCCGTCGGCCTCGGACCACAGGGCGTGGCAGTGGAAGAACGGCCGGCCCTCCCGGACACCCACCGTCACGGCGCCGACATCGAGGGTGGTGAGCCCCGGCGGGCGGCGGGTGTCGCTGTAGAAGGCCGCGTGGCTCGGGCCCGGCGGCAGGGAGGGGATCACGTAGGCGAAGGGGCCGAAGGCGCCGCCGGACAGGGTCAGGCAGGCGGATTCCACGGGGCCGGCCAGGAGTGCCGCCAGCGCGTCCAGCAGGCGCAGGCCGGCCGGCAGCACGGTGTCGATCGGGATCGCGCCGACCGGGACGGCGGTGATGCGCTGGGTTGCGGGCGGGCCGGGCATGCGGATGGTGCGGGTCATGCGGACGGGTCCAGCGGCAGGCTGCCGCGCTGTTCCAGCCCGGCGCGGATGTCCTTCTTGGTGATCTTGCCGTAGGCGGATTTCGGCAGCTCGTCCCAGAAGAACACGCGCTTCGGCAGCTTGTAGCGGGACACCTGGCCGTCCAGCCACGCCAGCAGCCCGGCCTCGTCCAACGCGGCCCCCGGGCGCGCGACGCAGACGGCGACGCCCACCTCGCCCCACATGCGGTCCGGGACGCCCAGGATCGCGACCTCCGCCACGCCGGGGTGGGTCAGGATCTTCTCCTCGGTCTCCCGCGGATAGACGTTGCTGCCGCCGGAGATGTACATGTCGGACGCCCGGCCGGTGATGTAGAGGAAGCCTTCCGCGTCGACGTGTCCCAGGTCCCCGGTGCGGAACCAGCCGTCGCGGAACGACTTCGCGTTCGCCTCGGGGTTGTCGTAGTAGCCGGCGAACACGGCGACGCCGCAGACGCAGATCTCGCCGGTCTCGAAGGGCGCCAGTTCCCGGCCGTCGGTGTCCTGGATCGAGAGCTGGGTTCCCGTCCGCTCATACCCGCAGGTGCCGATGCGGGTGGCGCCGTCGTCGCTGGCCTCGTGCAGGTCGGGCGGCAGGACGGTGATGTTCCCGGTCACCTCGCCCAGCCCGAAATACTGGACGAGCACGGGCCCGAGCTTCGCCAAAGCGTGCTTCTGATCCTCCCTGTACATCGGCGCCCCGGCGTAGATGACGTAACGCAGGGAGGAGTGGTCGTGCCGGTCGATCGACGGATGCTCGGTCAGCAGCTTCACGATGGTGGGCACGGTGAACATGTTGGTCACGCGCCATCTGGCGACCAGCGACCAGGCCTCGTCGGCATCGAAGCGTTCGCTGGTCAGCAGGATGGTCTTCACGCCGCGGGCGACCTGGACGAGCTGGTGGACGCCGGCGCCGTG